>CAZIDL010000092.1:0-7919 GCA_964537825.1 uncultured Weeksellaceae bacterium
ATACGGTCTATCCCCATCCGCTCCAACACGGGGTTACGGACTCTTCTTATGCCCGTCTTGTCATGGATGATGTCCCAGGTCTCTATTACCAACAGGAGCGATGGCGAGGAGTAGAGGTGGATGGGGTCGGGACGCTGATCACGCCTTATGAAAGCTATTCGAAAACCCTCCGGGTTCGGAGTGTCCTTCGGATAAGGGACTCCCTGAAGAGCGATTCCCTTGGTATCGACTTTGCATCCTATCGACCTTCGAAAGTGCTCTATGAGTGGTTAGCACCGGGTGAGGGGGTGCCGGTCCTGCGTATCGTAGTGCGGAACGGAACGGTCAATTCCGTCGAATACCGTGATACGATCCCTACCAATACTTCCATGCGTTCTTCATTTCCTTCGGAGGATGGCCCAAAGCTTTATCCCAACCCCGTGGTATCCGAACTGCATATAGCTATGGAGCCTGGGAAATGGGATCGGGTAGAGCTTTGGTCGGTTCAGGGGGAACTTTTGAAAAGAAGGCTCCCGGAGCAGCATCGTTCGGAAATGGAGGTCGAGGTCGAAGGTCTTTCAGCGGGTGTTTATGTGCTGCGTTTAAAAGGCTCTGAGCGGCAATTACAGAAGAAGTTGGTGAAAGTGGAGGCTCCGTGATCCACCCGCGTAAGGTACTTTCCTTTATAGGTTCATTTCACCGTTACCTCTTTGATGAAGCTGCGTTGGTTCCCTGCGCGGTCTCGCACACGGAGAATGAACTTCTTGTCACCGGGGCTTAAAGACCTATAAGGGTCGCCCACTTTTACCTTGATGATCCCGTTCTTGCTGTCGTAATAAGGGATGCACCAAGCGCTTCCAATAAAGGCATCGTAGGAGTCAATGCCGCTCAGATCGTCCGACAAATGGAAGCGGAACTGTTCCCTGCTCTTGCTGGGGACTTGCTCTCGGGTCTTTACTGGACGGATATTTGGAGCGATACTGTCCACTCGGACGCTCAGTTCCCCGAAGCGTTTTACTGCTCCCTTGGCCCAACCGTCTTCAAGTTCAGCTTTGTAGGCTTTCTCCCCCCATCGATCGTCCTTAGAGATGATGAAGAGCTTGCCCTCTGCTCCCGGTGGTATGGTATCGAGTTCCATTCGGACCAGAAAGGAGTCGTGGACGGGTACCGAAGCATCGTGAACTTGATGGTTGGGAACGAGGGTCTTAGAGCTTCTGAGCGAGTCCGGATCAACGGTGATCTGATGGTCCTGGTAAAGGGTCCGGGGCAGGATGGTCATTTCGAAGCCTTCTGTACGGTATTGCGTGCGTTCATTCCATCGGCATTGGATCCGTTCGCCGGGACCTTCTTCAGGAGGCTTTGACCCGGGATCCGGTTCAGAGGGGCTTAAGCGAAACCTGAGGGTGGAACGATTGCCCTCACGGTCATAGGCTGTGATCCGTACTCGACGGCCCTTATCCGTTACCTGGTGTAAGGTCCCACGTGCTCTGTTCTTTTTTCCGTAGATCTCCAGCTGGTTGTTGGGAAGCACGTAACACCTGTGATACTTGAGGCTGGCCTCATGGAGGTAAGGATGGTCGATATGGGCGTTGATGTAACCGTTCTTGCTGAAATCGAGGGTGTCGAAACGGGCCGAATATCGGAGCTCCTGATCCACGTAAAGTTCGAGCAGCTGGATCCCGAGTGGATTGTGCGTTCCTGAAGCCTGGTCGGTCGATCGAACGGCTATCTTAAGCTCTTTGCTCGGAGGGATCCGAACCTGGCCTCCGGTCGAAGGGCGGTATTCCCCGTTCGATACCTTGCGGGTCGGAAGGACTTTTCTTCCTTTTTTCCCTTTTGCGCTCTCCCAATCGATCTTGACACCGTGAAACCTGGGAGGCCGCCGGTCGGAGATCCCGAAGTCGAAGAGCAAGGGGTCGATAGGATCTTCGGAGGCGGTGTTGCGGATCTCGAAGTGGAGGTGAGGGGCGGAGGAACTTCCACTATTTCCGGACTGGCCGATGATCTCCCCTTTCTCAACAGGAAGCATCCCTTCTCCCGGATACAGATCGAGGGGGCCGCGTTGATGCTTGTGCTGGATCTGTCGAAGAAATTGCTCGATTGCGGGAGCAAATTGCTTCAAATGGGCGTAGACAGAAGTGTTGCCGTCGGGATGATCGACGTAAAGGGCTTTTCCGTAACCCCCTTCCTGGATCTTGATGCGCGAGATATATCCGCGCTCGATGGCTTTGATGCTTAGCCCCCGCCGTCCCTTGGTCTTAAGATCCACCCCAGTGTGAAAATGCCCCGGGCGGAGTTCTCCGAAATTCCCGGCCAGTCTCGGATCGATCCCCAGGGGTGGATGATAGGCACTGCTGTCCTGTTGACCTATTGCCGGGCTATTGAAGCTCAATAGGATGATAAGGCTTGAAAGAAGGGAACGCATGAGGCGACGAAATTGCAAAAAGCAGCAATGAAAGGGTCCGGGACCGGACCATCGGGATGGATTAACTTCGTGGTAAGGAAAGTCTCCGTTCATGAGCGACCCGCACGAAGCTACTGATGCCTTGAGAGAGCGTATCGAGATGCTGATCCGCTATGCTGAACGCTTGCGTTCAGAAAAGGAATTGGCGGAAGAGAAGAACGCCGAGCTGACCCGCACGGTTCAGGAAAAGGAAGAGCGGATCGATGAGCTAGAAGCGAAGGTTGAGGAGTTGGGACGTCCTGGTGTTGGGGCGAGCGGTACCCAAAAACAAGAGGCTGAAAAGCGCATCGATGGGATGATCCGTGAGATCGATCGGTGTATTTCGTTGTTGGAACGATAAAGCGATGGAGGAAGAGAACATAAGGATCAATGTAACGGTCGCTGGGAGGAGTTACAGCATGCGGGTGCGAATGGATGAGGAGGAGTTCGTGCGCAAGGGAGCTGAACTGCTCGATCAGAAGATCCGCGAATTACAGGCTTCTTATACGGTCACCGATGACAAGGATCTGCTCGCAATGGCAGGGCTACAATTGGCGACCGATCAAGCCAGGTCCGAAAGCGAAGGGGATCGGGATCGCAAACAGAACGAAGCCGCGATCCAGGAGATGGAACAGCGGATCTCGGAATATTTAAAGAACATGGACACCAAAGAGGGGTAAGGGGAAAAGATCCCCGGATCTTGTTCCTTTGGAATACATGAATCCGGCCAGTGGGAGCAGTTCTTAACGATAGAAAGATCCTTGTTACGGGTGGCGCAGGGTTCATCGGGTCGAATCTCTGCAAGGCCTTTTGGGAACGAGGAAATCGGGTGACTTGCCTCGATGACCTGTCGACCGGTCATCGGTCCAATATCCAAGATCTGGAAGGAAAGGAGGAATTCTGCTTCGTCGAAGGGGACATGCGGGATCCGGAAACCGTTCGTGAAGCGATGGAAGGGAACGAACTCGTCTTCCATCAGGCTGCTTTGGGGTCCGTCCCCCGTTCCATCGCCGATCCTATATCAACGAACGAAGTGAACGTGAACGGGTTCCTTCAGGTCCTTGTGGCAGCCCGGGATGAAGGGGTGGAGCGTTTCGTTTTTGCAACCAGTTCCTCGGTCTATGGTGATATCGATGACCTTCCCAAAACGGAGGAACGGATCGGTACGCAGATCTCTCCATATGCGGTATCAAAGTACGTTGATGAGCTTTATGCCAAAGTCTTTGCCGACCTGTACGGGATCGATGTGATAGGGCTCCGCTATTTCAATGTTTTCGGACAAAGGCAAGATCCTGAAGGACCCTATGCGGCTGCTATTCCCAAATTCGTAAAGGCTTTTCTGAACGGGGAACCCCCTTTGGTCCATGGGGATGGTACGCAGATGCGCGATTTTACGCACGTCGATAATGTGGTTCGGGCCAATGAATTGGCAGCGACCGTCCGTGATCCCGATGCTCTTAATACGGTGTACAATGTTGCTTGCGGTCAAGGCACCGAACTCTTGGAACTCCTTGAGGTGCTCCGTCGGGTGCTCAGCGATTGGGCCCCTGAGGTCGCCTCTATCGATCCGGAGTATGGAGAACCCCGTGTGGGTGACGTCCAATATTCGACCGCTTCCATCGAAAAGATCCGGGATAAACTAGGATACGAACCCGAAGTGGGATTGGAAGAAGGATTGCGCCGAACGATGGGGCATTACGTTCGTGAACATCTTGGCTAGGTTTTTTCCTTTTAAAGTGTTTTCCCTTGAAAGGAGCGCAAAAGTTCGATCATAGCCCCTCTTCTTTTATAGACCCGATGGTGAGGGACTTGGTCAGGTCTCATCCTTCGATGGGCTCGTTCGATGGACGGGACCATGCTTCCTAAAAGGTCCAAAGGGAGGTTTAGGTCTGAGCCCCATTTGTGGCCTTCGTAAAGCAGCCTTCCCAAGGGGTTTTCCCTCCTTTGATCCGGGTCGCTGCTCCCCAACAAGTAGTAACAGGAGTTTCGGTCCTTTGCTAGATAGACCCCGCCTAAGAGGTTTTCGCCTTTCTCATCATAGGCGTATAGGATCTTCCGGTCATAACAGGGTGCGAGCAATGCATCGATCCGTTCCAGGGTTTCCCGATCGAACAGTTGGGGGATCCTCCGCTTTTCTTGTTCGGCCTTGTGAAGCTCGAGGAGGGGAAGCGGATCCTGGTCTTCAAGGACCGTGGAGCTTTCTTCGAGTTTTTTCAGGCGATTGCGGAAGGTAGAGGAATAGCTTTGACGGATCTGATCCAAAGATGCAGCTGGGGAAAGGATGTTGGTGTATAAGGTGGTCTCCCGGAATCCCCGCGTATAGAAAGGGAACCAGTTCAGCATCTGGGGATGGAACTTTTGGTCGAATTCATGAAAGGAGGGAAGGCCATCGATCAGTTCGCCAACGACCTGCATTTCGTAATCGCGCCTCCCTTCTTCGGGGTAATAGAGATAAGGCCCTCCATAAGGTGTGAGGGGAGGCATCCCTATCAGGCGAAGCCCATAGCGGTAACGAATGGAGAAAGGAAGGAAACCTTTAGGGTCGTGCTCACTCCCCGCCAATACTACCCCCCATTCAGCATCGCGGGCGTGGACCGCCCGCATCCAATCGGTCCGCATAAAGAGCGGGATCTGCGGGGCGCTCTGCTGAAGGCCTTCCAGCACTTTTTTGCTCACTTCTCCGGTCAAAGGACCTTTCATTTAAAAGGTCTAAGTTTGAATGTGACGAAGATCGGGAACTTTAGCTCCTGAACCAGGATCCTGTTCGAGAAGGCGTGTCTCCCTTACCCGATGGCCAAGGATCGAATATCATCTGCTATTGAAAAGAAAACGGATATTTGTGGAATATTTATTCTAAAGGATCTAGGTTGGAGAACGAAAAAACAGCATCAGAGGGACTTCCAACGATCGTATTCACCGATATTGATGGGGTTTGGACCGATGGCGGGATGTACTACGATGAATTCGGGAATGAACTGAAACGGTTTGATACGAGGGATAGTGCCGGTGTCCGTTTCTTAAAGACATTAGGGATCCCGATCGTGATCCTCACCGGAGAGCGGGCGAAATCGGTAAAAGAAAGAGCTTTTAAACTGAATATCCCGGACCTCTATCAGGGAGTAACGGATAAGCTTTACTTGGCTAAGGAATGCTGTGAGGAGCGGGGTACCGATCTTTCGCGTGCGGCCTATATCGGGGACGATGTCAATGATCTCCCCTTGTTGCGGAAAGTGGGGATCAGTGCAGCTCCTTCCGATGCCCCCTCCTATGTTCGGGATGAGGTGGATATGGTGACCGAGGCAGGAGGAGGTCGTGGAGCTTTTCGTGCTTTTGTAGAGGAACTCCTCGAACGGAAAGGGAAATTGCAGGGAGTGTTGCAAAGCTGTATCCGGGGCGAATAATGGCAGCTTCAAACCCGTTTCAGTTATCTGCTATCTAAAATGGGCTATTGGGAGAAGATAAAAGGCCGCTTTCAGGAGGATCCTTATAAGGAATTGCATCTCTTCGGGTTGGGCCTTTTCGCTTTTCTAATGCCGCTTTTGCAAAGTGCCCTTCCGATCCTTTCAGTGCTTTTGGGGGTCAATGCGCTTCTTTTTGCTTTTTGCTGTCCGGAACGATGTAGAAAGGCTTTTTCTGAAAAGAAGGGGCGTGGGCTTCCATTAATGCTCATCGCATTCTTTTCGATCTATCTTATCGGCACCCTCTATACCGATGACCTTTCCGCAGCTGCCTTTGACCTACAGAAGAAGGCAGGCTTCGTTTTCTTTCCATTACTGTTCTGGGCCATGCCACTTCCCTGTCAAAAGGAGCTTTCCCGTATCCTGAAGTTCTTCATCCTTGGGTGTGTGATCGCTTTCCTTATCGGTGGCGGCCATGCGGTCCATGTTTTTTTGACCGAAGGGGATGGTGAGAGCACTTATCTTCTGTATGGAGAGCATTTTGCTTTTCATATCCATAGAGGCTATTTGGCCATCTATTTTCTTTTTGGCATAATGATCCTATCGAATGGTGTTCCGGGTCTTTCTTCCTGGGGCTGGTCTTTAGGGGTCCTTCTTCTGATCGGGGTCTTCTTGACCGCCTCGCGTGCTGCTCTTTTGCTCTTTCCTTTCCTTTTGATCGTTTATGTGATAAGGGACCGAAGAACTTCCTTCTTAAAGCGCTCCTTCGTGGCTGCCTCCGTGATGCTTTTATTGGCAGGGGCATTTTTTCTTTTTCCCCGGAACCGAGGTCGCTTTCAGGAAATGTATCGATCGGTCACGGGTGGTTTTGAGCGGATCGATCAGGAAGATCCAGGAGGGGCTGAGGCTCGTTTAATGATCTGGTCCGCTGGTTCGGAGCTTTTTATGGAGAATTGGGTGACCGGGGTCGGGACGGGTGATGAAGATGTCAAGCTTCAGGAGGAATACGAGCGGAGGGGGTGGTCATTCCTCGAAAAAAAGGGGTTTAACGCGCATTGTCAGTTCCTTCAGACCGGGATCGCCGTAGGGGTCCTGGGTGTAATGCTTTTGCTGGGGGTCTTCATGACCGGGATGCGAAAAGGATGGGCCAGCTCCCCGTTGCTCCTGTACCTCTGTTCTATCCTTCTGGTGAGCACCCTTTTCGAGTCGATCCTGGAACGACAGGCGGGCATCCTTTTCATGGCGTTCTTCCTCCCCCTTTTAGCCTTCTGCGCTGGAAAGGGAGAGCAGGAAGTGGTAAGCGGTCAGGGGCTAGGATGAGGGTACTTGCTCATCTTTTGCTCGTACGCTCCTGCTCTTTGATCAGCAGGTCGAGTTCTTCCATTCCCCGCTTCAGGATCTCTCC
The DNA here is from genome assembly GCA_964537825.1 of uncultured Weeksellaceae bacterium. Taxonomy (GTDB): domain Bacteria; phylum Bacteroidota; class Bacteroidia; order Flavobacteriales_D; family CAYVSK01; genus CAZIDL01. The sequence continues at coordinate 7,226 of CAZIDL010000092.1, forward strand.
GTGATCGAAAGCGAGCTCTTCTTCCAACCCTTCGGGAAGGATCCATTCAGCATCAGCAGCATCATCACCTCCCCGAGGTTCTTGCTCACCTTTTTCGACCAAACCGAAGAAAGGTATCGAAACGATCCTTCCTCTCGGATCTCTTTGCGGATCCGAAAAGACCCCTATTTCTTTTAAACGGTCGACTTCAACACCGGTCTCTTCTTTTAGTTCGCGGTGGCAGGCTTCTTCGACCGTTTCTTCCTCCCCGACGAAACCACCGGGAAATGCATATTGGCCTTCGTGGGGTGGGACTCCTCTTCGGACCATGAGGACGTAGAGGCGTTCTTCTTCCCGGTCGAACCCGAAGATCACAGCATCTGCTGTAAGAGCTGGTCGGGGGTGATCGTAGCAATATGGTCTTTCCTCTGCCATTCGAATATAAAAGGAGGGCCCTGTAGAAGAAGGACCCTTGGCGGTCGGGATGGCTGGACTCTCACCCTGCCATACCCGGTTTAACAATTTAATGTAAAAAAGTTCTCTTTTTCAGTGATTTATCCGAAAAAAGCTGCTGAAAAATTTTACACTTTTTACTAGATTTGCATCTCCTTTGACGGAAATTTTTGTCCAGATTTTGTCCGGAGAACGAAAAGCTCCTTGCCCATGTTCAGCAAAGCCACTCTGAAGGAGAATTCCATTGTGATCTACTACTCCG
>CAZIDL010000093.1:0-7769 GCA_964537825.1 uncultured Weeksellaceae bacterium
CACGATGACCTTCTCCTTGAAGCCGGTCTGCTCGTCGACCTCCTCCTGGAAAGTGGTGCCTCCCTCCATATCCTGGAAGTCCACCTTCCCGCTCACCTCGGAGATGATCACGGCATTATAGGGATCCCAGGAACAGATCCGGTCGCCCTTCTTTACCTTCTTTTCAGGGCGGATAAAGAGCTCGGATCCGTAAGGGATGTTGTTGGATTGGAGGATGTTCCCGGTTTTCTCATCCACGATCCGCATCTCGGCAGAGCGCCCGATCACGATATCCACATCCTCCCCTTCGTCGTTCTTTTTCTCCACGGTACGGAGCTCTTCGATCTCCATTTTGCCGTCGTACTTGGCACGCACCTCGGAATCGGCAGCGATCTTCGAAGCTGTACCTCCCACGTGGAAAGTACGCAGGGTCAGCTGAGTCCCTGGCTCTCCAATGGATTGTGCGGCAACAACACCGACAGCTTCCCCTTTCTGAGAACTCCGGCCGGTAGCCAGGCTGCGCCCGTAACACTTGGAACAAACCCCCCGCTTCATTTCGCAAGTAAGGACGGATCGCATCTCGATCTCCTCGAGTGCCGAATCCTCGATCCGCTGCGCGATATCCTCATCGATCTCCTGATCCTGAGCCACGATGAGCTCATTGGTCTCGGGATCGTGAACATCCTCGAGCGATACACGTCCGAGGATCCGTTCATAAAGGGTCTCGACCTCTTCTTCGTTCTTCTTGAGCGCGGTCGCGGTAAGGCCACGGAGGGTGTGGCAATCCTCAGCGGTCACGACCACATCCTGAGAAACGTCCACCAAACGGCGGGTGAGATATCCTGCGTCAGCGGTCTTAAGGGCCGTATCGGCGAGTCCTTTCCGCGCACCGTGCGTGGAAATGAAGTACTCGAGGATCGAAAGGCCTTCCTTGAAGTTCGAAACGATCGGGTTTTCGATGATCTGCTGCTGACCTGCCGAACCGGACTTCTGGGGTTTGGCCATCAATCCCCTCATTCCGGAGAGCTGGCGGATCTGCTCCTTGGAACCACGGGCTCCGGAATCGAACATCATATAGATCGAATTGAAGCCTTGTTGATCCTCTTCAAGCCGCTTCATGAGCTTTTCAGTGAGCGAGGAATTGGTGTGGGTCCAGATATCGATGATCTGATTGTAACGCTCGTTGTTCGTGATCAGCCCCATGTTGTAATTGGCCATCACGTTATCAACCTCCTGGCTGGCCTCCTGGACCATGGTCTCCTTTTCCTCGGGCACGATCACGTCCTCGATGTTGAAGGATAGTCCCCCTTTAAAGGCGTTGTAGTACCCCATATCCTTGATCTGATCGAGGAACCTTGAAGTTGCTGCAACGCCCATGCGCTTGAGAACTTTACCGATCACATCCCTCAGGGCCTTCTTGTTGAGGACCTCGTTCACAAATCCGACCTCATCCGGTATCACTTCGTTAAAGAGAACCCGTCCCACGGTGGTATCGACCATTTTCTCCTTGGGGTACCCCTCTTCATCGACCTTCACCTTCGCCTTGATATAGGCATGGAGGTCCACTTTTCCTTCATTGTAGGCGATCCGGACCTCTTCAGGGGAATAGAATTGCATTCCCTCCCCTTTGGTCGGATTCTCCTCGATGCTCGGTCGACCCTTTGTGATGTAATAGAGCCCGAGCACCATGTCCTGTGAAGGAACCGTAATGGGAGCCCCATTGGCCGGGTTGAGAATGTTGTGGGAAGAGAGCATAAGAAGCTGAGCTTCCATAATGGCCGCGTTCCCGAGCGGGACGTGGACGGCCATTTGGTCCCCGTCGAAGTCGGCATTGAATGCCGTACAAGCGAGCGGATGCAGCTGGATCGCCTTCCCTTCGATCAATTTGGGCTGAAACGCTTGGATCCCCAACCGGTGCAACGTGGGAGCCCGGTTCAGCATGATCGGGTGCGACTTCAGGACGTTCTCAAGGATATCCCAGACAACCGGGTCCTTCTTGTCAACGATCTTTTTGGCGGATTTTACCGTCTTTACGATCCCCCTTTCGATCATCTTCCGGATGATGAACGGTTTGAAGAGCTCGGCTGCCATATCCTTCGGGATACCGCACTCGTGGAGTTTGAGCTCCGGCCCGACCACGATCACGGAACGGGCACTATAATCCACACGCTTTCCAAGAAGGTTCTGACGGAATCGCCCACGCTTACCCTTCAAGCTGTCGCTCAAGGACTTGAGCGGACGGTTCGCGTCGGTTTTAACGGCACTGGACTTACGACTGTTGTCAAAGAGGGAATCGACAGCCTCCTGCAACATTCGCTTTTCGTTCCGGAGAATGACCTCCGGGGCCTTGATCTGGATCAATCGCTTGAGGCGATTGTTCCGGATGATGACCCGCCGGTAGAGATCGTTCAGGTCCGAGGTGGCGAAGCGTCCTCCGTCGAGGGGAACGAGCGGCCGCAGTTCGGGCGGGATCACCGGCACCACCTTCACGATCATCCATTCGGGATTGTTCTTGATCCGGTCCTGGGATTCGCGAATGGATTCGACCACCTGGAGCCGTTTGAGGGCCTCGTTCTTCCGTTGCTGAGAAGTTTCCGTATTGGCCTTATGACGGAGGTTAAAGGACAGATCGTCGAGATCCAGCCCTTTCAGAAGATCGTGCAGGGCTTCAGCCCCCATCTTCGCAATGAACTTGCTCTCGTCACCGTCCTCGAGGTATTGGTTCTCCTTGGGAAGCGTATCGAGCACGTCGAGGTATTCGTCCTCCGTAAGGAAATCCATGTACTGGAGGGCATTCCCTTCCTTATCCGTAGCCGTACCGGGCTGGATCACCACGTAACGCTCGTAATAGATCACCTGATCGAGCTTCTTCGTGGGGAGCCCGAGCAAGTAACCGATCTTGTTGGGTAGGGAACGGAAATACCAGATGTGGGCGACCGGAACGACGAGGGAAATGTGCCCCATCCGTTCGCGCCGTACTTTTTTCTCCGTTACCTCTACACCACAACGGTCGCAAATGATGCCTTTATACCGGATCCGCTTGTATTTGCCACAGTGGCATTCGTAGTCCTTAACGGGACCGAAGATGCGTTGGCAGAACAAGCCCTCCATTTCAGGCTTATAGGTCCGGTAGTTGATGGTCTCCGGTTTCGTGATCTCCCCGAAGGAATTCTCGAGGATCTGTTCCGGTGACGCGAGGCTTACAGTGACCTTCTCGAAGTCACTGTCCTTTTGTTGTTGATCCTTTTTCTGGGCCATGGTCCTGAATGAGCTTTGAAAAAAGGGCTTAAAAGCTCCTTTATTCGTTATCGGTTCCGTTCTTTTGGTCGAGGGATATGTTGAGGCATAGTCCCTGAAGCTCGTGCAATAGCACATTGAAGGATTCAGGGATCCCTGGTTTCGGCAAATTCTCGCCTTTCACGATGGTTTCGTACGCTTTCGCCCGTCCCACGACATCGTCGGATTTGACCGTCAACATTTCCTGAAGTACGTTGGAGGCGCCATAGGCTTCAAGCGCCCATACCTCCATCTCACCGAAGCGCTGCCCACCGAACTGCGCCTTACCACCGAGCGGTTGCTGCGTGATAAGAGAGTAAGGTCCGATCGAGCGGGCGTGCATCTTATCCTCGACCATGTGGCTCAGCTTCAGCATGTAGATCACGCCGACCGTAGCTTCCTGATCGAAGGGCTCACCCGTTTCACCGTCCGTGAGCTGGGTCCTACCCAGTTCGGGAAGGCCGGCCTTCTTCGTATAGGATTTGATATCGTCGAGCGATGCTCCGTCGAAGATCGGAGTGGAGAACTTGACACCCAATTGCTCCCCGGCCCAACCGAGGACGGTCTCGTAGATCTGGCCGAGGTTCATCCTCGAAGGCACGCCCAGGGGACTGAGCACGATATCCACCGGCGTTCCGTCCTTGAGGAAGGGCATGTCCTCCTGGCGGACGATCTTGGCGATGATCCCTTTGTTCCCGTGACGGGCTGCCATCTTGTCCCCCACCTTCAGCTTACGCTTCTTGGCTAGGAAGACCTTTGCAAGCTTGATGATCCCGGAGGGAAGTTCATCCCCGACGGTCATCTGGAAGCGATCGCGCTTGTAATGACCGACGATCTCGTTCAACTTCACATTGTAGTTGTGGATCAGCTTCTTAACGAGCTCGTTGGTCTTTTCGTCCTTGGTCCATCCATCGGGATCGACCGTCACGAAGTCAAGCTTCTGAAGCGTCTTTTTGCTGAACTTGACCCCTTTCTTGATCTGCTCTTCCTTGTAGTAATTCTCGATCCCTTGAGAGCTCTTCCCCTGAAGGAGGTTCATCAACTTATCCAAGAGGCGGTCCTTCAGGTCGGCAACATCCTTTTCGTGTTGCTTATCGAGTTGCTCGAGGGCGGTCTGTTCTTTCTTTTTGCTCTTATCGTTCTTGTTGACGGCACGGGAGAAGAGTTTCTTATCGACCACAACACCTCCAACGGAGGGTGGCACTTTGAGGGAAGCGTCCTTCACGTCACCGGCCTTATCACCGAAGATGGCGCGGAGGAGTTTTTCCTCGGGGGAAGGATCGGATTCGCCCTTTGGAGTGATCTTTCCGATGAGGATGTCCCCTTCACCGACTTCGGCCCCTACACGGATCAACCCGTTCTCGTCGAGGTCCTTGGTCGCTTCTTCACTCACGTTGGGAATGTCGGGCGTGAGCTCTTCCATTCCTCGCTTCGTATCCCGCACCTCGAGGGAATATTCGTCGAGGTGGACCGAGGTGAAGACATCGTCTTTCACCAAACGCTCGGAAACGACGATCGCATCCTCAAAGTTGTATCCCTTCCAAGGCATGAACGCGACCTTCAGGTTGCTGCCCATGGCGAGCTCTCCTTTTTCGGTCGCATAACCTTCACAGAGGACCTGCCCTTTCCGGACCCTTTGTCCTTTTTGAACGATGGGCTTCAGATTGATGGCACTGTTCTGGTTCGTCTTCTGGAACTTGATCAGGTTATAGGTCTTCGAACTGTCGTCGAAGCTCACCATATCATCCTCTTCTTCCCGGTCGTACTCGATGGTGATCTCGTTGGCATCGACGTAGCGGACCGTACCATCACCTTCGGCATTGATCAGAACCCGGGAGTCTTCAGCGACCTGTTTCTCGAGGCCGGTCCCAACGATCGGTGACTGGGCACGTACGAGCGGAAGCGCCTGCCGCTGCATGTTCGACCCCATGAGGGCCCGGTTGGCGTCATTGTGTTCGAGGAAGGGGATCATGGAGGCCGCCAGGGAAGCGATCTGGTTGGGGGCCACATCCATCAGATCGAGTTTATCGCTCTCGACGACGGGGAATTCCCCTTCTTTTCTAGCTTTCACTTTCCCGGTAAGGAAGTTCCCTTTATCATCGACCTTGGCGTTCGCCTGGCCGATCATCATGTCATCCTCTTCCTCAGCACTCAGGTAGGTCACCTTATCCTTAGTGAGCTGGACCTTCCCGTTCGAGACTTCACGGTAAGGGGTTTCGATGAAACCAAGGCGGTTGACCTTAGCATAAACACAGAGGGAAGAGATCAGACCGATGTTCGGGCCTTCCGGTGTTTCGATGGGACAGAGACGTCCATAGTGCGTGTAATGAACGTCCCGGACCTCGAAGCCGGCCCGTTCCCTGGAAAGACCTCCAGGCCCGAGGGCTGAAACCCTTCGTTTGTGAGTGACCTCCGCAAGCGGGTTGGTCTGATCCATGAACTGGGACAATTGATTGGTCCCGAAAAAGGAATTGACGACTGAAGAAAGGGTCTTGGCGTTGATCAGGTCAGTAGGTGTAAAGACCTCGTTATCGCGGACGTTCATCCGTTCGCGGATCGTCCGGGCCATTCGGGCCAAACCGACCCCGAACTGGTTGTAGAGCTGTTCGCCGACCGTTCGGATCCTTCGATTGCTCAGGTGGTCGATGTCATCGATCTCCGTCCTGGAATTGATCAACTTGATCAAATAGGAGATGATATTGATGATATCATCGTTGGTGAGGATCTTGGTGTCCTCGGGGATATCGAGATCGAGCTTTTTGTTGATCCGATAGCGTCCGACCTCACCGAGGTCATACCGGGTCTCCGAAAAGAAGAGCTTATCGATGATCCCGCGAGCGGTCTCTTCGTCGGGCGGCTCCGCGTTCCTGAGCTGGCGATAGATGTGCTCGATCGCCTCTTTCTCGGAATTGGAAGTATCCTTCTGGAGGGTGTTGTAGATGATGTTGTAATCGGAGGTATTGATGTCCTCACGGTGGAGGATGATCGTTTTAGCCCCCGACTCGACGATCTGGTCAATATGCTGTTCCTCGAGAACGGTCTCGCGGTCGATCACAACCTCATTTCGCTCGATGGAGACCACTTCGCCGGTATCTTCGTCCACGAAATCCTCGACCCAGGATCGGAGCACCCTTGCTGCAAGTTTGCGACCGAGGCATTTCTTGAGGTTCGTCTTATTGACCTTCACCTCTTCGGCAAGACCAAAGATGTTGAGGATGTCCTTATCGCTTTCATAACCGATCGCACGGAGGAGCGTAGTGACCGGGAGCTTTTTCTTCCGGTCGATGTAAGCGTACATCACGCTATTGATGTCCGTGGCGAATTCGATCCAGGAACCCTTGAAGGGGATCACACGTGCGGAATAGAGCTTCGTTCCGTTGGCGTGCATGCTCTGACCAAAGAATACGCCGGGGGATCGGTGAAGTTGGGACACGATCACGCGCTCAGCCCCGTTCACAACGAAGGAGCCTTTTGGCGTCATATAGGGGATCGTCCCCAAATAAACGTCCTGAACGATCGTTTCGAAGTCCTCGTGTTCAGGGTCGGTGCAGTAAAGCTTCAATTTAGCTTTGAGCGGCACGGAATAGGTCAAACCTCGTTCGATGCACTCTTCGATCGTATAGCGCGGTGGGTCCACGAAATAATCGAGGAATTCGAGCACGAACTGATTCCGCGTATCGGTGATCGGGAAGTTCTCATTAAAGACCTTAAAGAGCCCCTCTTGTTCGCGATTCTCCGGGTTGGTGTCCAATTGGAAGAATTCGCGGAACGAGCGGAGCTGGATCTCGAGAAAATCCGGATACTCGATCTTAGCGTTGGAGGACGAAAAGTCGACCCGTTCGGGCGTTTGTTCCAGCGTTGCCAAGGGCATGATGTTTTGGTTCGAAAGCGAAATGAACGGTCATCATGAATGGGATACCCCATTCATGACGAGATCGGACCATCCCTCACCGACCTTCGGGAGGAGGCCCGACGCTCTGAAAAAGAAGAGATTGAGCAGCGCCTCGATCACTTGAGTTCGATCTCGGCTCCTGCTTCTTCGAGCTGGGATTTAAGCTGCTCTGCTTCTTCTTTTGGGACGCCTTCCTTGAGCGGCTTAGGCGTCTCATCGACCATTCCTTTAGCTTCCTTGAGGCCAACACCGGTGATCTCTTTCACAAGCTTGACCACGGCCAGCTTGGATTCTCCGGCATTGTTAAGAACGACATCGAATTCGCTCTTTTCTTCAGCTCCGCCTTCTTCGCCACCTCCGGCAGCTGCGGGAGCTGCAGCAGGGGCTGCGGCGGCGGGTTCGATACCGTGTTCCTCTTTGAGGATGTCAGCAAGCTCGTTCACCTCTTTCACAGAGAGGTTAACGAGTTGGTCGGCTAGTTCTTTAACGTCCGCCATTGTTCGTCGATTTTAAAGATTGGTGCGCATTAATGATCGGCAGGGTGCTCCCTGGTGGATCCGTGTTCACTCTTGGTTGCGTTCCTCGAGGGTCTTAACGATCCCCGAGAGTTTGTTCCCGCCCG
>CAZIDL010000094.1:0-7720 GCA_964537825.1 uncultured Weeksellaceae bacterium
TTCCACCGGAGGAATGACCAATAAAAAATTCGCAAGGATCGGCGATTCGCCCATCATCGGAGCCGGGACCTATGCGGACGATGCTACTTGTGCGGTCTCAGCCACAGGACACGGTGAGTTCTTCATGCGCAACGTTGTGGCTTATGATGTTTCCGCACGGATGGATTATCTCGACGAGACCGCACAGGAAGCTGGGAAGGCCGTCATCGAGGAAAAGCTCGAAGAGCTCGGTGGCACTGGCGGGCTCATCATCCTCGACAAGGATGGCAACATAGCGATCCCCTTCAATACATCGGGCATGTTCCGGGGCATGAAACGGGATGATGAAGAATGGGTCCGGATGTTCGGGAAGAAAGAGGAAGAGTGACCCCCTTCTTTCATTGGGCGTTCAGGATCGGCTCCTTTTCTTCCTGGCTCTTCTGAAAGCGCTCTTTAACCCGGTCGCTCAAGGGCATGGGTTCCCCTTCCTCATCCACGTTCACGAAAGTGATCCGCGTGCTGCAGACTTTCTTTTGCATACCGGTGTGCACATTGTGTTTCCGCGCTTCGATGTCGAGGGTGATCGAGGTATTCCCCATTTTCACCACCTCTCCGTAGATCTTGATCAATTGGCCGACGCGGACCCGCCGCTCGAACTCTACTTCGGTGAGTTTCTTGGTGACGAGGTTGGTCGTGTCACAGACCTGAGAGGCCATCCCTGCGGCGGCTTCATCTAGCCAGGACAGCATGTTGCCGCCGAAAAGGTTCCCATGGACCCCGATGTCCTTGGTCATGCAGAGGTGGGTGGTGAGTAGTTCCTGGGGCATTGAACGAGGTTCTCTTTTTGCTTTTTCAAAAGAACAGCAAGGCAGGGACTTTGTTCTTAAGTCCGTGTTAGGGGATCGCTAATGAACGGGCAGTTCGATCCCTTTTAATTTGCGATAAAGGGAAAGAGCTGAGGAATCGCTCATGCTGCTCACGAATTCGGAGATCTCCAGTAAACGCTGGTAGATCGGGTTTTCGGGGCCATCCGATACGTTCCTTAAATGGGGTGGAAGCAGGTCCAGGATCTTTTGCTCGCGAGAACTGGGTTTTCCCTCCTGGGCATTGAGGGCTGCTTCTGTGAAGAGTTCCAACGAACCGCCCAGGACTTCGAAGCCGGCGGCTTCGATCTCGAGCACCTTCCTCGACCGATAGACCCGCTCGAAGCTTAGGGATTCGATCTCTTTCACCGTGCTTCCACTGGGCATTTTCTTGATCAGGGAGCGGTCCGCACTCCCTTCAAGGATCTCTTTTTCGTGGTCGATAAAGGCTTGTGATGCTTCGTTCACGAGCACGTTGATGGCCTTTGCCCGGAGATAGCTCCATCGCTGGTCATCATCTGATAATCGTTCCACACGATCCTTTTCGAGATCCTCTCCGATCAGTTTCTTCAAGAGGCCTTCCCCTTCGCCTGGGGGAACAAGCCCTGAGCGAAGTCCATCCTCCAGGTCGATCACGGAGTAGCAGATGTCATCGGCGGCTTCCACGAGAAAGGCAAGGGGGTGTCGGACCCACCCTTTGCCATCCTCGAAAGCGGTCAGGCCGAGTTTGTCGGCTACTGAGGAGAATAGCGGGGCTTCAGCTTTGAAGAAACCGAACTTCTTGCTCGCCACGTGTTCACGTTCAGGGCGGTCTGAGGGGCATGGATATTTGGTGAAGGCTCCGAGTGTGGCACAAGTGAGGGTGCCCTCGGTGCGGGTAAGGATCCGGAAGCCGTTGGCATTGCCTTCGAAATGAGTGAGGTCCTTCCAGGCTTGTTCATCGTTCACCCGTTCTTGGAGCCCTTTACCGGGACCGTTAAGAAAGAATTCGCCAATGGCTTTTTCCCCTGAATGACCGAAGGGAGGGTTCCCAATATCGTGGGCAAGGCATGCTGCGGCCACTATAGCTCCAAGGTCCCCGTTCTCCACACCCATCTCCGGGAGTTCGGGATAGCTCGCCAAAAGATGTTCCCCGACCATTTTTCCCAATGAACGGCCAACACAGGAGGTCTCAAGACTATGGGTAAGACGGGTGTGGACGAAGTCGTGTTCCGGAAGAGGTACCACTTGGGTCTTGTCTTGCAGCGAACGGAAGGCCGAGCTGAAAACGATCCGATCGTGGTCTTTTTCGAAATCGTTGCGCAAAGGGTCGGCACTTCCGGAAGAGGTGGTTCCGTCAGGCCTTTCGTAATTGAGGAGTTGGGGCCAATCCATGGGTACAAAGATAGGCGAAGCTAGGATGGGGCCATACCGATTTCAAACCACGCCTTACCTTTGAGAGCGAATCCCCTAAATTCCGACCATGAAACGGGCTTTATTTTACGTTTTTATCATCCTTTCTTTTTTCATCAGCAATACCGCTTGCGTGAAGGAGGGATGTACCGATCAGGACGCGATCAATTACGACAGCGATGCGGATGACAACGATGGGAGTTGTGTTTACAAGGACAGCATCAAGAAAGAGATCAAACAGGAACGGCTCACGCGTACGTTTCAGTTGTATTGGGACAATACAGGGAGTAGCCCGAAGCCTCATAAAGGCTGGAAAGCACCGGTCTCGATGGAAGGGCGTTCCGTTCTCCTTTACATCGGACATCCGGAATGGGACAATGAGTGGACCAAGATGCCCTTCACTTACGAGGGGACCAGTTATTATTACACCGAACAGGTGGATAGCAAGAACGTCTGGGTCTATGCGGAAGGGATCAAAAGCGGTTCTCCAGCTCTTAAGGACACCACGACCGTACACAAGGCCGTCATTCTGAAGAACGAGTACCTCAAAGCCCATCCTGAGTTGAAAAAGGCCTCCTATGAAGAGGTGCAGGCGGAACTCAGGAGTGGAGATCCCTTAGAGCAATGACCGATCCGTGAACAAGGATCTGCGTTCGCTTCGAACCCTCGGTGCTCGTGGGGAAAGAGCTTCTTCTTTGATATCGTTCATCGAAAGAGGTTCAGCTTGCCCTGCTCCTTTCTGGTCTTTTTTCCATCGAAGGAATACTCGACAAGGTAAAAGTAAGTCCCTTCCGGGGCCGGTTCACCTGCTACGTTGCGGCCGCTCCAGGCGTTCCCAGGACGGTTTGCAACAAATAGGACTTGTCCCCAACGGTTGTAGATCCGCATAGAAAAGCTTTCCAACCCACTGCTCCGTACCCTGAACACTTCATTCTTTCCGTCCCCGTTCGGTGTAAAAACATTGGGGACCTTCATCAAATTAAGGATCTCGAGCGTTTTCTGTGCTGTGTCGCGACAGCCTTTTTCCGTAATGATCACGAGCCGGGGTTTGAAGGTTCCGGCATCATCATAGGCATGTTCCACAGGTTTTCCGCTGCTTTCCAGCGATGTATCTCCGTCTCCGAATTCCCATTTCCAGACCTCGATGGGCAGGGTGCTTTTGGATGAATCGAGGAAGCGGATCGGGTCTCCGGTATAGGCTTCGCCCGTATCCGTGCTGAAGGCGGCTTTAGTGAAAGGCTTTCGTCGGGGTACTCGGATCTTATCAGTACCTGTACAGCCATTGCTGTCCGTTACGGTAACGGTATAGGTCCCTGCTCTGGCTGCCGTTAAGGAATCTCCGGTCTGTCCGTTCTCCCATTGGAAAGCATAAGGGGCGGTCCCTCCGCTCGCCGTCACCTCGATCGCCCCGTCATCGTCAGTGCAAGTAGCACTGTCGGTCGTGAAGGAGAGATCCAAGGCGGGTTGATCCCTTCCCACAGTCAGGGAATCTGTGTAAGTGCACCCCAGCGAATCGGTGACCACGAGCTCGTATGTACCTGCAGGCACCTCATTAACGGTGGCCGTGGTGTCACCGGTACTCCATTGAAAGGAATAAGGCGGGTTCCCGCCACTCGGACTCGCGCTCATGGAGCCGTCCGAAGCTTGACAGGTGGCGTTCGTGGAGCTGAAGCCAGGAGAATACCCTGAAGGCGGAACATCGATCGGGCTCGGAGCAGGGATCGGTACCTGACAACCCTGGCCGTCGGATATCAGCATAATGGGGTTGTACTGCCCCGGGTCCTTGTAGGTGTGGACCACACTATCCCCGCTTCCTCTTGCTCCGTCGTCGAAGATCCAATCGATCGAGTCCGTATTGGAGGTGCTCGCTGTGAAGGTCACTTCATAGAAACAGCCACTGGAATCGATCGTGTAAGTGAATGTACCTTGCGGTCCCCCCACATGGATCAGGGAATCCTTTACCAGGGTGTCACGGCATCCTTCGGGTGTGCCCACGATGAGCCCGACATCGAAATAGCCTGCGATGGAATAGGTGTGGGAAGGGTTCTGTACGAAGGATGCCCCACTGCTATCGCCGAAGGTCCATTTCCATTGGGTCACATTACCTGATGAAAGGTCCAGGAAATTCGCATTGAAGGGAGGGCAATCGATCGTTGTCGAATCGACCGTAAAGTCAGCTTGAGGGACGGATATCGTGAGCGGGTTCTTGACCGAATCCACACAGCCGTTCGAATCGACCGCTATCAGTGTGACCTGAAAAGTCGTGTCGGAAGAGATCCCCAGGTCGTAATAATGGCTGGTACTATCGCTCTTAACCGTGTCAAGGGGGGAGCCGTCCCCGTAATCCCAAACGTGATAAAGCCCTTCCCCAACAGAGTTGCTCTTGAAGCGGCCGCTATCTCCGTTGCAGATCACTGTGTCGTAACTGAAGGAGGGATCAGGATGCGTTACATGGACCAGAGCTGTTGCCGTGGATCCCTGGCGGCAACTGAAGGAGTCATCCACAGTGAGCGTCACATCGTAATCGCCTGCCTTCCCGTAAGTATGGGTCGGGTTTGCCATCGAGGAAGAATCCCCATCGCCGAATTTCCAATCCCAGGAACTGATCAGCGAGTCGGGGGTCGATTGGTCGGTGAAGGATACAGTGAAAGGGGCACATCCAAAGGTCGTGTCCGCTTTAAAAGCAGCGTTCGGCGGAGGTCGAATATCGATGGACTGGGGGTGGGTCACGGTATCCCTGCATCCGACGCTGTCCGTCGCGACCAGGGTGACATCGAAAAGGCTATCGTTCTGGTAGGTGTGGACCGGGTCCGAACAGGTCCCACTCGTTTGGGAGCTGCTGATGCTCCCGGAGCATGGTCCGATGCTATCCCCGTCGCCAAAGGACCATTCCCAGGCGGATAGGCCGAAGTTCGCTTTGGAACTGTCCGTGAACGCGATCGGGGAAGGCGTGCAGCCTTCACTGGTATCTGAGCCGAAAGCCGCCTCCATATCGGATACCTGGACTGTTACCGTTCCGGTATCACGGCATAGTTTTTTCGTGGAGTCCTTAACGGCCAAGCTGATCGTATAACTGCCCGGTTGACCATAAGTGTGCGGAGAGGGATTTTGACCGTTGAAACTCGTTCCATCCCCGAAGTCCCAGTGCCAGTAGTCGCTCTTCGGGGTTATGTTGGAAAAGGAGACCGTGTGGGGCGTGTCACAACCTACCGAGGGGGTCACGTCGAATTGTGCTTTTGGGGGGAGTACCTTGACCGATGCACTTTGAAGGGATGTATCATAACAACCGTGGAAACCAGCGATAAGCTGAACGTCGAAGGTGTCCACCACGTTGTAGTTATTGGTCGGGTTCTGCTGTCCGGAGGTGTTCCCGTCACCGAAATCCCATTGCCACTCATCCGAGTAAGCACTGGATGTATCGGTAAAAGGAAGGGTAAAGGGATGACAGCCGGCTGTATCGGTTGGAGTGAAACCCGCCTGGGGTTTTTGTCCAACTTCGATGGTGTCCGTTTTGACCGTGGTGTCCTTGCATCCTTCGACGTTCTCGATGGCCAGTTCCACCGTGTAACTTCCCGTATCCGAGTAGGTATGGCTGGGGTTTTGGACATTTGACCCGTTGCCGTCCCCGAACTTCCATGACCAGTTGCTGATCGCCTCATTGGAAAAAGAAAGGTCCGTGAAGTTCACGGTCAGCGGTTTGCATCCACGGCTCGTATCTACCGTGAAGTCCGCTTCTGGTTCGATGATGCGGACCCCCCCGCTGTCCGTTACTTTAGCGCTACATCCGTTCGTGTCGCTCACTTCCAGGGAGATGTCGTAGACGCCTGCACTATCGTAGCTGTGGGAAGGGGATTGAACGGAGGAGCTATCCCCGTCGCCAAAGGCCCAATTCCAGCTGTTGCTTCCCGAAGTCGTGTCGGTGAAGCTCGTGCTGAACGGAACCGAGCAGGCAATGCTGTCACTGACCGTGAAACCCGCTTCAGGAGGGGGATGGATCTCGATGGTATCCGTAAGGGTGAGGGTATCCGTGCAACCGCCTGAATTGGAAGCTATCAGTTCGACCGTATAAGTGCCGGTGTCCGTGTAGGTATGGCTCGGGTCCTCCTGTGTGGAACTTGTCCCATCCCCAAAGTCCCATTCCCAGTCGTTCGGGGAAGGGCTGCTCTGGTCCTGAAAAGCGACCGTCAGGCTATCGCAGCCCTCCGTCGTATCCATCGAAAAGTCAGCATCGATGTCTTTAACGATGATCGGTAGGCTAGCACTGTCTTTGCACCCATCCCCGTTGGTCACAATAAGTTGCGCATCGAAAGTTCCGAAAGAACTGTAATCGTGCGAAGGGTCAGAAACGCTTGAACCGGTTCCATCCCCGAAATCCCAGTCGTATGAAAGGCCCGATCCGCTCGAGCTGTCGCTGAAGTTGACCTGTGCGGGTGGACTGCAAAAGAGCGAATCGTTCACCCCGAAGTCGGCTGTCGGATTCGGATCCACCTCGATAAGGTTGGTCTTGACGATCACATCGGTGCAACCGTTGGAATCGGTCACGAAAAGGGATACGTTGTAAGTTCCGCTACTGCTGTACGTATGGGTCGGGTTCTTTTGGTTGGAAACGTTGCCATCCCCGAAATCCCATTCCCAGCTCGTGATGGGCGCATCACCCGGTGCGGTCTGGTCGGAGAAGGAAACGGTGATCGGACTGCAGCCGTTCGTTTTTGAAGCAGAAAAGGCTGCGCTCGGTGTTTCATGGACGACGATATAAGCCGTCTTCGTCTCTGTGTCGCTGTTCCCGCCTCCACTAACGGTCAGGGTCACCGTATAGGTCCCGGGGGAACTGTAAAAATGGGAGGGATGCTGAAGGCTCGAATTCGGCGATCCATCACCGAAGTCCCAATCCCATGAAGAGGCTCCGCCTGAGGATTGGTCGGTGAAATTGACCAACAGGTCTCCGCAGCCTTCCTGGACATCCGCTGTGAAGTCCGCATTGAGTTGTGCTCCGGCTTGGAGAGTGATCAGGAGATCGAAGACTAAGAAAATAAAAGCTATCTTTCTCATTGCCTTATAGAAGCGTGATGCACTTTTAAATGCGAACTTATCGAAATGGCTTGCGTTTCATCCTCCTTTTAGATATCAAAGTTTTGAACGGAAACCAAGCCCAAAAGGTTGGGTTTAACCCTCGCTTATTGAGCTTTTCCCATGGAATACGAGGAAGTTCTTTTTGAAGGCAAGTTGGGATCAGCTTCCTTTTCTTTATTTTTTCTCCTCTTCCAGATCCTCGATCCTTTTCACCCATTGCCGTTCTTCCGCACTAAGGATCCCGTAGGTCGATCCGACTTCCGGATCGGGGATGTACCAAACATACTGCTCGAATCGCTTCTGAAGTTGCTCGTCGTTGAAATCGTAACCCCGCATCGCGAAGAAGGCATTCCTTAGTACTCGCAGTTCGGAGGCCTCGTATTCCCGGAGCTTGTTCAGTTTCTCGTCCTTGGAGA
>CAZIDL010000095.1:0-7238 GCA_964537825.1 uncultured Weeksellaceae bacterium
CGGGCTTTTGAGGTATTCGCCGGGATCGCGCAGGCGTTCCTGCTCGATGCGCGGCTTCATGTTCCAGTGATATTCGTAGTACCAATCCGCCTCGTTCTCTTCCTCCTCACCGCGGGACCCTTTGAGGTATTGTGACTGGAACCCGTGGAATTCAGCGACGAGCGTTCCGTCCTCATTGAAGATCCAAAGCTCGCCAAGGGCATGCTCGTCGGTCCATTCACGAAGACGCCCGTGTACGTATAACTTGTAGGAATCGACGTCGTTGTACCACTTGATGCGTTCGATATGGCGTGGCACGTAGACCCCCATCCGCTTGTTCTCGTCCTCTCGCTCGTTGAAGATGCCGAAAACGGTCTGGAAACAACTGTCGAGGACACCGGGGTGGACGTTGAACTGAAAGAACTCATCGCGGATGCTCTCATGAACCTCGATCTCGCTGAGCGCTTCCCAACTGCCATTGCTACGCCACAAGTTCTTGATATTCCTGAAGCTGGGACCGAGGTAAAGCCCGCTCTCGTGAAGCTCGTCCTGCATTGGCTTCACCGGCACCGGAATGTTCACCCGTTCCTTGATATCCTCGAGGTCCACCGAAATGTGGTCGAACTTCGACCCTAGATGGTCGATCCGTCCTTTCGAGCAGAGGGTCCAAGGGGCGTCCTCCTGACGACGGGGGCGTGTGTATATGAAGTAGTCGCCCCCATCGTGGGAAATGTCCATTTGGATATCGGGTGGCTCTCCGGAATCCGGGAGGAAGAGCCCGTTCTCAAAATCGACCTTTTCGACGAACTCAAGCTTATCCCCGAAGGATGCCCTTGCGGCAGCGATCACGAGGTCCACATGACCTGCCCCCGGATAGATGATCGGTCCCTGAACCTTATGATCCTCGATATAAGGATAACTCCGTTTGTCGAGCTCGATATCCCATATCACATTGTTGGGCTCACGGGCGGATACGGTCTTTCTTTTGAGATGAGGATGGCCGTAAGGGAAACTCCCCAGACGGACCTCCTTGCTCTCTTCTCTTTCGAGCCAATAGGATTCGCGTTGCCAGGGATAGCGTGGCAAGTCGACAAAACCGTGCCCCTTTCCGTAAAAGGCTTCCCAATCAACCTTGAAACCCCATGTATGCAGGGCAGCCACGGAGGACAGGAAGGTCCTTTTCTCCGCTTCTTTCCGTCGAATGGATGGTAGGACCATCCCTTCCTGCTTTTCCTGTTTCAGCGTATCATTGACGCCGCTCGCATGGATGGGGTGCGGCCCGAGTTCGATGAAGGTATCGAAACCGTCCCGGATCTGAGCTTCGATGGCTGAGGTGAGGAACACTGGTTCGCGTACGTTCCGATACCAGTAATCAGGTGTCAATTCCCGACCGTCCAACTCATCCCCTTCGACCGTGGAGTAAAAGGGTATCTGTGTAGCAGCGGGTTGAAAATCCTCTCCGAGCGAACTGAGCAATTCGTCCCGAAGAGGCTCCATGTGGTGGCTGTGGAAAGGAACGTTCACCATCAGCACCCGGTGAAAGACGTCCCGCTCGTTCAGGTCCGCTGCAATGGACTCGATGCGGTCCGTATCACCGGAGAGGGTGACCATCTCAGGTCCGTTCACGGCACCGACGGAGACTTTTCCGTCGTGGCCTTCGGTGAGCTTCTTCGCTTCTCCATAAGGAAGTCCGACCGCCAACATCCGACCCTTATCAGTTGCCTTGAACTGGACGCGACTCCGGTGGAAAATGAGCTTGACCGCTTGTTCGAGGGTGAGCGCTCCTGAAACGTAACCAGCAGCGACCTCTCCGATGCTGTGGCCCACCACAGCACTCGGTTGGATCCCCATGGCCTTCCACATCTCATAGAGACCGATCTGGATCGCAAAAAGGGCTGGCTGTGCGATGTTCGTATCGCTTATACGGGAATTCTCTTCATCCTTCGTCAGTTCCTCGATCAGGGACCAGTCCGCGTGCTTCCCCAGCATGCCATCGAGCTTCTCGATCCATGAGCGGAAAAGGGGCTCTTTTTGATAAAGCTCGCGACCCATCCCATACCATTGAGGCCCTTGTCCGGTGAAGATGAACACGCAATGCTCCCGGTCCTGATCCTTTCGCCTTACAGCGAGTTCCGTGAGGCTTTCACCCTCGAGATAAGAGCGGAGGTTCTCCGCCAATTCGTCCTTGTTCTCGGCCACTACTGCGAGCCGGACATCGTGATGGGTCCGCCGCATGGCAGAACTCCGACAGATATCCTCGAAATGAAGCTCCCCGTTCTTTTCCCCAAGGAAATCGATATAGCGCTGAACGAGTTCTTCGAGCGCGTTCTGGTCCCTTGCTGAGATCGTGCAGATCCTGGGGCCTTTAGCCTCTCCGTTCTGCGGAGGCACGGTCTTTTTATGATCCTGGAGTACAAGATGAACATTGGATCCTCCGAAACCAAAGGAATTGACCCCTCCGAACTTCGGCTTTTCCTCGGAAACGGGCCACTCCTCGTTCTCGGTCGGAACGCGGAGTTTCAGGGCCTCGAAATCGATGTTGGGGTTCCCCTCCTGGAAATAAATGTTCGGTGGGATCACACCCTTCTTCATCGAAAGGGCGAGCTTGGAGAGCCCAGCGATACCGGAAGCAGGCTCGAGATGCCCCATATTGGACTTGACGGAGCCCATGTAGCATTCGTCATCCCGTTCAGTGCCGATGACCTTACCGATCGAATCGCTTTCGATGGGGTCCCCGACGAAGGTGCCGGTCCCATGGGCCTCTACATAGCTCACATCGTGCGGGTCCACACCTGCATCCTCGTATGCGGTGCGCAGCAGGCTTTCCTGGGCATCTCTGCTCGGTACGGAGATCCCGTTCGTGGTACCGTCCTGATTGACAGCCGATCCACGGATGACAGCATAGACCTCATCTCCGTCCACTTCCGCTTGAGAGAGAGGCTTTAAAAAGATGAGCCCAGCACCTTCGCTTCTCACATAACCGTTACCCCGCTTGTCGAAGGAATAGCAAGTGCCGTCCGGGGAAAGGAAACCTCCTTTGCTGAAGCCCATCTGGGGCTCGGGCTTGAGGATGGAGTTCACCCCACCGGCAAAGGCAGAGCCGGCCTCTCCGTCCCAGATCGAACGGCAGGCCATGTGGATGGCGTTCAAGGACGAAGAACAGGCGGTATCGAGAGCAAAGCTAGGTCCGTGAAGGTCGTAAGAATATGAAATGCGATTCGCCGTAATGCTGAGCGCCGATCCCACATTGGTGTGAGAACCGATGTTCACCCGTTCCGTGGGCGTGTTCTGGATATCTCCGTAATCGTGAGCGGACAATCCGATGAACACAGCCGTGTCGGAGCCTTTCAGCTCTTCAAGCCTCAATCCACCATCTTCGAGCGCTTCATAGGAAAGCTCAAGGAGCATCCGCTGCTGGGGATCCATCCGGGATGCTTCGAGCGGCGATATTCCAAAGAACCCGGCATCGAACTTATCGATGTCCTTGATAAAACCACCCCGTTTTACGTTGATCTTACCGGCCCTCCTCCATTCCGGAGCGTAAAGGGCGTCGGCATCCCAACGGTCCGCAGGGATCTCTCCGAGCGCGTCCTCTTTGTTCGTGAGCAATTCCCAGAATTCCTCCGGGGAGTTCACATTGCCGGGATAGCGACAACTCATCCCGACGATGGCCAATGCTTCTTTGGGTTTCGATCCCATTTTGTTCACTTCGTTATCTTTCCAGTGCTGATCCTTCGGGCCCCAGATGCTACCACCCACTCTTTCATCAAAGAAAGAGCAACGAGTGCGGGCTTTCAGTTCTTTCCTTTGCTACCTTAGGGCACTTCCTTAAAAGTAGGAAATTCTCCAGACCAAGGACCAAAGATAGAGAAGGTATGAGAAAAGGCCTAACGAGCAAGCGTTTTCCTCATCGAAAGAACCCCCCTATATGCTGAAAAAAGTGGAAGAGCGAGTGGATGAGAAGGATTTCCTCGACGTTGCACGCAAGGTCAACGCAGGGGATCCGAATTGGGTCTGTCCCCTCGACCAGGATATTCAAGAGGTCTTCGATCCCGCTAAGAACAACTATTTCAAAAATGGCGAAGCAGCACGCTGGGTCCTGAAGAACGAACAAGGTGAACCGATCGGAAGGGTCGCTGCTTTCGTGAATTACGATTCCTGTGAGAAAGAAGGACTGAAGGTGGGGGGATGCGGGTTCTTTGAATGCATCGATGATCAGGAAAGCGCGGACACCCTCTTCGATGCTGCCAGGAAATGGCTCGAAGAACGGGGTATAGAGGCCATGGATGGTCCCATCAATTTCGGCGAGACGGACAAGTTCTGGGGGTTGCTCGTGGACGGTTTCACCCAACCGGCCTATCAGGTCGCTTATAACCAACCTTACTATCAAAAGCTCTTCGAGAACTACGGTTTCAAAACCTACTTCAAACAGGAAGGCTTCATCTTCGATCTGAAAAAGCCCATCCCGGAGCGCTTCTGGAAGATCGCGGAATGGGTCACGAGGAAGGAGAACCTCCACTTCGAACATTTCTCCTGGCAGGAGAAGGAAAAGTACGTGCAGGACTTCACCAAGGTCTTTAACGAAGCCTGGAAAGACTTAAAAAAAGACTTTGAACCGCTCGACCCTGAATATGTCCGCAACTTCCTCGATGCCGGGAAGATGGTCTTGGAGGAAAAGATGATCTGGTTTGCCTATCATCGGGAAGAACCGATCGCTATCTTCCTCATGTACCCGGACTTCAATCAACTCTTCAAACCCCTTAACGGCAAACTCCATCTCTGGAACAAGCTCCGCTTGCTGTGGCGCTTGAAAACGCAAAAGATCGATCGAGCACGAGGGGTGCTGATGGGGGTGATCCCGGCATGGCAAGGAAGAGGGATCGAATCCGGATTCATCTATCATCTGGAACGAATATTCAGGGAAGAACTACCCCAATACCAAGAATTGGAATTCTCTTGGGTCGGTGATTTTAATCCGCCCATGCGGAAGTTATGGACGGAGGTCGGGGCCGAACCGGCCAAACATTACATCACCTATCGCTATCTATTCAACCCTGATCAGGAGTTCCAGCGTTACCAAGGTGAAGAGGGATGATCCGGCAACATCCTGAAGGATGCTTTAAAAGGCTGTGAACTCCATATCCAAGCGTACGGTCTGGAAAAAAACTGGTCCTCCCGGGACTTCATCCTTGAGAGCAACGGATTCTCGAGGAATGCTCGATCTCCTTATGGCCTGCATACAGTTCCTTTAAAGACCTCGAAGGGGACGGACGCATCGCCCCTCTTATCGTCTAGCATACCCTTGGGATGAACGGACTGGAGGACGGGGGCATTAAACTCCCCCTCTGTTACAAGGAGAAAAACACGCCATGCGCCATCAAAACGGGACCATCGATGGGAGGAGCGGGACCCGGATAGGAGCGAACGTTCAGGAACTTCGGCGAAGTATTTGGTAAAAAGAACGATCCGCATCCGACCATTGTTGAAGAATAGACTTTATCGGACAAACCACCTATGCCAGCCCTCCATATTTTCATCATTGGCCTGAACGATTTCAACCTTAAAAAACTGAAGAAGGTCGGGAATGAAGACCGCTTCGTGTTCCATAACCTTCTGGATCATAAGGAGATCATTGACGCCGAGGCCTACGACATCGATCGGATCCTTCAAAAGGCAAGCGATCAATTGAAAGAACATCCTCAAGGACCGGATGCCATCATCGGCTACATGGATTTCCCCGTAAGTACGATCGTTCCGATCCTGGCCGAACGTTTCGGAACCCGAGCCACCTCCTTGGAAAGCCTTTTGAAGTGCGAACACAAGTATTGGAGCCGCTTGGAGCAGTACTACTCCATACCCGATAACATCCCCACCTTCCAGGCATTTGACCCATTCGATGATGAGGCTTTCGAAAAGCTCTCAGCACCGCTTCCCTTTTGGATCAAACCCATCAAATCCTTCGCCTCCCACCTCGGTTTTCGGATCGGATCCAAAGAACAGTTCGAGGAAGCCCGCAAAGAGATCCAAAAGAAGGTCCGTCGGATCGGTGATGCTTTCGGTAAGGTGACCCAAAGGGTGGAGCTGCCTCCCGAGATGAAAGAGCTCAGTTCGAGTGCTTGCATTGCAGAATCTCTGATCGGTGGAGATCATCAATGTACACTCGAGGGAGCGGTCCACGAACGAAAGGTCTATTTTCACGGCATGATCGATTCCGTTAGGGTTCCTGGTACCACAGTGTTCGAACGTTACGAGTACCCTTCGGAGCTCCCGATAGAAATTCAGGAGCGGATGCGGAACATCGCTGCTCGATTCCTCAAACAAGTGGATTACGACAACGCAGCGTTCAACATCGAATTCTTTTGGGATAGTGAAAATGACGCGATCT
Source organism: uncultured Weeksellaceae bacterium (assembly GCA_964537825.1). Classification (GTDB taxonomy): domain Bacteria; phylum Bacteroidota; class Bacteroidia; order Flavobacteriales_D; family CAYVSK01; genus CAZIDL01. The sequence continues at coordinate 6,365 of CAZIDL010000095.1, forward strand.
GGTTCCTCGAGGTCAACACGCGCTTAGCCCAGCATCACAGCGATCTCTTCGAGAAGGTCGATGGGGTCCCGAATCAAAAGGCTGCTTTGGACGTTGCCTTGGACCAGGAACCGATCTTCCCCAAGGAACAGGGGGATTTCAAAAAAGCAGCTGTCTTCTTCGTGCGAGAGACGGAAGACCAAATGGTTAAAAAGGTCCCATCCAAAGCGGAGATCGAGAAGATCGAGAACGAATACCCGGGATCGACCGTCCAGCTCCAGGTCGATGAAGGGGACCGCTTATTCGACCTCCACGAACAAGACAGCTACAGTTATATCACAGCCCTCATTTACGTTGGAGGCGATTCCACCCAAGACCTGACCGACAAGAAAGAAGCGATCGAAAAGCGTCTGGGGATCGAGTACGAAGCCATTGCCGAAGGACCCTGAGCTCATACCCCTTCTGTTCCGTCAAAAGCGGCTTCATTACTCCTTTCCTTATGGCCTTTGTCACTCATCAATCCCACAAAGAACCCTGGGAACTCCTCTATTAACTTCTCTTTAACCGATCATGAGAACCCGAAACGAATTCCCCCGTCCGGTCAAGACCATCGAACACACCACGTTCCGAATGTCGGACGGTGTCGAGCTTGCAGCCAAGGTCTGGATGCCCGAAGGGGCAGAGAAAGATCCAGTACCGGCCATCTTCGAATTCATCCCTTATCGCAAAAGGGACTTCGAAGCCATCGGGGACTCCATCATCCATCCCTATTTTGCAGGGCACGGATACGCCTGTGTTCGAGTGGATCTAAGGGGAGCAGGAGAATCAGAAGGTGTCCTTACGGACGAATACACGGAACAAGAGCATCAGGACGGCCTCGAACTGCTCGATCGAA
>CAZIDL010000096.1:0-7124 GCA_964537825.1 uncultured Weeksellaceae bacterium
AGGGCGTGTTGGATCTTCTGCGCGTAATCGATGCTGGCGGTGATCTCGCGGTGGGACTCTTCGAGGGCTTCATGAGCCCTTTCCACTTCCTGTTTTTGTTTCTCGGTCTCTTTCTGCTGCTCTTCGACCTTTTCCTTTTGCTTTTCCGCTTCTTCCTTTTGTTTTTTCGTCTCCTTCTGCTGTTCGCGTATTTCGCGGGTCCGTTCCTCAACGATCCGTTCGAGGCGTTGCTTTTGCGCGACCAGTCGCCGGCTGTTCAGCCATAAAAGGAGCCAAAGGAGACCGATCCCAGCAACGGTATAGCCCCCGTAAGCGGTCCAGGTCCGATACCACGGCGGCAGGATCCGGAAACGGTACTCGCCTGTGGAACTTTCCAAACCGTAGACGTTCTTGGCTTTGACCTTGAAGGTGTAATCCCCTTCCGGGATGTTCGTGTATTCTTTCCGCGTCTGATCGCTCCACTTGCTCCAGGCTGTATCAAAGCCCACGAGGCGGTACCTGTAGCTCACCTTCTCCTGCTTGTCGGTGAAGGGAGCAGCATAGCGGAATTCGAGGCGATCGTCGGAATATGGGAGTTCGAGGACACCTTCTTCCCCAGCATCCTCCAATGGCGCGTTGCCCCCGAACAAAAGGCTGTCTCCGCTTCCGGTCACTTTCCGGACCAGGCAGTGCCAAGGCCGGTCGTGATCGTTCTCCACGTCGGGGTAATAACAGGCCAGCCCCTGATCGCCTCCGAGCCAGGTGCGCCCCTTTTCGGGATGGATGGCTCGAATGTTCCCGAGGTCCAAAGCCCTGAAGGGGGCGCTATCGATGCGATAACCTGATCCTTCAGGAAGGAGGTGTTTGATCTGTCCTCCTTTTGCATCCTGGATCCACACTTCGCCCCCGAAGCCCTTTTCCAGAAGAAAGACTTCCCGGGTCCCGTTGCAAAAGATCCTTCCGTACCGACATGAAGGGACGAATTCTCCCTTTTCCATATCGTAAAGCCCTTTTTCGGTGCCAAAGAGCACCCCTTTCCCGTGGGGATCGGAAAGGATCTGGACCTGGCCTTCCGGCAATCCATCGCTCGTATCGTAGCGGGTGATCTTATAGCCGGTGAAGGCCGTGTCAACGGTCAGCTCGAGGACCCCTTTGGACCACATGGCCGCCCAAAGCCTAAGGGAGTCGGGCTCACTCCCTTTACGCTCCGCTCCGACCTGGTAGATCCCTTTGGGAATGTTATTAAGGGTGAGGAGGGGGGTTGCCTCCCTTTTGCCGAGCAAGGACCCCGGACCAAGGGGATGCAGTCCATCCCGTCCTCCAGTGAGGACATAAGGCCTCTTCCCTTCTTTTCCTCGAAGAGGTAGGAGCGCGAGGGAACGAAAGTTCCGGGAAAGGATCGTATCGGCTTTCGCTACCTGGCCTTCTTTTTCAAAGGATGGATCGACGGATAAAAGGGCTTCTCCGGCCACTAGGATACGGGAGGGAGTGTGGTCTTTCATTCCGCTCGGGTCAGAGCTTTCTGGCCTCTCCTTTCCCGGATGGAAAAGAAGCTCTAAACATTGCCCTTCGGTCCCGGGTATGAGTTCAAAATCAGCGGAGCCTTCCACCCATTTCCAGGTGCCCTGGGCGGTGGAGATGAGCAAGGGCTGATCCGGAAGGGGCGGCCGATCGATATCATAGACGCCCCCGCCGAAAAGGTCTCCTTTCGGGATCATGCTGAAGGGAACCCCGGTATGGATAAGGGCCATACCATTGTGGGTGGTCGCCCAAAGGTCACCGCCTGCGGTGGAGGCCAGATCCCAAATGAACTTGGCCGGAAGTCCTTCTTCCGTCCCCAGGTGGAGAACGATCCTGCCTTCCTGGTCGAGAAGGTAGATGCCTTGGTGGCGGGTTCCGACCGCAAAAGCGGCCCCGTAAGGATTGGCTCTCGGATCGAGCCGACAAGCCGTGAAAATAGCCGCTCGTCCCCAACTACCTTTAGGAGTATATTTCGGGCTCTTGGGATAAGCATCTAGTTGCCCTTGCTCCACTTCGTAGCGGAAAAGCCCTTTTCTGCTGGTAAGGACCACCCATTGTCCGCTATCCCCGGGGGAGGGAAGGATGGCCCGGATACCCTTCCGACCGGCTAGATCGTTGGACCCTTTCAGGTACTCCTTTTTCGTACCATGAAGGCGAAAAAGCCCGGTGTCGATGTCTTGAACGATGGTTTGAGCGGGAAGGTGATGGATCCCGAAGAACTTGTTCTCCGGGGAGATCACTTTCACCGTGTCCTCCTCGTAGAGAAAAAGATGTTCCTCCGCATTGAAGTATACGTTCCCCTCTTCGGTTCGGACCGTGTTCCAAATAGTCCCGAAGTCTTTTAGCGAATCCGGGAGCAAAGGGAGGAAGGAATGGTAGCTAAGGGAGCCGCTGCTATCCGGTTCGAGCATCCCCATGAGGCTTTGCCCTCCTACATAAGCTCGGTCGCCGGAGCCACCGTCCATGGAGATAACCGCCTTTTTGCCTCCGGCCGGGACATGGCGGAAGCGCTCTCCGTCGTAGATCAGAACTTCAGGATTCGTACCGAAGGCTATGCGGCCATCGGGAAGGGAATGGAGGCAGGTGATCTGGTTGTGGGCCTCGTAGCTGGATGGGGGGAAAGAGGTCACTTCTGGGGGAAGGGTTTGGCTCTTGGAAAGGAAAGCGGAGAGGCAACAACCGAAGGTGATAAGGAAGATGTGGAACTCTTGTCCCAGAGGTCGGGGTCGCATGGAGCATAAATATAGGGATCGCGGTCCATCGAGACGAAGAGGATTTCTTTCTTCCCCTTTGTCGCGTTGCCCCGATCCTTCCGACCTTTCACTCTTCTATACAGGTTCTAAGGCGATGAGCTCGTTATTCGGGGGGATATACGACCGCATACGGGATGGTTTTTCCTTGCTCCTTGCTCGATCCGGGTGAGGAAAGCCAGGGTCTCCTTCCTTGAGCTCGAGTTCGCAGACAGAAAGAAGAGGTCCGGAAGGTGATGAAGGAGTGAGATCCGAGGTCAAGTTCAAAGTTCCAAGCTCAAAGGCTAAAGCTTCGATAGATGAAAGAAGGGTGCTGAACCGCTCTTTTTGAACTTGGAACTTGAAGCTTTGAACGTTCAAACCCGAACTCCCACCACGCACACGTCGTCCACCTGTTCTTGTCCCCCTTTCCACTCCTCGAACACCCTATCGAGCTCTTGTTTCTGTTCCTCGGGTGCCATCGTGTGAATTCGAACAAGTAGCTCCTTGAAGGGTCCGTAGCGGAACTTCTTGCCCTTCGGTCCCCCGAATTGGTCCGCGTAGCCGTCTGAGAAAATGTAGAGCATGGCATCTGGGGGCACTTCCAGTTCGGCCGTCGTGAACGCTTCGGCCGCATCCGGCTCGTAGCCCACGGCCATTTTGTCCCCCTTGACCTCGAAGCCATCGGAGGATTTTTTGAAGGGGCGTATACGGTCTTCCTGGTTGGACGGCGTATTATCGTTCCCTTGGGACACAGATCGGGATGAACCGTGGAGGAGCGATACATGTGTCGCCCCTACAGAGGAGGTAATATAATTTATGGAGGGAGGCTTCTCCCCGATCCCCTCCTTCACCACGTAGAGCGGATTGTTCGCCCCGGCGAACTCCACTTTTTTGGGCTTTGAGCTTGGGGGAGCGGAGATCGGAATTTTCACCATTGCTGCATCCATTCCGTCCTTGGCGCCTCCTTGCGGATCTCCACTCCTTAGTTCGGCTACCACCCTTTCTCTAAGGTCCGTAAGGATTTCTCCCGGGCTCGGCAGGTCCTTTGCTGCCATGATCTCGTTGAGCTGGTTGATGCCCAGCATGGACATGAAGGCACCGGGGACGCCGTGGCCCGTGCAGTCGATCGCGGCGAAGTAAAGGTAGCCGTTCCGTTCCTTGGCCCAATAGAAATCTCCGCTGACCGTTGCCTGGGGCTTGAAGAGGATGAAGTGCTCAGGCAGGTGGTCGGAGGCGTACTCCTCGGACTGGAGGAGGGCGTTCTGGATCTTCTGGGCGTAATCGATGCTGGCTGTGATCTCGCGGTGGGCTTCTTCGACCTTTTCTTTCTGTTGGGTGATCACTGCGTTCTTTTTCTCCACTTCTTCTTTCTGTTCCCGGATCTCCTGAGTCCGTTCCTCTACGGTTCTTTCCAGGCGTTGCTTTTGAGCCATTAGGCGACGACTGTTAAGCCATACGATAAGCCAAACGGATCCCAGCCCCGCCAACATATATCCTCCATAAGCTGTCCATGTCCGGTACCAAGGGGGGAGGATCCTGAAGCGGTATTCGCCCACTTTGCTTTCTATATCATAAACGTTCTTTGCCTTGACCTTGAACGTGTAGCTTCCTTCAGGAAGATTGGTATATTCCTTTTGGGGCTCTTTTTGCCACTCGCTCCATCCCTGATCAAATCCGCTGAGTTGGTAGCTATATTTCAATTTTCCCTGATCCTCGTAGTAGGGAGCGGCGAAACGGAAGCTGAGTCCGTTCATCGAATAAGAAAGCGTGGGAACAAAGGCCTCGGGTTGCTCATAGGCCTTTTGCCAACCAAGTAATGGATCCTTCGGGGAGGGCTTGCGATAATATCCGCCAAAAAGCACGGAATCCTTTTTATCCCTTCCCGTGTCCTTTAGGGGGGCAGTGACCTCCTTAATGAGGCATGGATATACCCGTTGGAAATCCTTTTCGACGGTTGGGTCATAACGGACCGTTCCGTTATCGCCTCCGATCCACACCACACCTTTTCGGTCCGTAAAAAAGCAATATGCTGAACCCACTCCCATTCCTTTGAATGGGATACTGTCTATCCGGTAGCCTCCACCTTCCTTCGGGTTAGCCAACAAGACCCTGCCATTCGAGCTCAACCAAATGCTCCCGTCCTCTTCTTCTTGAAGTCGGAACACCTGTTGGACATCTGGAGAACTTTCCCTGGCACATGACCCAAAAAGACAGCCCAAAGAAGTGTCCGGGACAAAACGGACCTCCTCGTTTTGCTTATTGGTAGAGGTAGTGTGCACGGGTTTGTATAGCCCCGCGTTAGTCCCTACGACGATACGCTCATCGAAGGAAAAGAAACGCACCGGTCCGCTCGGAAGGCCAGCTCTTTTTTCCATTTCTTTCCCTATGAAAGGGAACATTCGGAGATCTTCCCTCCCTTTTTCCAGGATCTGTTCGTAATTCAAAGAGCGGGCTCCATCCTTTGCGAATCGATCCTTTATGGCATCGATGTCAAGTTCGAGCCGAAATCCACCGTTGTTGCGCAATCCGACCCATAAGGAAAGATCGTTCCCGCGCTTTTTTTGAGAAAGTTCCGGTTGAAGGGATATGATCTCCTTTGGTGATCCTTTTAAATGAAGGATCTCTTTCCAATCGCCGTCCATCCCTTTAGAGAGGATCACCAAACCACCTCTCCCTCCTTGTGCGATCCATTGCTCATTGGTGGGAATGGGCAACCGTGTTAAGGTATAGGGGTCATTGGGATTCACTTCATCCGCTTTTTTCCCGTTCATCCGGACCTCCAGAAGGGATTTAGCCGCGACTAAAGGACCTCGTTGAGATCCTTCTTCATCTTTCAAGGACAGAAGATCCAAGGATTGATGCTTTGTCCCGGGCACTCTTTTCCATTCCTCAGCATTCCTTCTTTCTTGCTTTCGAACGTATACCCCTTGATGAGTGGCGGTATACAGGTTCCCTTGTTGCTCGAGCAGATCGTTAACGCTTCCATCGAAGCTTTTTCCTTCCCAGGCAAAAGTTCGGGGGTCACCCAGTTCCCATCTCGTAATACCTTTATTGGTCGCACTCCATATCATTCCCGATCCCGAAGGAGCTTTTGTTGATCCCCAAATCATATCGGAGGTCATTCCGGCATCTTTATCCAGAACTTTAACGATGCGAGCGTTGGTGTCTAAAAGGAGGATCCCTCGTTGTCTTGTGTTTAAAGCCATGCAGCCACCCCAAGGGTTTGAAGAGGGTGTTAGGGATATGGCCCCGTATAGTTCTGCTGCTTTGAGCTTTTCCTTCCTTTGTCCCTCGATCGGCTCGACCCTACCTTCGAGTTCTGAAATGGAGCTATCGAGGCGGCACCTGTATAGGCCATTGTACATTGTGATCACCAGCAGATCTTCGCCAGAGGTCATGCCAGGCACTTTATCCAGAATTTCGTTCACTGCTTTGTTCGCGAGTGCTTCACTTCCTGGAAGCGGCTCGAGATAGGGTGAAGGGTCTTCATCTGGAGCAGCCGGAGGAGATCCTTTCACCCGATAGATAGGACCCTTCGGGTCCTGGATCAATAGGGAACCGTTCACCACCTTGGAGGAATAAAAGCTCTTACCCGGTGGTTCGATGACGTGCAGGGAGTCATCTTTGAGCATGAAGAGATGAGAATGGCTGTTGAAATAGATCCGGTCCGCTAAGGCATGGACCTGCCATATGTGGTCGAAGTCTTTAAGGGAGTCGGGGAGAAGAGGTAGGAGCGAAACGAATTCCATTTGCCCTGCTGCCTCCGTTCGTCGATCATTGAGTATCCTTCCGGGATCCTTACGCATATCTTTGGGAAAGCTATCCTTTCCTATCGATGAAGGTGTGATCCATAGATATCCGAACTCTCCTGATCCACCAAGCCAGATCCGTCCTTTCGGATCGCTGTCGATATCCAGAACAGGACTTCCCGATGTGGTCTTGAAACGACGCCATTCCTCACCGGTGTAATGATGGACGGAACCGGAAGTGCCGAACCAGACCCCTTCTTCAGCCCCTTGTGTCGCACAGAATACTTGGGGAGATCCCTCGTACGTGGAAGGTGGGAATTGCTCAAAAGTAGGATGAAGGGGATGGGATCCACCAAGGGGGTCCTGTGTCTCTCCCATTTTAGGCAAGCCTCCAATAAAAAGGAAAGAGCAAAGGACCCCTATGAGTGGGATGAGCTTTGGGGCAAAGCTCTTGATCTTTTTATTCCTTGATCGGGATCCCATCGTCTTTGTGGGAAAGTTAAGGAATGCTTATCAGTCTACAAGGTCTGAATAGAGGAGTTAGGAGTGGGCGTTGGTCCCTCCCGGATTCGCTCCCCTATCCGGATCCCCACCACGCACACGTCGTCCACCTGTTCTTGTCCCCCTTTCCACTCCTCGAACA
>CAZIDL010000097.1:0-7000 GCA_964537825.1 uncultured Weeksellaceae bacterium
AAGCTTTCGATGTAATCGTTCATCCGGTTGAACATTCGCAGGAAGGTGGATTTCCCACATCCGGAAGGCCCGATGAAAGCGGTCACCGCGTTCGCCTCGATCTTCATATCGATGTCCTTGAGGGCATGGAAGTCCCCATAATAAACGTCCAGATTGGAGGCTTCCATCTTGATCTCTTTTTCGTCGGGCATGGCGTAAGGGGTTTGCTTAGCGCTGGGGGAGCTGTCCTGTGTCGGACGGCTGCTCTCTTGTGCAATGTTCTCCATCTTCATCCTCCGAGGCTTTTTTGCCATTTGTTCCTGAGGTAAACAGCGATGCCGTTCATGAGAAAGGTGATCCCGAGCAGCACGATGATGCCGGCCGCTGCATTCGTCACGAACGCGTGTTGGGGACGGCTCACCCAATTGAAGATCTGGATGGGAAGGACGGTGTACTGGTCCATGGGTCCTTGTGGAGTGAAAGGTACATAAGCGAGCGCACCCACGACGATAAGAGGGGCTGTCTCTCCAACGGCCCTGGATATAGCGAGGATCACTCCGGTAAGGATGCCCCCGATCGAAGATGGGAGCACTTGCTTCCAAATGGTCTGCCATTTAGAAGCACCCAGAGCCCTGGAACCGTCCCTGATCGACTGAGGAACAGCTGATACGGCCTCTCTCGTGGCAACGATGATGATCGGCAGGATCAGTAAGGACAAAGTAAGGCTGCCTGCGAGGATGCTGTTCCCGAAGTTGAGGATGCGGACGAAGATCTCGAGTCCCAAAAGCCCGTATATCACGGAAGGCACACCCGCCAGGTTGGCGATGTTGATCTCGAGGAAACGGGCGAACCAACTGTTCTTCTGGTACTCTTCAAGGTAGACGCCAGCTCCTACACCTAGCGGGAAAGCAAAAAGGGTCGTGAACCCCATGATCCAAAGGGTTCCGATCCAAGCGGTATAGATCCCTGAATTCTTCGGATCCCGGGATGGAAGGTCCATCAAGAAGCTCCAGTCGATCCGGGTGAATCCCATCCAAAGGACTTGGATCAGGAAGATCGCTAGCAGGATCAGACCGATGAAGGTGCAGAAGACCCCTAGGACCTGGAAGGCCTTGTCCTGGAGCCGGTTCTTGCGAGCATTATTCATATTGCTCCTGGTAGCGTTTCTTGATCCAGTAGCTGATGCTGTTCAGGATGAAAGTGAAGACGAAAAGCGTGATCCCGGCGGCGAAGATCGTGTTGTATTCGATCGTTCCGTGGGGAACATCCCCTTTGCTCACTTTCACGATATATGCGGTGATGGTCTCGATGGGAACCGTGGGGTCCATGGTCATCGTAGGCTGGTGACCAGCGGCGATGGCTACGATCATGGTCTCCCCGATGGCTCTCGATATAGCCAGAATAGCTGAAACGACGATCCCGGATGAAGCGGCCGGCACGGTGACCTTGAAAGCGGTCTGAAATCGGGTCGAACCCATCCCATATGAAGCCTCCCGCAAGGAATCAGGAACGGAATGAAGAGCGTCTTCGCTCAGGGAGGAGACGAACGGGATGATCATGATACCCATTACGAGCCCTGCCGATAAGGCATTAAAGCTCGAAATGTCTATAAAGCCTTTCAGGAATGGAGTGACGAAGTTAAGGGCGAAGAACCCGTAAACGACGGTCGGAATGGCCGCCAGGATCTCCAGCAACGGTTTGATGCTCTTTCGAAAGCCGGGGAACGCGTATTCGTTCAGATAAACGGCGATGACCGACCCGATGGGAAGTGCTACGCCGATGGCGATGAAAGAGGTCAGGAAGGTGCCTGATAGGAGGGGTAGGATCCCGAAATGCTTGTCCTGGAAGAGCGGGGTCCATTGGGTATCCGTGAAGAACTCTACGATGGAGACTTCTTGAAAGAAGTCCACTGCCTGGACCAATAGGATGAGCAGGATCCCAAGGGTGGTCAGGATGGTGATCGAGGCGCAAAAGGCCAATAAGCGCTCGATGATCTTCTCCTTCCACCGCATGCCTCCGGGTCGTTCTTCGGATCAGCTCCCTTTTCCTTCCGTTCCTTTTTCGAACCCGGAAGTCCATTCCTTGAAGGTCTTGAGCTCTTCCTTATAGGCAGATGAGCTCATGGGAAAGTACCCGGCATCTTCCGCGAGGTTCGAAGCGTTCTTGAGGTAATATTTCACAAAATCCCGCACATAGGGTTCTTTGGCCGAAGCTTTACGGACGTAGATGAACAAAGGCCGCGTTAGGGGGGTGTAAGACCTCTTGGAAATGGTCTTTTTGGAAGGATAGATCCCTCCGTTGCCATCATCCACTGCCACGAGCTTGAGTTTACCCTTGTTCTCTTGATAATACGAGTAACCGAAGAAACCGAGGCCGTATTTTTCTCCTGCCACTCCTTGAACAAGGGTGTTGTCGTCCTCGCTGGAGGTATAATCGCCCCGGCTCGCTCCGGACTCCCCTACAATGACCTTGGTGAAATAATCGTAGGTCCCGGATTGGACGCCCGGTCCGTAGAGCTGGATCGGTTTATTCGGCCAACTTTCCCTTACATCGCTCCATTTCTTCACCTTTTGTTGAGCTTTGGGCTCCCAGATCTTCTTCAGTTCCTGGACGCTTATGGTGTCCAGCCAATCGTTCTCCGGGTTTACGCAGACCGCCATCCCGTCATAGGCGACTTTAAACTCCTTGTATTCGATCCCGTTCTTCTGACAGAGTTTCTTTTCTTGAGATTTGATCGGCCTCGAAGCATCGTTGATGTCGGTTTGCCCCCTCGCGAACTGTTTGAATCCTCCACCCGTGCCGGAAGCACCGATCGTAATGGAAGTTCTTGGAGCCTCTTTACGATATTCCTCGACCACGGCCTCCGAAATGGGATAAACCGTGCTCGAACCATCGATCTTGATCCGCTTGCGCTCTCCTCCGCAAGCTGAGAGGATCAGAACGCTACAAACGATAGAGATATTGATTCCCTTGTAAATCCTCCTCATGGTTCCTGAGGCTTCTTCGGTTCGATCCTTGTGTTAGCTCCGCTAAGGTCGTAAAATTAAAGCAAGGCGATCGGGATAAGGGAAGGGCATTATTAAGCTTTTATTAAGAAAGGAGAGCATCGTTTCCTGCGATCCCTATCTTTGGTCTTGAACGGGGTAAAAACCGCTCAAATGGAAGCTAGCACGACGTTAAGGACCGATGAGCTCCTCGCTCGGATCGAGGCTTTGATCCGGGATGAGAGCGATCCCACCGCAAAGATGGCCAACCTCGTAGCCGAACTTCATCACGGGAGGAACTATTTTTGGACCGGCTGGTACCGCGTCGTGAATGGGGAACTCATTCTTGGTCCATTTCAAGGCCCGACCGCTTGCACGCGGATCCAAATGGGCAAAGGAGTGTGTGGGAGTGCCTGGCAACGCGACGAGGTCCTGGTCGTTCCGGACGTTGAAGCGTTTCCGGGACATATCGCATGCGATCCACGTTCCCGCTCCGAGATCGTACTTCCGGTCCATGGTGCCGATGGTGAAGTGGTCGCAGTACTCGATATCGATAGCGAACAAAAGGATGCTTTTGGCCCTGAGGAAAAGGATCTTCTGGAGGCATTGGTCCGGAACATCGAACCATTGGCCCTCCCGTGAGGCGCCTTCTCGTCCTCATAAGCCTCATCCTTTTGCTGGTCCACCTTCAACATTGTGCTCAGGTTCGACCACCGAGTGGGGGACCGAAGGACAAGGAAGCCCCTAAGGTGGTCCAGGCGGTTCCTGCTAATGGATCTACGGAGTTCGGGAGCAAAAGCTTCGTTCTGAAATTCGACGAGTACGTTCGAACGCGTCGGATGGATCAGGAATTGATCGTTTCTCCTCCCCTGAAAGAGGACCCGAAGATCACTGTGAAGGGAAAGGAGTTGATCGTAAAGTGGGATGAAAAGCTGAAGCCCGATCAGACCTATTCCTTTCGCTTCGGGAACTCCGTTCAGGACATCACAGAGGGGAACGTTGCCCGGAATCTGGTCTATGCTTTTTCCACCGGTGATCATCTGGACAGCCTTCACTTCCAGGGAAAGCTCGTGGACGCTCGAACGATGGAGCCGGTCAATGGAGCCCTTGCCATGCTCTACCGGGAAAAGGCCGATTCGGTTCCCCGGACCCGTCGCCCCTATTATTTCTCTGAGACGGACCAAAAAGGCCGATTCGACATCCCCTACCTGGCTGATGGTCGCTACAAATTTTTCGCCCTAAAGGATCAGAACCGGAATTACCGTTTCGATCTGCCCAATGAAGCGATCGGCTTCCTCGAGGGATCGGTCCGTCCCTATCCGGCCGATTCTACTGGAGAAACGCTGGTCAGACTCTTTGTGGAAGAACGGAAAGAGCAGTTCGTGGAGGAGCATAACATCGGACCCGGAAGGGCTTTTTTCAAACTGAAGCGCGGAGCGGAAAAGGTGGATCTCATTTCTCCGGGTGATAGTGTGCTCCCCTGGGATCATCTGAAGCTCCACAGAAGTGGTTCCGATTCGGTGACCTATTGGTTCCCGGACCATGAAATGCCCGATTCCACCGAACTGATCCTGCGAGCGGACACGCGTGTTCTGGATACTTTTCTTGTGCGGAATAGGCGCGGAATATGGGAGAAGGACAGCACCCTGGACCTGAAGCAGTCTTTCCAGGGACCTCTTGATCTGAACGAACCCGCTGCTTTTGGAACGAGCCATCCGTTGCACCGCCTCGATACTTCCGCGATCTTAACCGTGAGCGACAGTGACACGGTGGACCTTGACCCCTCGCTGGAGGGACCCGTACATCGAAGGATGGTCCTGAAAAGGAGAGAAGCTTTTAAAAACGACCTTTCGCTCACCCTTTTACCAGGTGCTTTGATAGACACCTTCGGCCGGCGTAATACCGATACCCTTCGCTTTTCTTTCTCCATTCGGGCGGAGGATCATTACGGTCAGCTCGATCTCTTGTTGAAAATGCACGACAGCATTCCCGAACAGGTGATCCTACGCCTTCTCGATAAGGGAGGGAATACCGTGCGGAAGCGGGTCGACAGTACGGGGCAGAGGATCCGTTTCCTTTATTTACAGCCTGGACCGATCCGGCTCGAGCTCATCCTGGACAAGATTTCGAACGGGCATTGGGATCCCGGGGAATATCCCGTGCGCCAAGCGGAGCCGGTGCATTTTTATCCGGATACGGTGAAGATCCGCTCCAATTGGGAGCAAAAGATCGAGTGGAAGGGGATCGGGAATGGGGGCAAACCCTGAATCCCAATGCCGTAAGCTAGGGACAAGTCGCGACTTGTCCCTAGCTTACGTTTCCAACCGGAAGCGATCCCGGTCCATTAGCACAGGGAACTTTTCCCGGAATTCGCTCAGATCGCTGGCGGATAAGGTGAGGGTGAAGCAGCTTTCTTCGAAGGGTTCGGGCGAATCGATCGCATGGCCTTTTGGGTGGATCACAGCCGAATCGCCGGCGTAGGACATGCCCTTTCCATCTTCCCCGACCCGGTTCACCCCTACAACGTACACCTGGTTCTCGACAGCCCTAGCACGAAGCAGGGTTTGCCAAGCGTCGCGCCGGGGTTCGGGCCAATTGGCATTGCAGATCAGGAGGTCGTGGTCATCCTGGTTCCGCAGCCAAACTGGAAAGCGCAGATCGAAGCAGATGGACAGCTGAATGCGCCATCCCTTCCACTCGACGATACGGCGTTCCTGTCCAGGACTGTAATATCGGTCCTCCCCTGCAAAGCGGAACAGATGACGCTTGTCGTAAGTGGTGAACGCTCCGTCCGGAGGCATCCAGACCATTCGGTTGAAATAAGAACCCTGATCCTCTGTGATCATACTTCCGGCTACGACCTTTCCCGTTTCCCTGGCGATCTCTTCCATCCATCGGACGGTCCGTCCGTCCATCGGTTCCGCAAGCTCTGCGGAATTCATCGAGAAACCGGTTGTGAACATTTCTGGAAGCACTACGATATCGCTCGGAGGGAGCTGCCGATGGAGCAATTCCCGGAAGTGTTCCAGGTTCTTGTTGATGTTCTCCCAATGAAGGGAGCTTTGAACGAGCGTGACCTTGAGGTCCTCCTCGGGCATAGGTCAGATGCTGTTGATGATCTTGGCGGCTTTGTCCAGGGTCTTTTCGCTCTTTGCAAAGCAAAAGCGGAGAACGTTCTCATCGACGTTCCGATGATAAAAGACGGAAACCGGAACAGAGGCCAGGCCGAATTCTTCGATCAGGCGGATCGCAAGCTCGCTGTCTTTTTCTTGGGACAGATCTTCCTGATCCTGATAGGAAAGGAGTTGAAAATAGGTACCCTTGGCGGGGATCGCCTTGAAACGGCTCTCCTTGATGGCTTTGAGGAAATGATCCCGCTTCTTCTCATAGAAGTCGTTGAGCTCCAGATACTCATCCTTGTTCTCCCGCAAATGATCGGCGAAAGCACTCTGTATAGGAGTATTCCCACAGAAGACGATGAACTGGTGGGATTTTCGGAATTCCTTCATCAAGTTCTTGGGGGCGATGCAATAGCCCGTCTTCCACCCCGTGTTATGAAAGGTCTTCCCGAACGAGGAGATCACGAAGGAGCGCTCCGCCAGTCCAGGAAAGCGGCAAACGCTCTGATGCTCACGTTCGTCAAAAAGGATGTGCTCGTAGACCTCATCGCTGAGGATCAGGATGTCGGAGTTCTTTGTGAGTCGCTCCAACTGCTGCATGTCCTCTTTATCGATCACGCTCCCGGTCGGGTTGTGGGGCGTGTTGATGATGATTATGCGTGTCTTGCGGTTAACGACACGTTTCACTTCGTTCCAGTCGATCTTGTATTCCGGTGGCTTGAGCTGGACGAAAATGGGTTTCCCTTTGCTCAGCTCGATCGCCGGTTCATAACAATCATAGGCCGGGGTAAAGATCACCACTTCGTCGTCCTCGCGCACCATCGAAGTGATGGTGGCATAGATTGCCTCCGTCGCCCCTGCTGTCACCGTCACCTCCGTTTCCGGATCGTAGCTGGTACCGTAGATCGCTTCGGTCTT
>CAZIDL010000098.1:0-6978 GCA_964537825.1 uncultured Weeksellaceae bacterium
CGTCCGTGGCCATGATCTCGTTGAGCTGGCTGATCCCGAGCATGGACATGAAGGCCCCGGGGACCCCGTGGCCCGTGCAGTCCACGGCGGCGATGTAAAGGTACCCCTTGTGCTCACGGGCCCAGTAGAAGTCGCCGGAGACCTGGCTCTGGGGTTTGAAGAGGATGAAGTGTTCGGGAAGGTGGGGTGATACGTGCTCCTCGGATTGGAGCAGGGCGTACTGGATCTTCTGGGCGTAGTCGATGCTCTGGGTGATCTCCTCGTGGGCCTCTTCGACTCTTTCTTTTTGTTCTTCGACCTCTTCCTTTTGCTTGGAAATGATCTCGTTGGCCTCCTCTAGGGCTTGGTTCTTCTTTTCGACCTTCGCCTTTTCCTCCTGAATTTCCTTCGTCCGCTCCTCCACGGTCCTTTCCAGCCGTTCCTTCTGGGCGACCAGCCGTCTGCTGTTGAGCCATACTATTAACCAAATGAAGCCGATCCCCGCGATCGTATAACCACCGTAGGCCGTCCAGGTCCGGTACCAAGGCGGGAGGATCCTGAATCGGTACTCGGCGGTTGAACTCTTGTTGAGGTAGATGTTCCGCCCCTTCACTTTGAAGGTGTAGCTCCCCTCTGGGAGATTGGTGTACTCCTTCCGGGTTTTCTTGCTCCATTCGCTCCATGCCGTGTCGAAGCCTGCGAGCTTGTAGCTGTATTTCACTTTGTCCTGCCGATCGGTAAAGGGGGCCGCGAAGCGGAACGCCATACGGTTATCCGAATAGGGAAGGACTGGTACCCTTCTTTCAGACTGCTTGGCCAAAGGAATGCGCTTTTCTACCAAAGCATTCAGGCTATCCCTGATACTTTTCTTCTTTGGATCCCCCATGGAGCGCTTCCTGTTTTTCCTGGAGAAATTTCCACCGAAGAGAAGGCTATCCCCTGCTCCCTTTACCTTCCGCACCAAGCAGTGCCAAGGTCTGTCCAGATCCCGCTCCACCCCGGGATAATAACATGCTAGTCCTTGTTCTCCACCAAGCCAGGTCCGCCTCTCTTCTGGGTGAATTGCGAGGATGCTCCCCAAGTCCAAAGCCCGGAAAACGGTGCTGTCTAAACGGTAATTGTTCGCCTCGGGGACGAGGTGCTTGATCTGTCCTCCGGTTTCATCATTGATCCAAATCTCTCCGTCGACCCCCTTTTGGAGTCGGTAAGCTTGCCGGCTCCCATCGGAGAAGATCTTTCCGAAGCGGTCGTCGGGGATAAAATTCTCCCCGTCAAAGCGATAGAATCCCCTTTTGGTTCCGAAGATCACCTCTTGGTCGTCGGCCAAGGGGTCCGGAAAGAGATGGATATGTCCCTCAGGTAATCCATTCCTACCATCATAAAAGGTGATCCGTCGACCTGAAAAGCCGGTATCAACGTTCACAGCCATCACTCCTTTGGAAGGGAAAGAAGCCCAGAACCTCAAAGTATCGGATCCTTTGCGCTCAACTCCGACCGAAAAGATGTCCCCGGGCACCTTTATAAGGGAGAAGAGTATATCGGGAGGACTGCCTCTGCGAACTGAGCCAGCCGATAAGGCGAAAAGTCCCTCCCTTCCCCCAGCAAGAACAGCTGGATGTTCACGATGTGGGAGAAGGATAGGTTCCAGGGAACGGACTGTTGCCTGAAGAACCGTGGTTATTCCTTTTTGTCCAACCTTTCCCGGCCGGGATGGTAGGGAGAGGAGACCTAGGTTGGTACCGCCAACCCACATTCTACCTCTCTCCCTGTTAGCAGCTCTTCCATTCTGTAGAAGGGAAGAGATGTGAAGAAGGTCCCAGCATAGCCCCTCAGTACCCGGTAAGCGGAGGAAGGACCCTTTACTCTCTTGCCACGCCCATACTCCTTGTGCAGTGGTCAAGTAAAGGGGAGCACCGGATATAGGGGGACGGTTGATGTCATTAACGCTACCGTTGAAAAACTCGCCCTCCAGCCCAAAGGTGAAAGGGAGCCCCGTGTGGACCAGTGAAATGCCTTTGTTAGTGGTCGCCCAGAGGCTTCCATCGGCTGTCGGGACGACTTGCCAAATGAGTTTGGCCGGCAGTCCTTCTTCGCGGCCGATGTGATGAAGGACCTTTCCTTGGCCGGAAAGGAGGTATAACCCTTTGAGCTGCGTACCCACGGCAAAGACCGCACCGAAGGGGTTCCTCTCCGGATCGAGCCGGCAGCCACTATAGATCTCAGCAGAAGCCCACCCCTCTTCGGATATCCCTGGAAGGGATCGAACCTTCCCCTTCCGTGGGTGGTAGAAAAAGCCGTTCTTTTCAGTGAAAACGGTCCACGTACCCGTATCCCCCGGCGTCGGAAGGAGGTTCCGTACTCCTTTATTTTGGGTGAGCTTCCCCGATCCTTGGAGGTGGACCCGATCGCTTCCTTCGATGCGAAAGAGCCCCGTATCCCCGTCCTCGATCACTGGGAGGCTAGCTGGGGAGTGCATCCGGTAGAAGCGATCCAATGGTTCGATAACTTCAATGGTGTCGTGGTGGTAACGGAAAAGATAATCGTATGCGTTGAAGTACACCCCATTCTTCCCGCAGGAAACCACGTTCCAGATGGTCCCGAAGTCCTTGAGTGAATCGGGAAGTAGGGGAATAAGGGAGCGGTGGACGAGTTTCCCGGAACTGTCTGGGAGAATGACCCCCATGATCGAGCCTCCTCCTGTGAAGATCCGTCCGGTACTGTCCCTGTCGATGGCGAATACGGGTTTACCTTCTCCCATGTAGACGTGGCGAAAAGTTTCTCCGTCGTCAATGAGGATCTCTCCTCCGGTCCCAAAGGCGGTGCGACCGTCGGGGAGGGGTTCGGCGCAGAATATCTGGCCGTGGGCATCGTAGTCCTCCGGAGTGAAGGTGGTGACCTTGGGGGGGAGTTTCTGGCCTTGAACGGAAGGGAGCGCAAACCCTGCCAATAAGGCGAGCAGGAAAGAACGGACTAGGCTGCGTTTCGTTCCCATTGCTCGCTAAAATAAGGATCGGCCTCGGAGTGAAAGTAAAGTGGCACTTAGTGAACGGAGCGCAAAGGAATTCCTACCTAAACCCCACCGGGCTGGAACTCTTCCTGGAGTATTTGGAGGAATTAGAAGCGAGGCGCTGCCGGATCCTGGACTTTTCACGGTAAAGATGCAAGAAGCGGAGGCATTAAAGTGTGGACCGCATGGATCTGCAGGGAAATTCCCAAAGGAGGTCTACCTCCTCTTTCTGCAGGGGAAGGGATGTACTCTCTACCTCCTCACCCGTTCCCGAAGTTCTTAGATCAAGTGATTCATTGATCAACCAGCGCTTTGGAGGTGTTTTCCCATTCGTCTCGGGAGTTACAGGATGGTTTCGCTCCTCCGTTTAGCGGATCCCTGATCAGATCCCACGATCTTTCCTATCGAGGATCAGGGCTATCGCTACCTGATCGTGCCCGGCATCGCCGCCGATCAAGCGGCTGCTGCCCTCTTGAGGACGGAATTCACCTTGCCGGGCAAAGTGCAGAGCATCATCACATCTTTCGGAAACGGCAAGGATCGAAGGAGGCGTGTGGGGACTGGGGGTGCTGATCCCGTTCTTTCCAAGCTTTCATGCTCCCCTCCTATCGTGGCGGATGGGATCTGCTTTCGGATCTGACCCGGCCGATAGTCGTCACAAGAACGGATATGAGTCTCCTCGCCCCAGAGAGCTCACGCCCCCTTTTTGCCCCCAAGGCTCAGCGCACCATGAGCTTGCGGTAGGACCCCTCTTTTTGGCCTGCTTTCTCGATCCGGACCAAGTACATCCCACTTTCCAGGTCATCGACCCGGAGCACCGGATCTTGACGAAGCGACCCTAGTGAACGAGTACGCACGGTCCGTCCCTGAAGGTCGATCACAAGCAGCTCCACTTTCACCCTTTGGGGATCATCTTTATGGAAACTCACGTTCACCCGATCATTGGTGGGATTCGGATGCAAGGAGAACCCAGGATCGCTTTCCTTCCGATCGGTGAGTGCATCCACTTGATCGGATAGACAAATGCTATCGTTCGACGGATCGGTGTCAGGCTGATCGTTCGGGAGGGAAGACCAAGCGCAAAGTTCGCTGGTGCTCGTATCCCGAGCGAGGGAGGTGGAGAAGGTAAAGGTCGTGGTATCACCGCTTCCAAGACATCCGCCCCAGAATTCAGATACAGGGGCCATACTTCCGTACTGATAGCTCATATCCGCAGTGACCACCGTATCCGAACCAACGTTCGTGAAACGGACCTTCACGTCGACGGTATCCGTTCCTTCTGCTTGATTCGGCTTTTCGATACTGAGCATTTTCATATCCCCAGCACTCGCACCTGCCAGATCGATGCTCACATCGTCCAGGTAAAAGCCATCCGTGCTATCGACCACATTGCCGTTCCCGGCATGTTGCCAGCGAAGGACCGAACTATTGGTCAAGGTCAGCCCTTTGGAGGCCGCGACCGAATCGAGATCGAGCGTGACCTGGTAACAGGTATCGTCCGCTGCGTTGTTATCAAGGTCGTAGATGGGGTGGAAAGTCCCTCCACCGTTGACGCTGATGAGCAGACTGTCCTCGGGGTCCACGGCATCGTTCCTGAACCCGTAGGTGAAGCTCAATTCCTTGTTCACACAGCTCGATAGATCGACCAGAAGGTCCAAGCGGTCCACCGAGCTGCCATCCGGAGCGTCCAGGACCGCCGTGTTATTGCCTTCGCAGGCCGAAATGGAGTCGCTGGGAAGAACGGCTACACGCCCGTTTCCGCTAGGGCCGGGTTTGGGACACCAACCGGTTCCAAAAGCGAGGGTGTCCTCAAAACCGTCCTGGAAAGGAAGGTTCGCGACCACAAGCCGGTTGACGGTGGTGTTATTGCGCGAGGTATCGTTGGCCGGGAACTCGTCCGCCACGAAGTCCGGATCGCTCGGCCAGGCTCGGACCTGGTTGTTCCCGTCCTGTAGCTCGACGGTGGTGTCGAAGGTGTGCTGGATGATCGAGTCGGGCGCTAGCACCCCGCCGGAGAGGGAATCAAAGGTCATCATGTCCGTGATCGTATCCCCTCCGTTGAGGATCATATTCGCCTTCAAAGTATCGATGTTGCTGCTCCCCAGGTTCTTGAAAGAGGCCGAAATGTTGGTCTCCAGGTTCGAAAGGCAACCGGAGGGAAGGTCGGTCACCTTCAATGCTGCCGCGTCCTTGGCCACCTTATCGTAGAACATCACGTCGTCGATGATCCACCAGAAAGCGTCAGCGTCGGGGGCGCTGAACACGAATTTGACCTGTATATCATAATTCCCCATATTAGGGGAAAAATCGTTCACAAGGATGGACTCGAGATCTTCGCTGACCTTGTCGGGGTTCGCGATCGAAGTGCTGTTGGCCTCGTAAACCTTCACCCAGCTGGTTCCACCGTTTCCGCTGAAATAGACCTCGCCTTTTCCATTGAAACCGCCTTCGAAGTATTCATAAAAGGCGAGCATGTACTGCGTACCGCTCACAGTGGTCACGGGGCTTATGAGCTCCACCTCCTTGTTGGAATTGCTCCCGTATTGGTTGTTGTCGAAAATGGCGAACTTCCCTCCAGAGATGGACTCTCCAAAGGTCCGACCGCCGGGGTTATCAAAACGCCACTCATCCGAAGAGGCATTCCCATTGACCACGTTGACGGACCAACCAGTGGGGGGTGTGGCACCGGAACCGCCCTGAAAGTCCTCCTCGAAAACGATGTTCTGAGAAGAACTGAGCAATGGGGAAGCGATGAAGAATAAAAGAGCGAAAAGGGATGAAAGAACGGAGCGCATAGATCTCGGTTTTGTTGGAACTATCTCCTTGACGGGAAAATGGGATCCGATGGTTTCACCTTATCCCTTAATCATCCCTTAAAGTCCCCATTGGCGGGGAAAATGTTCACCAAAAAGGCAGAAAGAAGATGGGTTAGCGATCCACTCCTTCTGGCGTTCGTTCCGTTCTTACTGACCTCTTCTTTTTGCATCCGATGAACCTTACCATTCTTGAACAACGTAATTGGGATCTTCTGCACTGAGGCGGGCGTGAGCTCATTTTTGCTTCCCTCCAACAACGTAAGGAAGATAAGTTCTCTAGCCTCATGATTTTATTTGCATATTTGTTCAACTAATGAAAGGTCTCGTAACTTTGAAGAAAGGGATCACGATGCAGGAAGAAGAATGTATACGCAGCAACGAGGACCCGGTCTTCCTCCATATATGTAAGGAACGGCTCTCGGAGAAAGAAGAAAGCTTGGGGAGGAAATCCGAGCTCTTCAAGCTCTTGGCCGCACCCTTGCGGATGCGGGTCCTCTTCCTATTGCTCCAGGGCCGAGAGCTCTGCGTCTGCGACCTCGCGGACGTAACCGGATCGAGGATACCCGCTCTTTCCCAGCAGCTGAGAAGGCTCCACGATCGCGGCCTCCTCGAGAAAAGGCGTGAGGGCCGAACGATCCTCTACAGGGTCGCTCCCGCCTATGAGAAAACCCTTCGAAAGCTAATGGAGGCTTTTGAGGGTGAAAGGGAGCCTGAAGAAAAAGAACCTGAAGCGAGTAAAACCTGAAATCATGCAAACGACGAGCGTTATAACGTGCCCTCATTGCGGCCATTCTCAGGAGGAGCAAATGCCGGAGGCAAGTTGTCAGTTCTTCTACGAGTGCCAAGGGTGTGGAGAGGTCCTGAAACCCAAGGAGGGTGACTGTTGCGTCTTTTGCTCCTACGGGAGCGTACCCTGTCCTCCGGTTCAGGAAGGGCAAGAGGACTGCTGTTGACAATGACGAACTATGTTCCCGGAAGACCTCAGATACAGCGTCCAGAAGCGCCTCCACTCCCTCAAGGGGCAGATCCAAGGGATCGAGGGCATGCTGGAGAAGGACAGGGACCCTGAGCAGATCCTCGAGCAATTCAGGGCGGTTAGGGAAGGGCTCGCCAACACGGAAAAGGAACTCCTCGACGAGCTCTACCGGAAAGCCCTCGCGCAGAAGATCGTCGAGG
>CAZIDL010000099.1:0-6870 GCA_964537825.1 uncultured Weeksellaceae bacterium
ATCGTATCGAGCTGGTGGACTTGGTATTTCGGATGCGCCTTCGGTGCGCGGAATTACGTGGAATACCTCGCTCCTTTCAGCATCCCGCTCGGATACCTCCTCTTCTATACCCGATCAATGGGGCTCAAGCTTTTTTTCGGGGCCCTGGTCCTGCTCTTCATCTACGCCAACCTGGACCTGGTCTACTATTACGATGGCTGTTTCTACGGAGGCGTTTGGGACTGGGATACCTATTGGGGATTCTACCAGCCTATTTCCCGATGATCTCGTAAGCGGTCCGCCGGTTCCTGGCCCGTCCTTCCGGGGTGGAATTGTCAGCGATGGGGCGCCGCTCCCCATAACCTTTGGCCTCCATGCGATCGGGATCGATCCCCTTTTTCTTCAGGTAATCATACACCGCTTTGGCACGATTCTCCGACAAGACCTGATTGTCCCGGCTAGTCCCGACGCTGTCCGTATGTCCCTGGATCTCGATGCGGAGGGAAGGGTTCTCGTTAAGAAAGCGATAGAGCTTGTCGAGTTCCACACGGGATTCTTTCTTCAGGTCGTATTTGGCTGTTTCAAAAAAGACGTTCTCCAGAACCACGCTCTTGCCCGTATCGATCGGTTGCAGCGCCACGTTCTTTTTCACCGGATCACCTCGTGTGCCTTTTTCATCGAGCACGAAATGCTCGCTATGGAACATGTATCCCTTCTTGTCAACGCTCAGCGCATACTTGCGACCGATCGGCAGGGGGACCAAAAAAGAACCGTTCTTAGCGTCCGATCGAGAGCGCGTGATCAGATCCCCTGAACGAAGCTCCTTCAAACGGAACTCCGCTTCCAACGGTTCACCCGTTTCAGCGTCCACCACCTTCCCTTTCATGTAAGTGACCGGATCGGCTTGCACATCCTCCGGAAGCTGGAAGCGATAGAGGTCCAATCCCCCATATCCTCCTTCCCGGTCCGATCCGAAGTAAGCATGCTTCCCGTCCGGTGATACCAAAAGGCTGTTCTCTTGTTGGTGGGTATTGATCGGATATCCCAGGTTCTGAGGTTCGCTCCAGCTTCCATCAGCCTGCTTTTTTGAATAGAAAATGTCAAGCCCTCCCATTCCGGGATGGCCGTTGGAAGAGAAATAAAGCGTGCGTCCGTCGGGATGGATGAACACGGACTCTTCCTTATATGGGGTGTTGATCGTGGAGGAGAGCTTTTTTGGTTCGGACCATTTTCCATCCTCCTTGAGCTCGCTCTTATAAATATCCTGTTCCTTCACCCCTTTCGTGGTGATCTTTCCCCTTACGAAATAGAGGGTTTTCCCGTCCGGTGCCATGGACGGCTGTGATTCCCAATTGCGGGTATTGATCGGACCTCCCAGGTTCTGGGGCTGAAGCCATTCCCCTCCCACTTTCTTCGTGGCAAAAAGGTCACAGCTCCCTTTTCCTTTCCGTCCAGGCCCATATCCGCCCAGAGCCGCACAGGCAGTGAAGATCAACAGGTCCCCGTTCGGTGCAAGGGTCGGTGCTCCCTCGTTGTACATCGTATTGATCGGGGCCTTGAGATTTTTGGCCTTCTGCCATTCCCCCTCTCGTTTCACTGAGGAAAAGAAGTCCTCATGGGAACCCCGGGGGTGCTTCCGGTCCCGGATCCTCCGGGTGAAGAGCAGGGTTTGCTGATCCACCGTAAGACAGGGAAAATACTCCGGGTATTCGCTATTGACCCCTTTCCCCAGGTTCTTAGGCTCGAAGGGAACGGGATCCTCCTTTGCTTTTTGGGCGAACCTCGCTGATTCCAGCATAAGCTGAGCCCGGCCTCCAAGCCCTTCTCCCCTACCGGCCATTCCACCGTATTTCTCGAGCTTCTTCTCAGCTTTTGCATATGCTCCTTTCGACATATCCTGGCTCGCCAGTACGAGAAGTGCTTCAGGATAAAAGGTGGGATCTTCTTCCACAAGCCTTCGATAATGTTCGAGGGCTTTTTTGGTCTCCCCCATCTCTCCGTGGAATTCAGCGAGCAATCGGTGAGCGTTCAGAAAATCGGGATCGATCTTGAGGGCTTTCTTCAGTTCTTTCCGAACCGTTTTTCGCCAATCATCCTTTTGCTTGCGCTTGCTACCGCGACGACGCCCCCCTCTTCCTCTTTGTCTTCCGGATCCCATACCACCCCGCTTCTCGTAGGCTTCTTTAGCCGTATTGTACTTTTTCTCCGCCCTTCGGCTATCCGTTCGAAGGCTTTCATCCTTCACCGAACAAGCCCCGAGCATCAGCATACCCAAGAGGAAGAAGAGAGGATAGAGGGATCTTAAGGCCATTTCAGGGAAGTCGAAGATACTTGTGGGCCTGGACCGAAATGCGCCATTTCGGATGTTGCCGGATATAGGATATTATGAGCTCACTGCTCCGTTCAACCCTTTCCCACTGCGGTTGAAGGAAGAGCTTGCAATCCGCTCTGACCTTTGAAGCTTCTTGCTCCGCCCATTCGAGATCCCGGCGGTCATGGACCACGACCTTGAGCTCGTCGGCCAATGCATAATAGCTCTCGTAGGGAGGGCTGAACCGTTTGGGCGACAAACAGAGCCAGTCGAAGCTCCCACTAAGGGGATGAGCACCAGAGGTCTCCAGATGAACTGAGATATCCGCCGCATGTAAGGCATCCGTAAGAAGGGTCAGGGGGTGAGAGGTGGGCTCACCTCCCGTAAGCACCACCGTACGGACCTGCTCCATTTTCACCTCCTCAAGGATATCCTCAACCTTGTAATTCGGGTGAACATCCGCATCCCAGCTTTCCTTGGTGTCACACCATGGGCATCCGACATCGCAACCCCCGAGGCGAACGAACTGGACCGGCGTCCCCGTATGGTGCCCCTCCCCCTGCACGGAGAAGAAGGTTTCGACCACAGGAAGCTCGCTCCCATCCGCTTTTAAGCCCTCTTCCTTCACTATGGAGGCTTTGGGAGTATCCATTCAGAGAGCCTGCTTCACTTCTTTTGAAGTTCTCCACCGGGCTTGCAGGTATAGATGAAGGCCGGAGGGAGGTTATAGGCCATGAAATCGAGCTTGACCTCGCCGAAGAGACGTTTGAAGTAGCGGTAAGCTTGGAGGGAATATTGGAACTGGAAAAAGACCCCGTCCTCGCCGAGCAACTCGATAGAGCCGGTCATGATCCGATCCTTAACCTCTTTGGGAATAATGGTGAAGGGGATCGAGGAAAGCACCACATCCACCGAATCCACACCGTAAGCCTCGAGGCGCTCCTTGATATGTTCAGCAGAGCCTACAAGGACCACGAGGCGGGGATCTTCGATCCGCTGGAGCTGCTGGCAAAAGGTCTCGTTGGTCTCGAAGACGAAAAGACGAGCTTCCGGATCCATGTTCTTGAGGATCTCTCTCGTGATCGTGCCGGTCCCGGCGCCAAGCTCCACGAAGGTCCGATCCCGGTCAAAGTCGATGGCCTTCATCAACTTCTTGGCGAGCAAGCGCGAACTCGGTGCGATCGCCCCCACCTGGTTCTTTTTCTTCAGGAACTGAGAAAGAAAGTTGGATCGTCCCATAATTTCCCTTGGAGCCCCTTTAAGGAGCATCCACCTCAATACAAAGCTATTTTTTTTTTGCGATGGAACCCTTAGCGGGCGATGACCACTTTTGTGTAAGTGTACGAACCGGGATCCATTCCATAGATCCACAGGTAATAGACCCCATCCTGCAATTCGGTAAAGGAAAATCGATCATAAGGGGGCGAAAGCGGCCCTTTCCTGATCAAGCGGCCATCTTGGCCATTCAGTCGATAGCGCTCGGCACCCCTGGGTACTCCCGTGAGTTCAAAACGTCCGTTATTGGGTTGAGGACGGACCCTCAAATCAGGCGACATCGCACCCTTCGATCTTATACCGAGAGCAGTGCTTACAGCATTATAAGCGTCGACCCTCCCACTCCCCAATTGACCGCTATAGGAGGGGTTCTTATCCGAAATATCGGTCGCTCCATCCTCGATCAGCTGCTCAAGCTCAGAAGGCGTGATGTTGGGATCGGCCGAAAGAACGAGCGCAGCGACCCCTGATACGAGGGGGGTCGCCATGGAAGTTCCGTTCAGGGCCCCGTACTGATCCCCACTTCCACCGGAGAGACTGCTCTCGATAGAAGTTCCGGGCGCCATCACATCGATCCAGTTCCCGTAATTGCTGAAAAAAGCCTTTTCATCGCTGCTGTTGGTAGCTCCGATGGCCATTACCTGGGAATGACCGGCCGGATAATGAACGCCGGTGCTGTCATCGTTCCCTGCAGCACCCATCAAGGCGATCCCTTTGCTACGAGCTTCCTGCAGAAGCACTTCCCCGACCTTGGTATTCGAATAACTTCCAAAGGACATGTTGATCACGTCCGCCCCGACCTGGATGGCATAATCCACCCCCTCATAGGCATGGGTAAGGGCCGAACCTCCTGAACTGTTCTCGGAACACTTCACAGCGATGAGCTTTGCATCATGACCCACGGAAGCGATACCCATCCCGTTATCGGTACTCGCCCCGGCGATCCCTCCAACATGCGTCCCGTGCACCCATGCCGAATTGCTACCACTCCCCGAGGGAGGATCCGGATCCCCATCTTGATCGGCCACATCGTAGCCATGCTTGTCGTCCGGATAACCGTTCAGATCATCATCCAAAGAATTCCCGTCCATTTCATCGGAATTATCCCACATAGCGGCTTTTAGGTCCTCATGCCCGGTCGAGACCGCATTATCCACGATCGCGATACGGACCGAACTGTCCCCCTTGCTGCTATCCCATGCTTTCGGGGCATTCACCTTACTCAGTGACCATTGCTGCGGATAACGGGGATCGTTCGGATCGTAGGTGGCCTGGAAATAAGGCATTTTCTCGGCCAGATCGAAGGTGTTGGCACTCTGTAAAGCCTGGACCAATTGATCCACCTCGCTGCTATCACTGAATTCGATCCGGTAGAAACTGGGCGCGTTCTGAAGGGTACCCGCGATCGTATCGATACCGTGCTCGAGGATGAGGGAATCGAGATAGGCATTCGAGCCCGGAACGTAAGGGTCTAGCTGAAGGGAAGAGTTATTCGTGTCCTGACGCGCATAGACGACCCCGTCGAGAAAATGGGGATGAACGGTCTGAGCGTTCATATTGAGAAAATGAAGGCTCAGCACGATGAAAAAAAGAAAAGGGCGCATACATTTCCTTTAAAGTCCTTAACGAAAAGCCCCTGTTCAGGGTTGGACCTATATCCTATAATCGGGATGCTCCTCCATAATAGCGAAAAGCTCATCCGAGGAGAGGTAGACCTGCTCCTTGTAGTGCCTGTAAGAGGGGGCGAGCTCTGCACAGTGAGCCAAATGCTCTTTAAAGGCGAGCAGCTGCCAGCCGAACCCTCGATCCACAGCGATCCGGTCGGTACGCGCTTCGATCTTCCTGCGCGAGCTTTTAAAGAGGTAGCGCAAGCCGAAATGAAAGAGGCTTCCAAGGCCCCGGTCCGTGTAATCGAGAATGTGAGCAAGTTCGTGGGCCATGATCCCGATCCGCGCTTCAAGCGAGAGCTCCTTAAAGAGCTTCCCATCAGCCCTTGGCTCCAGGGTATCGACCAGAATGCGGAAACGACGGGCGCGCGGAGCAGCTAACAGGCTTCCCGGGACAGGACGGGCGGCCATCGTGGTTCGCAAGTCACCCCGGACAAAACGGATCGGTACTTTCTTCAATTCCGGATATGCGGATAGGGCGATAAGAAAAGGACGCCGATAGGATCGCGGAACCTCCTTCCTGTCTCCGAAAAGTCGTTCCAAAGAATCCAGCACAACTTCATCATAGCGTTCTTCAGGATGGAAGACGCGGATCTCCGGATCGGTCCCCCCGATCCCGGTCAATGGAATGAAAAACACCCCTATTATTATGAAGATGCAGCACCTCATGTTCCTGCTACGTTCTACCTATTGGAACGAAGTTCTAGCTCGATCGTTCTATATTCGAGCATCGAAGCCTATCCAACATGGAATTTACGAAAATGTTGAGCAGGTTCGCAACGAGCTGCCTCTTCCTTTTGCTCCCTTATTTCCTGGAAGGCATCGATGCTCAGTGTTCAGACCTGCTGGGAAAATGGTGGACCCCGGACAAAAAGTCCAAGGTAGAGATCTACAAAAAGGGCGACACCTATTATGGGGACATCGTATGGATGAGAGAACCCAGGGAGGACGACGGAACGCTCAAAAAGGACGGGAACAACCCGGACCCGGACAAAAGGGATCGCACCATCAAGGGCTTGACGATCTTTAAGGGGATGAAATGCACGGAAAAGAACACCCTCGAGGACGGAACCCTTTACGACCCAGAGAAAGGGAAGACTTACAGTGGTTGGATGGAATTAAAGGACGCCAAAACATTGAAGGTGCGGGGATACATCGGGATCTCTATGATCGGGCGTACCGAATACTTTGAACGGGCAAACTAATGAGGATCAGAGACTTTCAGATCGGATCGGAGCGCGTGCTGATCACTTTCAGGAACTCGCGGAAGCGTTATTTCTTTTTCGATGAAGATTCGGGGAAGGCTTACTATCGCTATAAGCTGAACACCATGGACCAGATCATGCATTCAGGCATCTATTTGGGCCATGATGCCCGGGGGGTCCGCTACTACATTCACAACCACACCGAACGTGGCTTTGCATCGATCGACCCCGAAAAGGACTTCACTCAGGGACAACCCCTCTACGAGCACTCCAAGGAGAGCCAATTCCCTCCCATGGAGGTAATAACCCGTGCGCTGGAAAAGGCCAAAGAAGGGGAACCTTACAAACTCCTTACCAACAACTGCCAGACCTTCACCAATTATTCGACCATCGACCGGAGCCATTCGGAAGATGTGCTCAAATGGAGCGTGAT
>CAZIDL010000100.1:0-6714 GCA_964537825.1 uncultured Weeksellaceae bacterium
ACCTATACGGATACGGTCGACGAACCGAAGCTTCTAAGTGCTCAGTCTACCGTATACGGAGAGACCTGTGAGAGCTCTGGGGATGGAAGCATCGCCCTCGATCTGAGCGGGGGGAATCCCGGGTATCAAGTGAACTGGAACAATGGCATGAGCGGGGATTCCATTGCGGGCCTTGAGGAAGGGTTCTACAGTGCTTCCGTTTCGGATTCCGTGGGATGTATGCTCACCCTCGATTCCTTAGAAGTGGGGGTGCGCAGCACCCTGGACATTGAGGCTCAAAGCAACCCTGAGACCTGTGAAGGTAAGAACGGTTCTGCTGAGGCAGTTGTGAGCGGTGGCGTATTCCCGGTCAGCTATCAGTGGAATGATCCTCAGGAGCAAACGGAAAAAGAGGCGACCGGGTTAGAAGCGGGGGTGTATACCGTCAGCGTAAAGGACGACCAGGGATGTAGAGCAAAGGATACGGTGAAGGTCGAAGAGGAGCTCGATAAAGGTTGTCTCGATATTCCCAGCGTATTCACTCCCAACGAGGATGGGATCAATGATACCTGGCACCTATCAGGAACAGAAGCTTACGAGAGCATTCAGGTACGCGTGTTCAATCGATGGGGGTCCCTCGTTTTCGAAAGCGATGGTAACGGGAAGGAATGGGATGGCACCCGGAACGGGAAGGAAATGCCCGAGGCCGGCTATTATTATATCATCACGCTCAACGATGGAGAACGAAAACTGAAAGGTGAGGTCTCGATCGTCCGATGATGGATGATCTAAAAAGTTTCCGATATGGAACGGTCCAAAAAGTTCGCTCTTATCGTATTTTGCCTGCTCGGCGGCGTTTCGTTTCTGAAAGGCCAGCAGCTCCCGCAGTACACCCAGTACATGTTCAATAAATATTACTTGAACCCTGCTGTAGCGGGAAGCCAGGCGCAGAATTTCGCCTCGATCAGCTACCGGTCCCAGTGGGCGGGTCTTTCAGGGCCGCGCACCGCTCTCGCTTCTTTTCATGCTCCTTTTAAGGATAACGTGGGGCTCGGTGGGATGCTCCTACACGATGTGAACGGTCCGTTCCAAAGGACCGGTCTCCAACTCTCCTATGCCTATCATTTCGATATTCAAAAGGACTTGAGCCTGGGATTGTCCCTCGCAGGTCGGCTCTTTCAGCACAAATTGAACCGGGAGGATCTGGAAGCGGATGTGGCCGATGACCCCGCATTAAAGGGGGGACGGTATCGTTCCGTGGACCCGGACGCGAATTTCGGGGCTTATCTACGCGGGGATGAATATTGGGCCGGTGTGGCTTTTCCCCAGCTTTTCCAAAGCCCGATCCTCGGGGATAGCTTGGCAAAGACCCGCTTAGCACGCCATTATTACCTTCACGGGGGCTACAGGTTCCAGCTCAGTGAAAACCTCGACCTGGAGCCTTCCGCGATGATCAAGTTCACCCATCCGGCCCCCTTGTCCTTCGATATCAATGCCAAGCTTTATTACGAGGACTTCCTGTGGGGTGGGCTTTCTTATCGCCATCAGGAGTCCATCGCTGTCATGCTAGGTATCAGGAAGGGGCAGTTCCGGTTGGGCTATTCCTACGATATGACGCTGAATCGGATCCGGAATTATTCTTCAGGATCCCATGAGATCCACTTGGGAATGGTCATTCCCTCGGGTAAGTCCTTAAGCGTGCCTTCTTTCTGATAAAGAAGTAGCTTCAGGCCTTCACACCCTTTTCCATGTTCTCCACGATCGCTTCGCCGAACTCAGAGCAACTGAGCTTTTCAGCGTTCTCCATCTGGCGGTGGAAGTCGTAGGTGACCCGCTTCTGAGCGATCGTTTGGGCCATGCCCCGATCGATCATATGGGCGGCCTCGAACCAACCGAGGTGTTCCAGCAGCATCTTACCGGAAAGGATGAGGGATGAGGGGTTCACCTTGTCCATGCCCGCGTACTTTGGAGCAGTACCGTGGGTGGCTTCAAAGATGGCGTGTCCGCTCTCGTAATTGATGTTGGCCCCCGGGGCGATACCGATACCCCCGACAGCAGCTGCCATGGCGTCCGAAACGTAATCACCGTTCAGGTTCATCGTAGCGATCACGGAGTATTCGGCCGGGCGAAGGAGGATCTGTTGCAGGAAGGCGTCCGCGATGGCATCCTTCACGATGAGCTTCCCAGCTTTTTTGGCCTCATCTTCGGCGGCGTTCGCAGCATCCTTCCCCTCCTTTTCCACGATCCGGTCGTATTCCGCCCAGGTAAAGACCTTGTCGCCGTATTCGCGCTCGGCCATTTCATACCCCCATACTTTGAACTGTCCTTCGGTGAATTTCATGATGTTCCCCTTGTGGACAAGGGTCACGGACGGGAGTTCGTGTTCGAAGGCATAATCGATGGCGGAGCGGACGAGCCGTTCCGTGCCTTCCTTTGAGATCGGCTTGATCCCGATGGATGAGCTCTCGGGAAAGCGGATCTGGTCCACGCCCATATCGTCCTTCAGGAACTTCTTGACCTTGTCCACCTCCTCGGTCCCGTTCATCCATTCGATGCCAGCGTAGATGTCTTCCGTATTCTCTCGAAAGACGGTCATGTTCACTTTCTCCGGTTCTTTGACGGGGGAGGGGACCCCTTCGAACCACTTGACCGGACGCACGCAAGCAAAGAGGTCCAGCTCCTGGCGCAGAGCGACGTTGAGGGAGCGAAAGCCACCACCGACCGGGGTGGTAAGGGGGCCTTTGATGGCGATGAAGCGATCGCGGATCGTTCTCAGGGTGCTGTCCGGGAGCCATTCGCCCTTTTCGTCCTTGGCCTTTTGCCCGGCAAAAGTCTCTTCCCAGACGATCTTTTTCTGGCCATCGAAAGCTTTATCGACCGCTGCGTCGAGCACTTTACGGGTGGCGTACCAGATGTCAGGACCCGTTCCATCCCCTTCGATGTAGGGAACGATTGGGTCATCAGGTACGCGGAGCTGTCCGTCTTTGAATTCGATCTTGCTTCCGTTCATGTTCGTGCGCATCTTAAGTTCTTAATAGGGGCTCAAAAATAAAAGGATCCGTATTTCAGCGCTCGAGGTCGAGGCCAAAGCGCTCGCGGAATTCATTCAATTTCGGGTTCTTTTCCTGCATCCGGTCGAAATGTTGCTTGGCCGTATAGGGCTTGTTATGCGCTTCACTGTTCTTTGCTTCCACGTTGGTCTCGAGATCGATGTAGTGATTGCTCAACTCGCTGCGTAGGTGCTGGAGAAGCTCTTCTTTCACGTGCTCGACCCACTCCTGTTCCATCCGGCTTTCGAGGACCAATTCGAGCTGCTCCTCCTCTTTGATCCGCGGCGGTCCCTTTTTGAGGGCTTGTCGCGCTCCGTCGATCTCCAGCCCTTCGAGGTAGGTGTTCCAGCTCTTTCGGAGGGCTTCCTGATCGAAGGGATCCCGGGCCTTTTCCGTTCGGGTCGTTGGAGAGCTTTCCGCTTCACTTTCAGCTCCCCCGGTCCCTTTGTCATTTTCGAAATCGGATATGCGAAGACTCCCACTGCTCCGGAAACCGCGTTTGGGTTTGCTGCTCTTGGTTCCCTTTTCCGTCAGTTCTTCCCCTTCAGGATCAGTACTTTCCAGGACCTTCGCTCCAGCTTCCGGATCGGCTTCCGTTTCAGCGGAGTTTTGCAGTCCTTCTGAAGCTCCTTCGCTTTCCGTTGTTTCTGAGGGAGTAGCAGCATCTCCAGCTTCCGGGGGCTTGGGTGGAGCTTCTTTCAGGGGTTCCACAGGGGCTTCTGCAGGAAGCTCTTCATTGGGGGGCTTCTTCGCATCTTCTTCTCCATTATCATGCGAAGGATGTTCATCCTTTTCTTTCGGGGTTCCGCGGGAAGCTTCGGCCGTTTCCTCATCCTGAGCGGATGCAGTATCAGGAACTCCCGCGGGCTTTTCTTCACGCTGCTGCTCCTTCAATCCTTCCTTTTCAGATCCCTTCGGTTCTCTTGCAGGGCTGCTTTCTTCGCCTTTCTTCTCCTCAGGTCTTAGGGATTCAGGCGCCCCCTTTTTTTTTAGCCCGTCTTCGCTTCCCATGAGGCGGCAGAGTTGCATGAGGGTGAGCTCGACGAGGAGGCGCTGGTCCTTGCTTCCCCGATAGCGCGAATCCGCGTCAGCGATCGTATTGAGGGCCTCCACGAGGATATTCGGGTCGCAGGAGCGGGCTTGTTCCCCGAAACGCTGCTGCAGCTCCTCGCCGACTTCGAGGAGGGGAAGGGTCCGTTCGTCCTGGGCCATCAGAAGGTCGCGGAAATGCTGGGCCAGCCCGTTCAGGAAGTGTTGTCCGTCGAATCCGCGTTGCAAGACATCATCGAAGCTCAGTATGCTCTGAGCCACGTCGCTTTGAAGGAGTTGCTCGGTGATCCTGAAGAAGTGCTCGTGATCGAGGATGTTGAGGCTGTCGACCACATGCTGATAGCTCAGTTCATTCCCTGCAGCGGCCACGAGCTGATCGAAGATCGAGAGGGCATCCCGCAGGGCTCCATCGGCTTTGATGGCGATCGTGTGGAGGGCTTCGCGTTCGGTCGAGATCCCTTCCCGTTCCGCTATCCGCTCCAGATGATCCGTGATGTCGGAGATCCCAATGCGTTGGAAATCGTAGATCTGGCAGCGGGAAAGGATGGTGGGGAGCACCTTGTGCTTTTCGGTGGTGGCGAGGATGAAGATGGCGTGCTCGGGAGGCTCCTCCAGCGTTTTCAGGAAAGCATTGAAGGCCTGCTGGGAGAGCATGTGGACTTCGTCGATGATGTACACCTTGTAGGAGCCGACCTGGGGGGCCAGGCGCACTTGTTCGATCAGCTCCCGGATGTGCTCCACTTTGTTGTTCGAGGCCGCGTCCAGCTCGTGGATGTTCAGCGAATGGCCTTCCTGGAAGCTCTTGCAGGGTTCGCATTCGCCACAGGGATCGAGCTCCTCGCTGGGCTGTTCGCAGTTGATCACTTTGGCAAGGATGCGGGCACAAGTGGTCTTTCCCACCCCTCGCGGACCACAGAAGAGGAAGGCTTTCCCGAGCTGCTCGTTCCGCATCGCATTCTTCAGCGTGGTGGTGATCGTGGATTGTCCGACCACGCTGTCGAAAGTGTCCGGCCGGTACTTAAGGGCTGATACGACGAAATCGTGCTCCATGACGCGCTGCTTCCCTTCAAAGATAAGGGGATCCATCGGGGGTGTCGGGGGCTTTTTTCAACGTGTGTGGAATTCCAACGGTCCAACGGTCCAACAGTCCAACATTTTAGGCTTACCCACCCTAATGAAGGCTTGATCCGTTAGCGTCTTGGGCTGTTGTGCTGTTGTATCATTTGCGGATCGTTATCCTTATTTTTTAAATTTCCCGTTCCCTTATATGGGGTACTCCCGAGGGATCTTTTATATTCGCACTCCCTTTTCGACAAGGCAAAACGGCATTTATGGCGGAGCAACGGTACGAGAACGTTTTCATCCTTACCCCGGTCCTTTCGGAGGAGCAGAACAAGGAGGCGCTGGAGAAGTACAAGAAGCTTCTCAAGGACCAGAACTGCAAGATCCATCACAACGAGAGTTGGGGACTGAAAAAACTGGCGTATCCCATTCAGAAGAAGACGACGGGTTTTTACCACCTCTTGGAGTTCGAAGCGAGCGATCCGGGGACGATCGACAAGTTGGAAGGTGAGATGAAGCGGGATGAAAGGGTGCTCCGCTTCCTGACCGTCAAGATGGACAAGCATCACATCGAGTTCGCTGAAAGTCGTCGCAAAAAAGGAAAGAAAGGCAAGAAGGAAGAAGAGGAGGTCGATCAGTAAGGAGCAAGTTCCTGAACCTCAGAAAAGCACGAGCTACCATGGCCGAGAGTGAGACCGAGATCCGTTACCTGCAACCGATCAACATCGATACGAAGCGGCAGAAGTATTGCCGTTTCAAGAAGTACGGTTGGAATTACATCGACTACAAGGACGCGAACTTTCTGCTCAAGTTGGTGAACGAGCAAGGCAAGATCCTTCCGCGACGGATCACGGGGACGAGCCTGAAGTATCAGCGCAAGGTCGCCAAGGCCATCAAACGTGCGCGCCATCTCGCGCTCCTTCCCTACGAAACGGACCTCCTGAAATAGATCGGAGCCATGGAAGTCATCCTCAAGGATAACGTCGAGAACCTCGGAGAAAAGCACGACCTCGTCAAAGTGAAAGCCGGTTATGCGCGGAATTACCTCATCCCGCGCGGTTATGCGATGGTGGCCAACGAGGGGAACAAGAAAATGCGCGAAGAGATCCTCCGGCAGCAGGAGTACAAGGAGGCTAAAGCACGGGAGGACGCTCAGAAGGCGCTCGAAAAACTGCAAAGGACCCCGATCAAGATCGGCGCCAAGGTCGGCGATCAGGGCAAGATCTTCGGATCCGTCAACACGATCCAGATCGCCAATGCCATCAAGGAATTGGGGATCGAGGTGGACCGGAAGAACATCAAGATCCGAAAAGATCAAGAGCCCATCAAGCATACCGGGACCTATGATGCCGATATCAAGCTCCACAAGGACGTTGCGGACAGCATCCAGTTCGAGGTCGTAGCGGATAACTAGCTTTCCCGGACGTCTATCGATCGCAAGGAGGTCCACCATAATCGCTGACCGCTTTGATCGCTTCCCTCCCCAATGATTCTTCGCTCAAGAGGAAACCTCCACGAGGTCGAGGATTTTAGGCATTGACTTCTGCCTATGAGCGGGGAAGATCTACGGCCT
>CAZIDL010000101.1:0-6444 GCA_964537825.1 uncultured Weeksellaceae bacterium
GCCGACCGACCGGATGAGTGGATCGATCAGATGGACGGGCAGACGATCCGCCAACGGGAGCTTTTCGAACCCCATGTTCGACGTTCGGTCCAGCTCCCCCTTGAACCGCAGGATAAAGATGGCTTATGGCATGCCGAGCGCGGGATCAATGAGGCTTTGAACGCTTCTCTTCATCCGGTCCCCGGGCCCGTTCATATCAATGTGCCTTTCCGCGAGCCCCTTTACGGTATTTCGGAAGGAACGGGGCATCGTCCCAAGGCTTTTCGAACGGTCGGTCATCGGGTTCAGCTCATGGATGAGACCCTGCTTGAGCTCAAGCGGGAATGGGAGGCATCTCAGCGGATCATGGTCCTGGTCGGTAGTGACGGACCTGATCCTTCCCGCGATGAACTGCTCAGTACGCTGGTCGAAGAAAAAGGCCTGGTGGTCCTTTCCGAGACGCTTTCGAACCTGAGCTTGCCATCCTCGATCCGTCATATCGATCGGACCTTGAGAACGATCGGACCCGGGGAACGTAAGGAATACAGTCCGGACCTTCTGATCACGCTTGGCGGGCCGGTTGTATCCAAGAATGTAAAGGGGTTCTTGCGAGAGCACCCTCCGGAGGAACATTGGCGGGTCGATCCCTTTGGGGAGGCCATCGACACTTATCAAAGCCTCGGTCGGATCCTCCCGGTCCAGGTCGGAGAACTTCTTGAAAAACTCGTGACCTGGGGAACGAACGAGGAACGAAAACGATATCGGGACGCATGGCTCGAAAAGGCCCGCATTGCAAGTGAGCGAAGTGCGGAGCACCTTCATGCTATTCCATGGTCGGACCTAAAGGCTTTTGACCGGATCCTTCAAAAATTGCCGGCAGGTAGTGAACTCCATGCAGGGAACAGTTCGCCGGTGCGTTACCTTCAGCTCCCTGAAGCTCGCCCCGATCTCCTCCACCGAGGGAATCGGGGTACGAGCGGCATCGATGGAGTGCTCAGTACAGCGGCCGGTGCAGCTTCACGGAGCGAACGCCCGGTTACCGTTATCACTGGGGACATCGGCTTTTTCTACGATTCCAATGCTCTTTGGAATCCTTTGCTCCCTTCCAATTTGAAGATCATTCTGATCAACAACCAAGGTGGAGCTATTTTTCGGATCATCGAAGGCCCGATGGAGAGGGAGGAACTTGCTCCTTTCTTCGAAGGAACGCACGGGTTGAACGCTGAAGGGATCGCCGCTACCTTCGGACTTCCTTACTACTTTTGCGAGGATGCAGAAGGGTTGGAGGAAGGGCTCGATAAGCTCTATGCGAGCGAACGAGCGGCTATTCTAGAGGTCAAGACCCCCCGTGAGGAGAACGACCGGGTACTGAAAGAACACTTTCGAAATTTGGAAAGCCAAAACCCATCATCATGAGCGAGCAAGCTGACTGGAAGCCTATCAAGGAATACGAAGAGGTCCGATTCGAACATTTCGATGGCATCGCCAAGATAACGATCGACCGGCCGCGCTATCGGAACGCTTTCACCCCGAAGACCGTGGATGAGATGATCGATGCGATCGATCGCTGTCGCAACGACGAGGATATCCATGTGGTGCTTTTCACGGGAGAAGGCGATAAGGCGTTTTGTTCCGGAGGCGATCAGAACGTGCGCGGAGAAGGGGGGTACGTAGGGAACGACCAAGTGCCGAGGCTCAACGTGCTCGACCTCCAGAAACGGATCCGTTCCTTGCCCAAGGCGGTCATCGCTATGGTGAACGGATATGCGATCGGAGGAGGACACGTTCTCCACGTCGTTTGCGACCTTACTCTGGCGTCCGACAAGGCAATATTCGGGCAGGTCGGTCCCAAGGTCGGAAGCTTCGATGGAGGCCTGGGAGCTTCTTACCTGGCCAGCATCGTGGGGCAGAAAAAAGCCCGCGAGATCTGGTTCCTCTGCAAGCAGTACTCGGCGGAGGAAGCCAAGGAGATGGGCTTGGTCAACGAGGTCTTCCCTCATGAGGAACTCGAGTCCAACACTATCGAATGGTGCCGGATGATCCAAAAGCGAAGTCCGATGGCCATCCGGATGCTTAAGGTGGCCTTCAATGCTGATCTTGATGGGCAAGCCGGTCTGCAAGAACTCGCCGGCAATGCCACGCTCCTCTACTACCTCACCGATGAGGCCAAGGAAGGAAAAGAGGCCTTTCTTGAGAAGCGGGACCCGGATTTCCACAAGTATCCAAAGTTTCCGTAAGGGGCTTTTAGGTAATGCCGTCGTTTTTTTGATACTGGCCTTCCCCATCCTGTTTCCTTCCCTTTTAGGGGAAGGATCGGGTATGCCTGGTTCTTTCGTTTTGGCTAGGAATATCGGACCCTTACAGGGTCCTCAGGTATGCCTGGGGCTTCCTTTTTGGCTACAAAGCTCGGACGCTTGCCCGACCTCCGGGCGGGCCTTCGGCGTCCTTGGGTGGCTTGGATCGAAAAAGGGCAGGATCCTTTGACCTCGGACCCCATCGGGATCCGAGAATTGTAGGACCGGAGAACGAACACCATATCCTCCCACGACGCCATCGACGTCGGAGAGCACGAGGGATCCCCGGCCTCGAGCGTTGGGCTAGGGGATGAGGAAATTCAGGGTGAAGCTCACACCAATAATCCGCTCCCGAAGCTCAAGGCGTACAAAAGTGAGCCGATCGCAACGCGCTTCAATTCCGGATCCAGTTCGTCGTGGTCATCGACATGGACGACCTTCGCGAGGTCGATGATGAAGAAAGGGAAGGAGAGGAGGTAGAGGAACTGCCATGGAGAATCGTAAAAGAGGAAGGAATGGGTGAGGGATAGAAGCATTGCTCCCACGAGCAGGAAGAAATGATAGACGGTGCCCCCCGCTTTACCGACCCGGACCACCAGCGTCCGTTTCCCGCTCTTCTCATCCTGTTCGCGATCGCGCAGGTTGTTGAGGTTCAGGACAGCAACGGCCATGAAGCCAAAGGCGGTTGCTGGTAGGATGTTGCTTTCATCCCAGGCATTGGTGTGGAGGTAATGGATCCCGAGCACGCCCGTCCATCCGAAGAAAAGAAAGACGAAAAGGTCGCCCGCCCCCACGTAGCCGTAGGGCTTTTTGCCGACCGTGTATTTGATGGCCGCTGTGATGGCAAGGAACCCAAGGATGAGGAAGAAGACGAGAACGCCGGCGTTCGTCATCCCGATGCCTTCCGCCAACAGCCAAATACCGCTGGTGAGGGCCAGCAAGGAAGCGACCAGCATCCCTGAACGCATGCCCAGCATGGATATGCTCCCTTTTTGGACGGCCCGATCCGGGCCTACGCGCTCTTCGTCGTCCGCCCCCGTTACCGAATCCCCGTAATCGTTGGCAAAATTCGACAGGACCTGGAGAAAGAGTGTGGTCAAAAGGCCGGCTATCAGGACCAATGGTTGGAGTTTCCCTTCTGAGGCGGCCAATAAACTCCCGAGCAGGATGCTCGCAAGGGCGAGGGGAAGAGTGCGAGGGCGGGCTGCTTCGATCCAGTCCTTTAAGGGAGCCATCCGCACAAAGGAAAGGAAGTGTTGGCATTCTCCCTTATTTCATAAGGGAAGGAGCCTTTGCTTTTCCGTACCTTAGTGGAAGCATGCTAAAGGCTGAGTATCGAAAACGAACGCTCCGCTTTAAAGAACCTGCCGGGACTTCGCGTGGTACGCTTACGGAAAAACCTTCGTGGTTCCTCTTTGTGCACGATGAAGAGGACCCTATGACCCAAGGGGTCGGGGAGTGTTCATTGATCCCGGGATTGAGCCCGGAATGGAACAGCCAGCTCGAAGAAAAGCTCGAAGAGGTCTGTGCGCATGTGGATGAGCAAGCGCATTACATCGAAACGGGGCTTCAGGAGTACCCTGCTTTGCGTTTTGCTTTGGAGATCGCCCTGCAGGATCTCTACAAGGGCGGGAGCAAGCAGCTTTTCCCATCCGCCTTTACTTCGGGTGCCAAACCGATCCCGATCAACGGGTTGATCTGGATGGATAAGCCCGAGCGGATGGAGGAACAGATCGAGCGGAAAATAGCTGAAGGCTTCGATTGCATCAAGCTCAAAATAGGGGCTAGGGATTGGGAAGCTGAAAGAGGGCTTTTGGAGAAGATAAGAGAGCGTTATGGTGCCGAGGAAGTACAGCTCCGGGTGGATGCGAACGGTGCATTCAGCAAGGATGAAGCTTTTACGGTCCTGAAGGAGCTCAAAGAGCTTAGCGTCCATTCGGTCGAACAGCCCATAAAGCCCGGGAGCCCCGAAGCAATGGCCGAACTATGCCGAAAAGGGGCGATCCCGGTCGCATTGGATGAAGAACTGATCGGGGTGAACGAGGTGGATGCCAAGCGAGCGCTTATCGAAAAGATCCGACCCCAATACCTCATTCTTAAGCCAAGCCTTGTCGGTGGCTTCAAAGGAGGGAGCGAATGGCTCGATCTTGCTCACGAGTTCGGGATCGGATGGTGGATGACCTCTGCTCTGGAATCCGATATCGGCCTCAACGCTATAGCTCAATGGTGTTACAAGTTCAAAAATCCCTTTCACCAAGGATTGGGGACCGGCGAACTCTTCGAGGAGAACGTGGGGTCTCCATTGAAGGTAGCGAACGGTGTTTTGTGGTACGATGCCGAAGAAGAATGGGATCTTCGGCCCCTCTTTCCGTCACCTGAGACCTTTTGAAGGGAGTCCTTGAAATAGAGGGGAAGCAGATCCCGATCGCGGAATTTCCGGAGGAAATGGAAAGCGGGAACCTGGGGGGTTCCCATCTCGACAATATTGCGGCTTTCATAAGGGAATGGCGGAATGACGCTTCTTATTTGGAAGTCCTTACCTCCGGGAGTACAGGTGAGCGCAAGCCGATCCGGCTTTCCAAGGAGGGTATGAAAGCGAGCGCTCGGATGACCCGGGATCATTACGGGATCCCTGACCGCTCTCGGGCACTCCTTTGCCTTTCTGCCGAATACATAGCAGGGAAGATGATGCTGGTACGGGCAATGGAGGGGGATTGGATCCTCCGCTCTCTGGAGGCTTCACGGGATCCCATAAGCGGGCTTGAAGAAGGGGAGCGCTTCGCTTTTACTGCGATGGTACCGATGCAGGTGGAAGAAGCACTGGCCGATCAGAAGAAGAAAAAGGTCTTCGAAGGGATCGAAAAGCTCATCATCGGAGGGGCTCCTGTTCCGTCCCAACTGGAGAAGCGCATCCGGAGCGTTCGGACCGCATGCTTTGCGACCTATGGGATGACCGAGACGCTCACGCATATCGCTGATCGCCCGCTTAACGGGAAGGATGCGAGCGAATGGTACCGACCTATGGAAGGAGTGACGGTGAAAGAGGATGCCAAAGGATGCTTGGTGGCCAATGCTACCCATCTTTTTGAAGGGGAGATCCGAACGAAGGACCTGATCGAATTGGACGATGAGGGACGATTCCGGGTACGGGGACGTTTCGACCGTTTGATCAATTCGGGTGCGGTCAAGCTACTTCCGGAAGAACTAGAAGCGAAACTGGAACCCGTGATGGACCGCCGCTTCTTCATCGACAAAGAGCCGGATGAGGAATTGGGAGAACGAACGGTCCTTTTTCTTGAAGGTCCTTCTTTGGATGACACCACAGAAAGGCTCCTTTTCGCACATATGCGGGATACCTTGGCCCCTTACGAGGTCCCGAAACGGATCGTTCCCGTTCCTGCCTTCGCCGAGACGGGATCGGGAAAAGTGGACCGTGTGGGGAGCCGGGAACGCGGGATGGCCCTGTAGGGGCGACACATGTGTCGCCCCTTCTGATAGGGGACACCACGGGTCGGTATCAGTTCCCGGAATTCAGGATCAGTGGCAATCCGTCGTCGCCTCCACCGATCACGACAGTTTTGGAATTCTCCGAAGTGGCGAGTTTCTCCGTGGCCTCGATCCCTTTATCCCGAAGCACCTTTTTGGTCAAACTCTTATCGAGGATGCGGTTAGCGTCCGCTTTCCCCTGGGCCTCGATCTTCCTTCGCTCGGCCTCTTTCTTTTCTTTCTCCTTCGCATATTCCTTCTGCTGGATCTTCTGCTCCTCGGCCAACTTCATTTCGATGGCGTTCTTGATCTTATCGGGAAGTTGGATCGATCGGATCAATAGGGCGTCCAGACTCAAGAAACTGCGGTCGATCGAGCTGTTCATCATCGATTTGATCTTCCTTTGGATCTCGTTCCGCTCGCTGGCATAGAGTTCTTCGGGCGTATATTGGCCGATCACTTGACGGGTAGCGGAGCGCACTTCGGGGATGATGATCTTTTGCTTGTAACCTTTCCCGATGTTGCTGTAGAGGTAGCCGATGCTATCCTGGACCACCCGATAACGCACCGAAAGGTCCAGCCCGATGTCCAAGCCGTTGGAGGACAGGACGTCCATGCTTTGTTCGCTCTCGTGCACCCGAACGTTATAGGTGATCATCCGGTTCCAGGGGGCAAGGATATGGAG
>CAZIDL010000102.1:0-6412 GCA_964537825.1 uncultured Weeksellaceae bacterium
TCAGACGTTTGAGGCGGGCCGATCGTAATGGGGCTTTAAAGGCCTACCTCGAACATTTCTGAACCATCGGTGACCTGCTGATGGGAAGGCCGTTCATCCAAAAGGGTGGACGGCTTTTTTTTATTTTCGCCCATGATGCGCTTTATCGGACGGATCCTGATGTCGGCTTTTGCGCTGATCCTTTCTGCAAGGATCCTTCCAGAGGAGGTGGCCATTTTCCCAGGGGAAGGAATGGATAGCCTGCTCTATGCGGTCCTCGTGGCCTTGGTGCTCTCTTTCCTGAACGCTTTTGTGAAGCCGATCCTGGTCTTTATAACCCTTCCGGCCACGATCCTGACCTTTGGGCTCTTCCTTTGGGTGATCAATGCCCTCCTTATCCTAATGGCTGATGCGCTTCTGGATGGGCTTCACGTTGAGAACTTCTGGTGGGCGCTCCTCTTCAGCCTCCTCTATACCGTCATCATGTCGATCT
The DNA here is from genome assembly GCA_964537825.1 of uncultured Weeksellaceae bacterium. GTDB lineage: Bacteria > Bacteroidota > Bacteroidia > Flavobacteriales_D > CAYVSK01 > CAZIDL01. The sequence continues at coordinate 473 of CAZIDL010000102.1, forward strand.
TTGAGCATCTCAACGGGGAGCGACCCAAGGATTCCCAGAACAGGGGATCTTAAGGGGTTTCCGATAAGATGCTCTTTTGTTCTTTCAGCCTTTTGCCGGTATATCCTTCCACGTAGTGGAAATCCTTTTTCTCGGGAAAATATTCGACGATGCCAAGGGGAAGGTCCAGGTCGACATCGGGATGCTTTTTCAGATCTTCCTTATCGAAAAGGACGATCTCGACATCAAAAGGATGATAAACCTGGTCGTGGACCGGCGTATGAGTGCGGAAAAGCAAACGCTTGCTGACCATCCCGCTCTTCCTGAATTCGATCACGTAATACCCGTCGAGTGCTAAACGGATGCGAAAGGACCCGTCAGCTCTGCTCCTTTTCTCCTTAACGATACGGTTCCTTCCATTGTAGACCCTGATCTCCGCGTTCTCAAGGCTTTGGCCTTCATGGGTGATGATGCCTTTTACGGTGAGCCCGTTGGTCCCATCCGCCTGAGCGTTACTCAGGCAAGGGATCATGAGCAAGATACCGATCGTTAGGATGCTTCGGAATGACTTCATGGCACTTGCTTTGATATCGTGAAAGCAAGATACCTTCCCTTCCTCGCCCGGTTATGCCTTCGAAGCGGGTTTTTGAGGATCCCATGAATCAGCTGAGGGAATTAGGTGAAAGCACTTAATGAAGGGGATGATCCTTTATCCCTGCTCCCTTCTAACAAGAGGGTCAGAACGCTTCACCTTCAGAACAAAGCATATCCTGTTCCCTTTCTATTTCCCTCGCTTCAGATCATAAGCAAAGACGCGGTTGTCGAAGAAAGTAGGAACAAAGACCCGCTGCTTTTCTTGCATATACCCGATGTCCGCAGCATTGCGTTGCCCCCGGGTATCGGAGAGCGTCTTTGCCTCTTGTCCCTGCTTCGCATAGAAGATCCTTCCTTTCCAATCGCTGAAAAGGAATCCTTTCTCCACGCCAGCTATCAAACCGTCCACCGAGGGAGTTCCTTCGACCACGGTGGTGGTGGTACGATCGCTAGGCTCGATGGCGAGGATCCGTCCCTTCGTTCCTGCGTAAAGCATGCCTTTGAGCCAGAAAAGTCCATTGACCCGTTTCAGCGCTTTTCCTTTCTTCCAAATGCTCAGCGCTCCGTCTTGGAGAGAATAGATCCGTTCTCCCTTCATATCCGAGATGAAGACATTGCCTTGGGGGGATGCGGTCACATCGTTCAGGAATTCAGCTTTGGGAGCACCATATTTAGCGGCGATGTTCCCATGTTTCATGTCGATCAGGATGACCCGGTCGATGTCCGCCACGTACAGGGTGTCGTTGTGGAGCGCCATCCCTTTTGGGGCATGCAATCCCTTGATCCACTTCTGGTCGCGGATCTTCCCGTCGAGGGTCACCTTGGAGATGTATCCCTTTCCGTTCTTTTGGGTCGGGTCACCATTGATGTTCGATACGTAAAGAACGCGTCGTTCATCATCATAGAGCACGGATTCGGGAACATCCAATTCAGGTGGAGTGGACCATACTTCCTCGGATCCTTTTATATCAGCGTCGGGAGGTGCTGTAGAGGGTCGGGGGAGGAAAATGAAGAAGAGGAAGGGTAGAACGAGCCGTTTCATGGGATCATGCTTTTGATAAGGAGTTTTCGCGCTTGCGGTGGACCACTTCACGGATCCGGTCAGCCGACCGGGCGTTCAGGATATCAGGAGCCGTGCACCAAGCCCTTCTTGCCACGGAAACCCCGAAGGAGCGTTGGTCCAAATGATGAAGCCGATGCATGTCCGTATCGATGACCAGCCAGATCCCCATTTCCCTAGCCTTCATAGCCAATTCATCGTCGAGGTCCATCCGTTGAGCTTGGGCATTGATCTCAAGGGCGGTCCCAGTAGCTTGAGCGGTTTTCATTACAGCGTCGATATCGAGTTCATAAGCGCTCCTGGAACCGATCAAGCGACCCGTCGGATGGCCGATCGCATTAACGTAAGGGTTCTCACAGGCTTTGATCAATCGTTCGGTATTATCGCTGTCCATTCCACTGTGGATGGAGGCGACCACCCAATCCATTTTTTCGAGGGTGTGGTCTGAAAGATCGAGCGCTCCTCCCGAGCGGATATCCACCTCCGCCCCCTGGAAGATCCGATCCTCACCATAGCGTTCCTTGAGGGTTTCGATGGCCTTCTTCTGCTCGAGGAATCCTTCATCGTCCATGCCTCCTGCTACACCCACCGCTTTGCTATGATCGGTGATGGCCAGATAAGCATCCCCTCGTTCTTCAAGGATATGCTTTGCGATCTCTTCCAGGGAATGACGTCCATCGCTGAAATCGGAGTGCATGTGGAGGTCCCCTTGTATGTCATTGGTCTCGAGGAGTTTGGGAACCCTTCCTTCCCGTGCTGCTTCGATCTCTCCACGGTCCTCCCGTAGTTCGGGGGGGATCCATTGGAGGTCGAAGGCCCCGTAGATCTCTTCCTCGCTCTTACCAGCGATCCGTTCACCGGTCCCCTGGTCGAAGACGCCGTATTCGCTCACCTTCCATCCTTTTTCATGGGCAAGACTTCGCATCCGGATGTTATGGGATTGTGAACCGGTGAAGTAATGGAGGGCCGCACCCCATTCCTCTTCATCCACGGTCCGGAGGTCGATCTGCCGGTCGTGCTCTTTAAGCAAGATGCTCGACTTGGAGGTCCCGTGGGCGATCACTTCTTTCGCATGCTCCATGTTGACGAAAGCTTCGTGGATCCCTGGTCGGTCCTCCTCAGCAGCGGCGATAAGGAGGTCGATATCCCCCACGGTGCTTTTCCGGCGGCGCAGACTGCCCGCAAGCTCCATCCGAAGGATCCTCGGCAGATCCTTCATCCGTTCGAGGACCTTATTTCCGACTTCCTCTGCTTGGATCAGTAGCACGCGTTCTTTTACCTCATCGTGCATTTGCAGTCCCCGACGGATCTTCTCTACCTTTTTGGCACCAAATCCTTCCAGCCCTTCGATGGATCCGTCATTCAACGCTTGCTCCAATCCTTTTCGGTCCCGGATGCCCAGTTCGTCGTAGAACTTGCGAAGGGTTTTCGGGCCGAGACCCTTAACGGCCATCATCTTCACCAATTCTTCAGGGACTTTGCCCCGGAGTTCGTCCAGCTTTTTGATATGGCCCGTTTCAAGGTATTCCTCGATCTTGCTCGCGATGCTCTTCCCGATGCCCTCGATCTTGGTCAGGTCCTGTTCCTTTGCCAGCTCTTCGATGTCCGTGTCCAATTCTTTCAAGGCGTCCGCTCCGTTCTGATAGGCGGATGCCCGAAAGCTCTGGCTCCCTTCGAGGAACTCGGTGATAGAGGCCATTTCATTGAATATCTCGCTCAGTTCGCGGTTCTGTGCCATAGATCTCAGCTTCTCGCTGCTCCTGTTTTAAAGATAAGAGATGTGATCAGTTGTACGAAGAGGAATGCAGTTATCCGGATAGAAGCGGATCATCTCCTTCAATAACCTGGCGTATCCGAATGGAGGATCTTTTTGTACTCCCGGAGGATCCTTTTGGTATCCGCTCCTTGTCGATAAAGCCGCATAGCCTTCCAATTGGCGTATTGGACACGGAAATAGCCGTTCTTGCGGTATTTCCTGGAGGAGACCTCGACGGCTTTTGGGACGATCCGGAAGGGGGTCTTTGGGCGGATCCTTTCCAGGATCTCGAAATCTTCCATGATCGCTCGCTCTTCATCGTAACCTCCGATCGATCCGAAGAGCTGGCGTTCGATGAAAAGGGAACGGTCCCCACCCTGAACGAACGCCCATGAGAATCGCGTCATAAAGCTGTTCAAACGAAGCATCCATGGACGCATCGGGACGAAACGAAAGCGGAAGGTCCCTGCCTGATATCCAAGGGAGACCGCGTTCCGGATATCCCGATCAAAAAGGGGAGGAGGGGTGGCATCAGCGTGAAGGAAATAGAAGAGTTCCCCTTTTGCATAGGATGCTCCATGGTTCATTTGAGCTGCTCTTCCTGCAAAAGGAGCACTGAGCACCCGGTCCGCCCCTGCTTGTTTCGCCTCTTCGAGCGTCCCATCCGAGCTACCACCGTCGCTCACGATGAGCTCGAGAGCGGTCGATCCCGCCCGCTTCCAAAGGCGTTCGATGCAAGGTCCGATCGTTCCCTTTTCGCTATGGGTCGGGATGATCACGCTGATCAGCTGATCGGTGGCCATGTAGGATATTTGTCAGGGTCCATCGTAAGCTTCGTCGTGATAGAAGACGGACGAAATTCAGAATACTTACTTTATGAGATCTTTTAACCGGACCTGCTCTTGCTTGCTTTTGTTCTCGGCGCTATTGATGGGAGTTGTTCCTGCCGCGGCTGAAGCCTCTTCTGGGACAGGGGATTCCTATGTGGAGCTTGCTCGGGAATTGATGGAACGTGTGAAAGAGGAGAGACCTTATGAAAAGGTCCGGAAGAAGTTGGAGGAGGCCTCTGTAGAAGCACTCGATAAGGAATTGGACGAGGATCCCAAAAGGCTTGCTTTTTGGCTGAACGTGTACAATGCCCATATCCAGATCTTATTGCAGGAGGATCCAAGCCTTTATGATGATCGGGATGCTTTTTTCGGAAAGGAACGGGTCACCATCGCGGGTGAAAAATTAAGCTTCGATAAGATCGAGCACGGGATCATCCGACGCTCCAAAGTGAAGGTGTCGATGGGCTATGCCAATAAGATGTTCCCCGGAAGCTTTGAAAAGCGCTTCCGGCTCGACGAACTCGATCCCAGGATCCATTTCGCCCTGAACTGCGGAGCCAGGAATTGCCCGCCGGTGGCTGTTCACCATGCTGAGCGGATCGATAAGGAATTGGACTATATGAGCCGGAAGTTCCTGGAGGAGACCACGGAACTGAAGAACGGGAAAGCCCACGTTGTGGCTCTATTTAGCTGGTTCCGCGGTGACTTTGGGGGCAAGGACGGTATCCGCGAGATGCTCCGTCGCTACGATATCATTTCAGGGGATGCCTCGCCGGAACTCGTTTTCAAGGATTACGACTGGACCCTGTCCCTTGGCAATTACCGAAACTGGGAGGATACGCCGCTCGGGGCTTTAAAGTGATGCTCAGAGGCTCTCGTAGGCTCGCTTGGCTTTAAACCCCAAGCGAGCCGAGAGCCGAACATACGAGAGTATCACGATGGATCCCGTCCAACGCTCAAAAAAAGCCTCTCTTTATCATTGGTGCATGAGTCAAGTGAGGATCTGGGTGCACCTGACCTTTTCCACCAAGTATCGGGAGCCTTTATTGAAGCCACGTTCATTTCGGATCAAGGTATTTAGGCATATCAAGCGATATGCTGATGCGAACGGTCTGGGGGTGGACCTTGTGAACGGTTACGTGGATCATGTTCATTGTTTGGTCCAACTCAAAGCCGATCGTTCGATCGCGCAGGTCGCCAAACTGTTGAAGGGGGAGTCATCACGTTATATCAATGAGAACGGACTCACCGGCGAGCATTTCCGTTGGCAACGGGAATATTATGCAAAGGCGATCGATGAGGGTGCCGTTTCGGCCGTTCGGGCGTATATCAAAGATCAAGAGAGGCGCCATCGCCCCCAGCGTGGGGTTTAAACCCCACGCTGGGGGATCAATTGTTCTTCAGGAACTGCCGTAGCACGTATTGCAGGATCCCGCTGTTCTTGAAGTATTCGATCTCGATGGCGGAATCCAAACGGCAGGTCACTTTGAATTCGACCGGATCTTCGCCGCCTTCCTTTTCGGCTTTCACGTTCAATTGCTTTCCGGGCTCCAGGCCTTCATCGATCCCGGTGATGCTGAAATGTTCGGATCCATCGAGCCCGAGTTTTTCCGCGTTGTCCCCTTTTTGGTATTCCAGGGGAAGGACCCCCATTCCCACGAGGTTGCTTCGGTGGATCCGCTCGTAGCTTTCTGCGATCACGGCCCGGACGCCGAGAAGAT
>CAZIDL010000103.1:0-6407 GCA_964537825.1 uncultured Weeksellaceae bacterium
CTGCAACCTCCACCCGCTCATGGTTCTCGCCGGATGGCGTATAATCGGTCCAGCCCGTCCCGTTGTCGGAGAAGAAGACCCTGCCACCTCCCCGGGCTCCGGCATCAGCTCCCGAATAAATGTTCTTGGTGCTGCCTACCCAGATCGTATTGTCGGCCCCTATTTCGATATCAGCGGGAGCATAAGGTGCTCCGTTCGGTGCATCGGGAAGGACCTGGGACCAGGTGCTCCCCCCGTCCGTCGATCGCTGGAGTCCTTCGTTAGCAGTATGAAAGACCCCCATGTAATGGGAGCCGCTCACCGCTGCATAGATCGTACTGCTTCCGCTTTCATCCCTTACAGCCAGGTCGTTCACGTAATAGAAATCGTCCGTGGAGGCGATCTGGTTCCATGAGCTCCCTCCGTCCGTCGACTTCCAGATTCCTTGTCCCCGGCTCGTGCCTCCACCGAGTTGCTCACCGGTCCCCACGTAAAAAGTTTGCGGATCGTTGGGATCATAGGCGATGCAGGTCACAGCGATGTTCTTCCAGAAGTCGTTCACGTTCTGCCAGGAAGAGCTTGAGGAGGTAATGTCGCTATTGTACCAAAGGCCTCCGGTCACCCCACCGGCCCAGACTTTCGTGTTGGTGCCGTCGTTGGGGTCGAACATGATCGCACGGGTCCGCCCCCCCACATTGTCCGGTCCGCGCTCCGTCCATGCTGTGGAACTTCTTCCGGCCCCCTGATCTTCCTCGTTCAAACGGGCCAGGATCCGGGGGATCGCTTCAGGGGTCGGTCGCTTGAGGGTAGGGTCCATCGTTGCCAGGAAATGCTGCCGCATGGCAGGTCCCGGAGGTTCTTCGTCAGGGCGGACCCCCCTTACCTCTGGATCTTTGCCGGATCGTTCGGCCAGGTATTCCTCGTAAGCCTCCCGTGAACTTCCTTCTTTGCCTTCTTCCTTGATCCCGATGTAGACCGCAGCGAACAGAAAGCCGATCCCGCAAAGGAGAAGACCCTTTTTCCAAAGGTTTTGGAGCAAGTTTCCCATAAAAAAAGCGGGCGACTTTTTTGCGAAGCTATCAAAGATGCTTCCTGAAAAGAAGGACTGCAGTTCCTTGTTCAGTCCCTATGGCCGTTCTATATTGCAGAACATGGAAATGCCGGGGAGTCGCGAGTTGAAAAAAAGAGGGTGCATTGCATTTTTCGTTCTCACCCTCAGTTCTATGTTCCTTGGAACCTCCGCCCAGACCTTTCCACCGCAGGTTACGCCTTTCACTTCTCAGGAACTCGGTGAGCATCCCCAGGCTTTTAGTGTAGAGCGGCTTTCCGGAGGACGCACCGCTTTTGGGGTGGGTAGCAACGTGATGGTCCATCATGGGGAAGGGTTCTCGAAGCTGAGCTTCGGATGGGGGGTCTCCATAACAGCCATGCGGAGGGATCAAAAGGGACGCCTTTTCATCGGTGGGGATTCGAAGATGGGAGTGATCGTTCCGGACAGCTCGGGTGAGCTCGTTTTTCGGTCCCTTCTGCCCCTTTTACCTGATTCCCTGCGGGACACCGGTCCCATTTGGAATATCAGTACGGTGCCTTTCGATGAAAAAGGAGGAGGGGTCTATTTCAACGCTTTCGATCAGGTCTTTCGCTTCGATGGCGACTCTATCACGCGGATCCTCCCGAAGGACAAGTTCTACATGATGCATGATATGGATGGAACCCCTATCATCCAGGATGATGATGAAGGACTTTATCGGCTCCTGGGGGATCGAAAGAAGCAATTACCTGCTCCCAAGGAATTGACCCCGAACGACGACATCGGCGTGACCGGACTCTTGCCGCTTCATGGAAGTGAAGCGGAATGGATCGTTCTTACCGATCGCTCCGGCCTCAAGCGTTACGATCCGGAAAAGGGTACTGTTGGGCCATTCCCCAGTGATGAGAGCGAACGTCGAAAGGTCTGGGGGATCCTCAAGGAGGAACGGGTGTTCTCTGGAGCTTCCCTGAAGCCGGAACGGAACCCTTATGGAGCGGCCTATGCCGTCGGTACCATGCAGGGTGGTGTTCGTTTGCTGGGGCCAGAGGGAGGATGCGTTGCTCATATAACCACGACGGAAGGGCTCCCTTCTCCTATGGTCTGGGACTTGGAGGTGGATCGGCGCGGGAACTTATGGGCGGCGACCAACGATGGGATCGCGCTGATCCATACCGGAACCCCTTTCACCCGGCTGGATAAGGGGTCGAGCTTCGATGGCGGCATCAACGATATCGATCGATCAGCAGGAGGAACGTTGGTGATGGCCACTTCGCAAGGGGTTTGGTCCTGGAAAGGAGCAAAGGACGGGTTTGAACGGATCCCGGGAACGCAGGAGCAATGCATGGGCGTCATTCCTTTCAGGGATGGAATTCTTATCGCGGGAGAAAAGCGGCTTTTGTACAGCGATAGGCAAGGTCCGGCCCGTGAGATCGCGGATCCTGACCTGGACAACTCAGGCCCGATGGACCTGACCGAGCTTCCTTATTCCGAAAGGATCCTGTTCGGGGGGCAGCTCGGGCTTTATGTGCACCGCCGCAAGAGTTCCGGAAATTGGGAACGGGAGATCGAGGTCTCCGAACGTGCTGCAGGGGATCTACCCTGGGTCGGTTACGGTCGGACCGGGCTTCCTGCGGATTCTATCCGGCTATGGGGAGGAAAGCGTGTAGGAGGGGCGCTTGCCGTACGGACCGATACGTCCTTTTCAGGGACCGAATTGATCCGCTATGACAGTACGGACGGATTGCCTAAGGGGCCTGTGGTCGTCTTTCAGGATCCCTGGAAGGAGGCATCCTGCCTTTTCGGGACCAAAGAGGGGCTTTACCGATTCGATGGTGAAGGGTTCGAAGAAGCTTGCAGCCGTGGCCGAGCGTTCTGCGGAAAGGAAAAGCTTCCGATCCTCGAAAAAGGGCACGGCGGACGGATCTGGACCCTTAAAGGGGAGCGAAGGATCGTACTGATGCGCCCGGAAGGGGAAAAATATGAGGCGGACAGCGTCCCTTTCAATGCGCTGGATATCGGAGAGGTCCGTGCCATCCATCCGGATGGAGAAAAGGTCTGGATCGGGGGAGATCAGGGAGCAGCATGTTATCATCCGAACATGAAGCTTTCCTATGATCGGGAATGGACCTGCCGTTTGCTGGAGGTCGTCGGTAGTGAGGACAGCTTGCTCTTCGGTGGGAGTTATTCGATCCCTCGAGCGGGTGGGTTCCTCGGACGTTTGCCAGTGAACGAGCAACCGGCGGATAGGGTGCCGATGCTCCCTTACGGGAAGAACAGGATGGAGTTCCGCTTCGCAGCCCCCTTTCCGGACCGTCAGGATGCCGTCACCTATAGCTACAAGCTCGAAGGTTTCGACACGAGTTGGAGCAAATGGGAGAAGGAAACAAAGAAAGAATATACGAACCTCGATGAAGGGGCTTACTGCTTTCGGGTCAGGGCACGGAACATATACGGCCGAACCAGCAGTACCGCTGCTTATCGCTTTCGCATTCTCGCGCCTTGGTATCGCAGCAACTGGGCCTATGCAGGTTACGGAGTCGCTGCTTTCCTTTTCATCTGGGTAGTGGCTTGGGCCAACGGAAGGCGTTTGGCCGCCCAGAAACGGCGCCTGGAGAAGGTCGTTCAAGAGCGGACCCGCGAGATCCGGGCTGAAAAGGAAAAGACGGAAAAGGCCCACGAACAGCTTTCAGAAGCTCATCGAGAGATCACGGACAGCATCGATTATGCGCAGAAGATCCAATCTGCGCTCTTGGCATCGAGGCTTTCATTTCCGGAAAAAGCGCCGGCCCATTTCATTCTTTTTAAACCGCAATTCCGCGTTTCGGGGGATTTTTATTGGATGAAGGAACACGAGGGGAACCTCTATTTCGCCGCCGTCGATTGCACGGGCCATGGTGTTCCGGGCGCATTCATGTCCATGCTCGGTATTTCCTTGTTGAACGAAGTTTTGGCCAATCATGGGGATATAGGGGCCGGGGAACTCTTGACCCTTCTTCGCGATCGGGTCGAGCGGGAACTAGGTGGGGAGAACGAAGGTGAACATGCGCGCGATGGGATGGACGCGGCATTGGTGAAGCTTCCCCTTGCGAATGGAAAGAACGATGGATCCGAAGCGAACGCCAACGCCATGATGGTGGAGTTCGCCGGTGCCAACAATCCCCTTTACGTTATCCGCGAAGGTATCGCCGAGGAGCTTTTTGAGAATGGGTTCGGAGATCCCTCCGGAAAAGAACGTCTCCGTCCCTTCAAGAAGCGTTCGGACGGCATCGAGGTCGCTGCTGAAAGGAAGAGCGTTGGTTATAACGAGTTCGATCGGACCCCTTTTTCCAGCGTATCCCTTCGGCTGCAAAGAGGAGATATGCTCTACCTCTTTTCCGACGGCTATGCCGATCAGTTCGGCGGTCCTCAGGGCAAAAAGTTCCGTTATGGCCCTTTCAAGGAACTATTGGTGAATATCCACGGAAAGGGGCTGGAGGACCAGAAAGCGATCCTGGACCGCACGTTCGAGGATTGGAAGGACCAATCCCAACAGGAACAGGTGGATGATGTGCTGGTGATGGGCATCCGGCTTTGATGCCTTTCCAAAGCCAGTGCTAAGCCTCCTTTTTCTCCGCTCGCTGCTCCCGCTTCCGTGCTGACTCGCTGAGCTGTATCTTTCGCATGCGGAGGGACCTGGGAGTGACCTCCACGTATTCGTCCGCAACGATATGTTCCATGGCCTCCTCGAGAGAGAACTTGGTGGCCGGAGCGATGTTGATCTTTTCGTCAGCTCCGGAGGAGCGCATGTTCGTCAGTTTCTTCCCCTTCGTGACGTTGAGCGTCAGATCTTCATGGCGCGTGCTCTCACCTACGACCTGGCCGGCATAGACCTCCTCGTTGGGGTCGATGAAGAAACGGCCGCGGTCCTGGAGTTTGTTGAGGGCATGGGCTGTTGCTGTCCCGGTCTCCATGGATATCAGGGATCCTTTCCGCTCTTGCTGCATATCCCCTTTCCAGGGCTCGAAGCCATCGAAACGGTGGAAGATCATCGCTTCGCCCCCGGTCATCGTAAGGACGGGGTTCGTGAGGCCGATGAGCCCCCGTGCGGGGATCCGGAATTCCAGGTCCACGCGTCCGTCCTGCTTCTTCTCCATGTTCAGCAATTCGCCTTTCCGCTGGTTGACCATTTCTATCACCTGGCCGGAACTCTCCTCGGTCACATTGTTGACGTGAAGGACTTCGATGGGTTCGTGCTTCACCCCTTCGACCTCCTTGATCAGCACGCGTGGCTGCCCCAATTGCAATTCGTAGCCTTCCCGCCGCATCGTTTCGATAAGGATGGAAAGGTGGAGCACTCCCCGGCCATAGACTAACATATCATCCCCGCCTTCGCCTTCTTCCACCTGCAATGCCAGGTTCTTCTCGGTCTCCTTGAAAAGTCGGTCCTTGATATGGCGGGAGGTGACATAACTCCCTTCTTTCCCGTAGAAAGGTGAATCGTTCACCGTGAAGAGCATGCTCATGGAAGGTTCGTCCACCTTGATGGGGGTCAACCCTTCGGGTTCTTCAGAGTCCGCGATCGTATCGCCGATGTCGAAGGATTCGAGGCCTACGATGGCCACCAGCTCACCGCTCTTCACTTCCCCTTGGGCCCGCTCCTTTCCCAGCCCTTCGAAAACATAAAGCTCTTTGACGGTAGAGGTGTGGACCTTTCCGTCGCGATGGACGATCGAAACGCGTTGACCTTCCTGCAGGGACCCTCTGTGGATCCGCCCGATGGCGATGCGGCCGGTGTATGAGGAATAGTCGAGCGAACTGACCCGCATCTGTAAACTGCCTTCCCGTTCTTCAGGGGGATCGAACTCCTTGAGGATCGTATCCAGAAGGAAGGAGACATCATTGCTCGGGTTCTTCCACTCGGGTCCCATCCATCCTTCCTTCGAGGAGCCGTAGACCGTCACGTATTCGAGCTGTTCGTCCGAAGCATCGAGGTTGAACATGAGCTCGAAAAGCTCTTCGCTCACGCGGTCAGGGTCCCGATCGGGACGGTCGACCTTGTTGATGACGACGATCGGCTTCAAACCGAGCTCGAGGGCTTTTTGCAGAACGAAACGCGTTTGGGGCATTGGACCTTCAGCCGCATCCAGGAGCAGGAGGACTCCGTCAGCCATGTTGAGGACCCGTTCCACTTCTCCTCCGAAATCGGAGTGGCCAGGTGTGTCGATGAAATTGATCTTGACCCCTTCGTAGCGCACGGCCACGTTCTTGGAGAGGATCGTGATCCCCCGCTCCCGTTCCAGGTCGTTGGAATCGAGGACGAGTTCGTTCACGTCCTGGCCTTCGCGGAAGACCTTGGCCTGATGGAGGAGTTTGTCCATGAGGGTGGTCTTCCCGTGATCCACGTGGGCGATGATGGCGA
>CAZIDL010000104.1:0-5867 GCA_964537825.1 uncultured Weeksellaceae bacterium
GAAGCTTCCAAGGTCCAGCTCCTTCACACCCCCCTTTTCCATGCGTTTCTCGACCTTGTTCTCGATGGGGGGTTCTGTTTCTTGATCCCTCATATTGGGCCTATCTTGATGAACTTCTTATCCTGTTCGAGGCTATTTTTCCGTAGCGTAGGACAAGTCGCGACTTGTCCTACTACAAAAGGTGGCCTCACAACAGCCCTAGCTCCAGCTGGGCTTCTTCGCTGATCATTTCCTTGCTCCAGGGCGGATCGAAGACCAGGTCGAGCTCCGCATCCTTTACCCCTTCCGTTTGCTTCACCTTTTCCTCTACCTCGGCCGGAAGCGATTCAGCGACCGGACAGGAAGGGGATGTAAGGGTCATCTGAACGTATACGGAGGCATCATCCTTGACCTCAACTTCATAGATCAGTCCGAGCTCGAAAATGTCCACGGGGATCTCGGGATCGTAAACGGTCTTAAGGACCTGGATGATCCGGTCCTCGAGGGCTTTTTTATCGACTTCCTGGCTCATAGGCTTCTAAGATAAAGGGAATGGCTTGACGGTTCCTATCTATTTCAAATACGTGTGAGGAACTTTTTTGTTCTTAAGTATCTTCATAATGCCGATCATTCCCGAGCGATCGATCCGAGGTCCGCTTTGAGTGGAAAACTCCACCACGGTATCGGCGTTCGGTGGATCTACCGGAGCCAACTCCCTTATTCACTCACTTTTTATTTCAAAGTAAGCTCCAGAAGTACTTCCTTCCCTCCTCCCTTACGCATCTCCATCACAATACTGTTGGGGCTTACCTTTTCCATTCGTGCGAACGGGAATCGTGGCACATCAAGTCCCCTTTCTGAAGGGTCCATGACCGGGATCTTTCGGACCGTGCCCTCCGGTGTCACCAGGGCTCCATGCATCGTCCAAGCCGTTTTCCTCATGATCGATGTCGGTTCCTGGTCCGGGGATACCTCCAAATTTTCCGGATGGTCCATGTATAAGAAGAAGAGCCCCTTATTCAGGCCAAAGGAGGTGAAAGAGAATTTGTTCTCCGGGTCGGTGAATTTTTGGTGCTTCGGAATGACACGGATCCATTTCTTTTCTAGATCCTGGGATAATTTGATAACAAAAATGTTTCTGTAATAATAGAACTTTGTGAGTTCTGTATAATACATTTCCATATTGGAATAATTCTCTTCAGCCACGATATAAAAATTCCCTGAAGTGTCCCTGTGGATGTATTTCCAATCCAAAGACCTGATGCCTACGTTTTTATGGTCATATCCCTTTTCCTTGTTCTTTTCGACGATATCTTGAGGTCGGAAGAGGTTCAAATGATCTTTGGAAATGGCATGCCATTTCATGTGTCTATAATTCAGATCCTCATCAAAAAAGAAGGAGAAAAACCTTTTACATACTCTGTTTCTTCGGACTTTTTGTAAGTGCCCGTACATAAATAACGGTCGGGGGCTGTTTGTCTAATGGTCATGGAATGGATGGTCTTCTCCCCGGTTTTTATAGGTTCTCCGGTGAAAATCCCCTTATCGGGAAGGAATTTGAGGATCTCGAAATGTCCGGACCCCTCGGATCCTTCCTCTCCCCGATCCACTTCTCCGATCGCGAAAAAATCCTTGTCCTCTCCGACCAGAAAACCGTAATAATTCAAACGTTCCTTTTTGTAAGGCATGGTCCCCTTTCCTTCCCAAATGATATCGTAATCATTGTCGAGCATGAAAAAACGTATGAAAGCAGAATCTTCTGGTTCGGAGCCTACTTCATCCTCCAAATGAAAAGTTCCAAGAAGGATGGAGTCATTGTTGGAGCCGTATATATCGTATTTGTCAGCATTTGTAAAGCATAGAAAGCCACATATCCCTTTTTTTGAATCCAATTCATATCCCTTCTTGATCGAGAAAACCCGTATCGTGTCCGTATAGCTAAGGGATTTCCGGTTGATATTCCGATAATAAAGGAACTCCTGGTCCTTCCCCAAGAATTCTTTTTTGCGCCAAGAGTAGAAGATCGAAAATCTTCCTCCTTTTTTTTCGCTAAAAAAAGCCGCTTCTGGAGTAACTTTCCGGTCGGGAGCTGACACCTCTTTCCGGTCGATCTCCTTTAGTTCCGCCAGACTGTATTTCTGAACATGAACGGTGTAAAAATTCTTGCTGAATTTCACGGACAAGACCTCTTCCCCGAATCGATGAAAGGCGACCCCCGATCGGGTCCGGATCCGCTCATAAGGTTTCCCTTCTTCCAGTCGAACACCGTCCTTGTCCACTTCCATTTCCCCTTGGGTTAAGGCATTGAAGGGAGAGAAGATCAAGACCGGAACGATCAAAAAGAAAAAGGCTCGATGGATGATGGGAGATAAGAAGGAAAATTGCTGATGGGCCATTTTATCAATAGATCGGGTAAGAAGGCATTAATATAAACTTTTTTGAAAGGATCTAGTGACAGGTGTGTCTTCTGATGTTGGGGGAGACTTGCTCCTGTTTATGACAAGGAGGAAAAATACTCAGATGTTAAAATGAGCTGCTTTCACTTCTTTCGTGGGGGTGTTCATGGTTTTTATCGTCGCTTCCCCCTCCAAAACGAGCATCGAAATGGCTCCAAGGAAAAGGATCCCTTTTCATCCGACGGTCCGCCTTTTCCGCCCTATCCATAAGCCTTGTTGGAGCCTCTCAGAGCTTGGGTGACTGAACATGACCGAACTGACCTGCTTAAGAGCGATCTAGCCGGAGTTCTGTTCGATCTCTTAAGGGAGCTCCTTTTTTCAAGATAATGGGATGGAACCCGCTAATTGAGGATGGTCAGATCCTTCCGGGAAGCTTGCAGGAAACGCATGGAGATCAACGAGCTTCAAAAGCCAACGCATAAGCTTTCATCTGCTTCACCATGTTGTTAAGGCCATTGGAGCGGGTTGGGGAGAGATGTTCCCGAAGACCTATCTCGTCGATGAAATGGAGTTCGCTCTTAGCGATGGCATGCGGCTCGTGACCTGATAGCACGCGGACCAGGAGGGCGATGATCCCCTTGGTGATGATCGCATCGCTATCGGCCTGATAGTGAACTCTTCCGTCATCATCCAGGTCAGCATGGAGCCAGACCTGGGATTGGCAACCGCGGACCAGGTTCTCGTCTTTTCGGTGTTCCTCGTCGATGGGTTCGAGGTCCTTGCCCATATCGATGAGGTACTCGTATTTGCTTTCCCAGTCATCGAAGAGGGCGAAGTCCTCTACCACTTCCTGTTGTTCTTTCTCGATCGAGTCGCTCATCTCAACCCAACATTTTCACGGCTTTTTTGACGCCGTCCACAAGGCGTTCTACTTCCTCATGGCTGTTGTAGAACGCAAAAGAGGCCCGGACTGTTCCCGGGATGCCGTATCGGTCCATGAGGGGTTGGGTGCAATGGTGGCCGCTCCGGACCGCGATACCCATCTGATCCAGAAGGACACCGATATCGGAGGGATGAGTGCCGTTCACGATAAAGGATATCACCGCTGCTTTGTCTTCGTTATCCCCGATGATCTCCAATCCATCGATAACGCGGAGCCGTTCAGTGGCTAGGGCTAAAAGTTCTTCTTCCTGGGCTTCGATGGCTTCGTAGCCGATCTCCTGAATGTAGTCCACGGTGGTGCCCATGGCCACTCCCTGAGCGATGGGTGGAGTGCCCGCCTCGAACTTGTTCGGAAGCCCGGCATAAGTGGTCTTTTCAAAACTGACCCGGTCGATCATTTCACCACCCCCTTGATAAGGAGGCAAGTCCTCGAGCCAGTCCTTTTTTCCGTAAAGTACTCCGATGCCGGTCGGTCCGAACATCTTGTGGCCCGAGAATGCGTAGAAGTCCGCATCGAGATCCTGAAGGTCCACTTCCGTATGGGGTACGGCCTGAGCTCCGTCCAGAAGCACCGGCACTTTCTTTTTGTGGGCTTTTTGGATGATCTCTTTAACAGGATTGATGGTCCCGAGGGTATTGCTCACGTGATTGAGGGCTACCAGCTTGGTCTTTTTGGAAAGAAGTTCATCGAACTTTTCGCTGTCCCATTCACCCTTTTCGGTCACCGGAAGGATCCGAAGCTTGCATCCCGTTCGTTCCCGGGCCATTTGCCAAGGGACGATATTGGAATGATGCTCCATTTCACTGAGGATGATCTCATCTCCTTCCTCAAAGTGCTTTTGAGCAAAAGCTGAGGCGACCGTGTTGATGCTCTCCGTGGTCCCGCTCGTGAAGATGCATTGCTCTTCAGAGGGAGCGTTTATCAGGGAGGCGATCTTTTTCCGGGCGTTCTCGTAACTTTCAGTAGCTGCTTGGCTGAGGTAATGATTGCCTCGATGGATGTTGCTGTTCTCCTGGCGGTAATAGGCATCCAGAGCCCGGATGACCCTCTCTGGTGTTTGAGAAGTGGCGGCATTGTCCAGGTAAACGAGCGGTTTCCCGTTCACCTCCTGATGGAGCGTGGGGAATTCCTTCCGGACCTTTTCGATATCCAGGGCTTGTCCGGTTTTTAGGCTGCTCATGATCTGATGTTCAAAAGTTCCATCCGAAGCGCTCCCTGACAAGGTCCATGGTGAACTCCCTTGCGTTCGCATCGTGGAGTTGGTCCAGAACCTCAGCGGCAAAGGCGTGAACGAGCAGGGCTTTAGCGCTTTCCTCGCTGATACCGCGTGCCCGAAGATAGAAAAGGGCGTTCTCGTCCAATTGGCCGGTCGTGGATCCATGGGAGCAGGTCACGTCGTCCGCATAGATCTCGAGTTCGGGCTTGGCGTGAACGGTGGATTTATCGCCCAAAAGGATGTTCCCGTTCGACTGATAAGCGTCGATGCGCTGGGCGTCCCGGAACACATGGATCTTTCCGTTGAAGACACCCGTGGCTTGATCGTAAAGGATGCCTTTGTAAAGTTCGTTGGAATAGCAGTCCGGTTCCTTGTGGTTGACCACCGTGTGGTTATCGACGTGCTGCTTTCCTTTCTCTACGAAGAGACCGTGCATGTAGGTCTCGCAGTTCACATCCTCTACATCGATGTTCAGGTCGTTCCGGACCAAGCCTCCGCTCAAAGTGATCGTATTGATGCTGAAGCGGCTGTCCCTTTCTTGATAAGCTTGGTCCGTGGCGATCTGGAACATCGTATCTTCCTCGTATTGGACTTTATCCACAGAGAGCTTGGCGTTCCGCTTCACGATGTATTCGTTCACGGAGTTGTTGAACGATTTCCCAGCCTCTTTGGAGTGGTAGGAGATGAAGAGTTGGGCCTCGCTCCCTTCCTCGGCCACGATGAGGTGGTGCAGGTTGGAGAACCGATCCGTCCCATCCGTCAGGTTGATGACTTGGATCGGTCGCTCAGCTTGCCGGTCCTTCCCGATATGAATAAGCGCTCCATCGGTGGCATAGATCCCGTTCAAAGCCGTGAAAGGCTCCGACGTATGAAGGGAGCGCGTTCCATAATGGGCTTCGACAACTTCTTTTGCATTCCCTTCCGCCTTCGATAGGCTTTCGATATGGATCCCATCCTGTTCCTGTACCTTGGAAAGGTCCTCGCGGAAGAACCCGTTGACGAAGACCAGGCGATCGCGATCCTCGTTGAGGAGGTAGGGGTTGATATCGATCGAGCTTTCGGAAGGCTGGATCCTATAATCCCCTTTGATCACCTTGTTCACCCGCGTGTATTTCCAACGCTCGACCTTGGTGGTCGGGAATTCCAGTTCAGGGAGAGCTTGGCGGGCTTCCTGTTGGACCTTTTCCACCCGTTCCGAACCCGCTAAGGGGTTCGCTTCGAACGGTGCAAGCTCATTGAGGAAAGTCTCGGTCCCTGTGAGCTGCTTTTCTTTCGTTCCTTCCATTTCTGATCCGTTCTTCAGGCCGTTTCAGCTTGCTTGAAAGCGTCGTAG
>CAZIDL010000105.1:0-5820 GCA_964537825.1 uncultured Weeksellaceae bacterium
CTCCACCGGGCTTTCAGTGAGCTTTTAATGGCCATGTGAGTTCAGAATTGGAACAGGTCTTGACCGGATCCTGGTGTTAACCTTGGACTTTGGGCTTTATGCTTTGGGCTTTCCCCTATTATCCCCTCCCCACCCTTTCCATCCTCAAGCCTCCTCTATCCCAAAGTGACAAATTGACACCTCTTTTCCCGTGGCACAACCTTTGACCCGTTCGCGACCGCCGAACTTTAAAACCCGAAAGACCATGATGCAAGAAGGGCAGATCAACGTCCAGTCGGAGAACATCTTTCCGATCATCAAAAAATTCCTCTATTCCGATAACGACATCTTCCTCCGGGAGCTGATCTCCAATGCGGTCGATGCGACCGAGAAAGTGCGGAAGCTTGCGCGCACCGGTCAGCTCGGCGGGGAGCTCGGTGACGATAAGATCGAGGTGAAGCTCGATAGTGAGAACAAAACCCTCACCATTAGTGACCGTGGGGTCGGAATGACACAGGAAGAGGTTGAGAAGTACATCAACCAGATCGCCTTCTCAGGAGCTGAAGAATTCGCCAAGAAACTCGAAGAGCAAGGTGAAAAGGCCGATATCATCGGTCAGTTCGGACTCGGCTTCTATTCAGCTTTCATGGTCTCCAATAAGGTCGAGATCCATTCATGCTCCTATCAGGATGGCGCTCAGCCCGTGTATTGGGAATGCGACGGAAGCACGAACTACAAGATCGGGGAAGGTGAGCGGCAGGACCGCGGAACGGACATCGTCCTGCACATCGATGAGGAGAACGAGGAATTCCTCGAAGAGAACCGCATCAGCGAACTCCTCGATAAGTATTGCAAATTCCTTCCCGTTCCGATCAAGTTCGGAACGAAAGAGGTGACCAAAGAAGGGCAAGAGGACAAGGAAGAATCCGAGAAGGAGAAGGAAACGGTCGACAACATCATCAACAACCCCGAACCGGCCTGGACGAAGGATCCCAAGGAATTGGGCGAGGAGGACTACAAGAACTTCTACCGAGAGCTTTATCCCACCTCCTTCGAAGAGCCGCTCTTCCACATCCATTTGAACGTCGATCATCCTTTCCAGCTCACCGGGATCCTCTACTTCCCGCCGCTGAAGAACAACCTGGAGGTCCAGAAGAACCGGATCCAGCTCTATAGCAATCAGGTCTTCGTGACGGACAACGTCGAGCAGATCGTTCCGGAGTTCTTAACGCTCCTCCACGGTGTCATCGACAGCCCCGACATTCCCTTGAACGTCTCCCGATCCTATCTGCAGAACGATGCCAACGTGCGGAAGATCTCGGGTCACATCACCAAGAAGGTGGCCGACAAGCTGAAGGAGATGTTCAAGAACGACCGAGAGGATTTCGAGAAGAAGTGGGACGACATCAAGGTCTTCATCCAGTACGGCATTCTTACCGACGACAAATTCTTCGACCGCGTCAAAGATGTCATGCTCCTCAAGAACATCGAAGGCAAGTACTTCACACTCGATGAATACAAGGACAAGGTGAAGGACCATCAGACCGACAAGAACGACAAGATGGTCTTTCTCTACACCCACGATAAGGACGAGCAGTACAATTTCATCCAACCGGCTCAGGAGCGCGGCTATGACGTGCTCTTGATGGACAGTCCGCTCGCTAGCCATCTCACCACGCGCCTCGAGCAGAAAGAGGAGAACATCTCTTTTGCCCGCGTGGATGCGGACACCGTGGACAATCTGATCCAGAAGGAGGAAAGCCAGGAGTCCAAGCTCAGCGAGGAGGAGCAGAACGAGATCAAGCCGGTCTTCGAGGAGCAGGTGCCGAGCGAGAATTATCAGGTTCAGTTCCAGCCCATGAGCGAAAAGGACGACCCGGTGGTGATCACGCAATCCGAGTTCATGCGGCGCATGAAAGAGCAACAGGCTACCGGAGGTGGCGGCATGATGGGGCAACTCCCCGAGATGTACAACCTCGTGGTGAACGCCAACCATCCGCTCGTTAGCCGTTTGCTGAAGGAACAGGATGAGGAGAAGAAGAAGGAAATGGCCAAGCAGGCCATCGACCTGGGGAAACTATCCCAGGGACTCCTCAAGGGAGAAGAGCTGAACCGTTTCATCAAGCGCAGCGTCGATCTGATCGGGGTGAACACGCCCGGAGATAATGGCAACGGCCAGAACCAGCAAAGCGGGAACGGTCAGCAAAAGAAGGAGCAAGAAGAGGAGAAGGAAGGCGTGAAGAACGAAGGCCAGGAGTGAAGGGTATAGGGTAGGCCATGTAGGGGCGACACACGTGTCGCCCTGTTCCCCCGTGAACAGGGATGGTCCCGATTCTCCATGTAGGGGCGACACACGTGTCGCCCTGTTCCCCCGTGAACAGGGATGGTCCCGATTCTCCATGTAGGGGCGACACACGTGTCGCCCCTACAATGATGAAAGTTAGCGGCTGCGCTGCGTTCTCCGCGATCTGAGCGATTGATGAACAGAGCATGGACGCCCTACGTCCATGCTCGCTATTCTTCCCGTATATCCACGACCGCTCCCCCGTCATATCCCGTCAAGCGCCACCGCTTCGGCCAATGCCCGTTCACCCTGTCGCCTAGGTTCTTGACCCATCCGAGGGGTACGCCCTCGTAAGTGATCCCGCACCATCCTGCCGGGAACGATTCCGGGGACAAGGGTTCGCGAGCGATGAAACGGAGTGCATCCTTTCCGTCGAGTTCCGACATCGGATAGGTGTTCCGGTCCATAATGGGGGATAAAGCAAGGTCCGGACTCGGGAGGAGTTCCTTTCCTTTTTCGGTCGCGACCCAAGTCCCTTTCCATTTCACGGGGATCCTGCCTTCGAGTTGGCGGCCGTTTTCTTCGAGTTCCTTTTCGATCAGATGGATGGCGCCGTCGCGCTCTTGCGAATGCCACCGCTCTGGCTCTGAAAGGAGGGAGCGTAGCTGTTCCGGAAATTTGCTGCTTCCCTTGCTTTTCTTTTTGGAAGGGGACCGGTCCAGGGGGCCTTTGCCCACTCCATCGCCCTTTTCCTTTCGGAGGAGGCCCATCGAAAAACCTTCTCCGCCAGTATCCTGTGGCCAGGATCGGTAATATCTGAGGTCCTCGAGTTCCGTCCGTTCCCAAGCTGACAGATCCGCGCCTCTTGCCCTCAGGCTTGATGCTTCGCCACTCTTGATCAGCGGCGCTAGGACCTCTTCGTTCTCCTTGGGGTTCATCGTGCAGGTGCAGTAGATCAGGATCCCCCCTTCCTTCAGGCTCCTCCAGGCCTCGTTCACGATCCGCTTCTGGCGCATTGCGCAATGCTCCACCATTCCCGGACTCCATTCCGAGCGATGCTCCGGCATCTTGCGGAAAAGCCCTTCCCCGGAGCATGGGGCGTCCACGAGGACAAGGTCGAAGCTTTCAGGAAGCTGCCGGGCGAATTGCTCCGGGTCGGCCTGGGTGATCATTATGTTGGGCATTCCCCATTTGCGGACCTGGTCCATCAATAATGGCACCCGTTTCCCGATCGCTTCGTTGCTAACGAGCATGGACCCATCAGGAAGAACGCTGCTCAAATGCGTGCTTTTCCCTCCGGGGGCAGCGCACAGGTCGAGCACTTTCAGAGGGCTTTCGGCATCCTTGACGAGAGCCCCGACAACGCTTCCCACTGCCATGGAACTCGCTTCCTGGACGTAATAGGCTCCTGCGTGGAAAAGGGGGTCCCTGTTGAAGCGGGGCCGTTCCGAAAGGAAATATCCTTCCTCGCACCACGGGACCCGTTCCCCGTGCGGGACCCCTGGGAATTTTGCCGGATGAACTCTTACGGCGGTCGAAGGAGGGTCGTCCACCACGACCCGGTACGCATCGAGCTCCTCCGAAAAAGTTCCATTCCGATGGTATTGGATGAACTTATCGGGTAGGCCGGTGATGGGGGGCTTATCCTTTTTCCCTTCTTTGCTCATTCCCACCTGTTTTCCGGTAATGGTAGACGATCTTCCGATAGCCACCGCCCGTATGGTGCTGATCTTCCTGCTCTTCCCGCATTTCGTCGAGCTCCCATTGGTAATAGGGACGTTGGGGACCCTCTCTTCGATAATGGAAGGCGAGCAAGGCCCCTGCCATCCCTCCCATCAAGTGGCTTTCCCATGAAATGTCCGTCTTGATGGGGAAAATGCCCCAGAACATGCTTCCATAAAGGAAGGTCACAAGGAGCGAAATAGCTATCAACCGTTGTTCTTTTCGAAGGATCCCGCTGAAGAAAATGAAGGCGAGCATGCCGTAGACAAGTCCACTTGCTCCGATGTGATAACTCTCCCGGGCTGATAGCCAGATCCAGATCCCGCTAAAGAGCTGAATGAAGACGATGACCTTGATCGCGAGCGGGCGATAAAAATAGAACATGGTCCAGCCAAGGACCAGAAGGGGAGCACTGTTGTTGATCAAGTGTTTCCAGCTGCCATGGATGAGCGGAGCGGTGACCGTTCCGATCAGTCCTTTCCAGTGGCCGGGATGGATGCCAAGCTTATAAAGGCGGAGATCCTGCGCTATTCCCAAGAGGTGCAGGGCCCAAAGGAGCGCCACGAAGCAGACCGGGATGATCGCAGCATTGATGGCACGGCCCCGCGTTTTCTTGGCGCTTTCGTTCATGGGTCAAAGCCCTCGCTCTTTTTTGATCCGCTCATAAGCATCCTGCACTTTCTGGAATTTCTCTTTGGCTGCTTTTTGTACGTTCTCTCCTTCGTGCCCCACTTTGTCCGGATGGTATTTGACGGCCATCTTCCGGTAGGCCTTTTTCACTTCTTCATCGCTAGCTTCAGGATCGATCCCGAGCACTTTGTAAGCGCTCTCCGTGTCCTTGTAGAACATCGCCTTGATCGACTCCTGATCTTTTTGATCGATCCCGAGGTAACCAGCTATCTGTTCGATCACCCCGACCTCCGCTTTGTCCACCTGCCCGTCCGCCCGGGCGATGCCATAGAGGTAGTGGAGGAGCTGAAGGCGTGAAGCGTACTGGATGTTCATGCGGATCCGCTCGCAGACCTCCTGAAGGGGGATCTCCTTGTCCATCAGTTCCCGCAGCGTCTTCATGTGCTGCTTGGTCTGCTCCACGCCGAACTGCTTCACGAAGAAGTTCTTTACATAGTCGAGCTCTGAACGCTTTACCGACTCATCGGCGCGCATGACGGCGGCCGAGAGTACCAGTAAGCTCATCGTGAAGTCGTTGGGGCGGGTATAGCTTTCCTGAGGCATACCAGCACCCCCATCGTATCTGATGACCTGTGTGTTGTCGTATATGGCTCCGATCCCGAAGCCGATCAAGGCGCCGACCGGATGGCCTGTGAAGATCCATCCCAATGCAGCGCCGATCCATTTAGCGTAACCCGTCATCTGTCAGAAAAAGGAATGCTCAAAATTAAGAGAAGCTTGGAGGTCGAGGGGGAGCGTGAGGGATCGGCCTTCTTATCGTTCTTTAGCGGAATTTTATAATTTTCGTACAGCCCCATGCCCGAACCTTATCCCATCATACCGCCCCGCATCCCCTCGGGGAACACCTACTTGTTCACCACGGACAGTGGGATGGAATATGAAGTGTGTTTCGCACGGAAAAAGCATGATCTGCTTTCGGCCACCGTGGCATTCGGGGTGACCAACGAAGAGTTCGAGGGTGAGGAATACGTGGCGACGAACAAGGGAGAGCTTTATCGCGTCATGGCAACGGTGGTGGAAGTTGTGAAAATGTATCTCCGAGAGCATCCGCACATCCGGACGCTTGAATTCACCGGTGAACCCACCGAGGAAGAGGACGATCGATCGAACACCACCCGGATCCGTTTGTACGAGCGCTACCTCGG
>CAZIDL010000106.1:0-5774 GCA_964537825.1 uncultured Weeksellaceae bacterium
GGATGATCAAGACCTTCCACGAGATGAAGATCAGCGGACAGGGCGTGCAGATCGAGCAGCTTTCGGGCGGGATCATGCAAGCGATGGTCACTACTTGTACCGGGCTCGTGATCGGTATCATCGCCTACATCGCCTACAACCTGCTCGTGACCCGGATGGATCGGGTGGTCCATCACATGGAATCCTCCTCGATCGAGTTCATGGATATCCTGGAACGCTCTGCCATGAACAGCGATAACAGCAGCTCTGAGGCATGAACCTCCGCTCAAGGAATCGGATCAATACGGGTTTCAACCAGTCCTCGATGACGGACCTGGTCTTCCTGCTCCTTATCTTCTTTATCATCGTTTCTACCCTGATCAGTCCCTATGCACTTCCCGTAGACCTTCCGAGCGGGAAGAACCGGACGAAACAAAAGCCGATCGTTTCCGTTACGATCAAGGAGGACCTGACCCATTATGTCGACGAAAAGCAAGTGAAGCCTGAAAGGGTGGAACCGATCCTCGTTCGGAAGATGAAAGGGCAGGGGGAAGAGAGCGCCATCAAACTCCACGTGGATCAGAACGTACCAACCGGGAAGATGGTCCGTGTCCTCAACATCGCCAAAAAGAATGAGTGGCGCATCGCTCTGGCGACCGAACCTAAGGAGTAATGGACCCCGAAAAGGAACATAAAAGGGATCGCTGGAAGGCCATCCTCGGCAGCATCATCTTCCATTTGGTGCTCCTCCTCTTCTTTCTCTTCTACGGCCTGAAGGAACCGCATCCGCCCCGAAAGGAGAAGATGGTGTCCATCAACATGGACTTCGGGACGGATCTGAAAGGGTCGGGAAAGCAAGAAAGCCAAACCCAGGAAAAGGAGCAAAGCTCCCAAAAACAGGAAAAGGAACAGAAACAGGGGCAAAAGCCCAAGGAAACGAGCCAGAAGACAGCCACGCAAGAAAGCTCCCCGGTCGATGCCCAGGACAACAAGGAAGGGGAGAAAAAGGGGGAAAAGGAGCAAAAGAAAGCGGAAGAACCCCAGGAGGTCAGCGAAGAGCTCAAGCAAGCTCAAGAGCAATTCAAGGATATGGACGATGAAGGAGGAGGAGGCGAAGGGGATGATGGTGAGACCGGGAACGAAGGGGACCCGAGCGGTCAACCCAAAGGGGAAGGTTCGCTTCCGGGAGCTGGGGGAAGTTGGAAACTTTCAGGGCGAAAGATCCTTCAAAAACCCCAACCCCAAAAACCCACGGAGGAAGGGAAAGTAGTGGTCGATATCTGGGTGGACCAAGAGGGGAACGTGATACGGACCTCGCCCGATCTCCAAAAGTCGAACACGACGAGCGATAATCTGCTGAAGTTGGCACAGGAGGCCGCTAAAAAGGCTCGCTTCAACCCTGACCCCAACGGGGCCGTGGAGCAAAAAGGGCAGTTCACTTTCGTTTTCGAGCTCCGCTGATGGACTACCAGCGAGCGACCGAGCTTCTTTTCGACCAGCTCCCGATCTACCAACGGCAGGGTGATCTTGCTTATAAGCCCGACCTCGGCAACATCGAAGCGCTTTGCTCCTTTTACGGAGAGCCCCAGAAAAGCTTCCCATCCGTCCATATCGCCGGGACCAACGGAAAAGGGTCAACGGCCCATATCATCGCTTCCATCCTCCAGGAAGCCGGTTATCGGACCGGCCTCCACACCCAACCCCACTTCCTCGATCTGCGCGAGCGGATCCGGGTGAACGGAGCGCTATGTCCCCAAGCCTTTATAGCGGAGGAAGTGGAAG
This sequence comes from uncultured Weeksellaceae bacterium, assembly GCA_964537825.1. GTDB lineage: Bacteria > Bacteroidota > Bacteroidia > Flavobacteriales_D > CAYVSK01 > CAZIDL01. The sequence continues at coordinate 1,762 of CAZIDL010000106.1, forward strand.
CTTACTGGGAAGCGGATCCCGGCATCGCCCCCTCTTTTTTCGAACTTCTTGTGGCCTTCGCATTCCGCTATTTCAAACGTAAAAAAGTGGATATGGCAGTGGTCGAAACGGGATTGGGAGGTCGCCTTGACGCGACCAACATCCTTCAACCTGAATTAAGCGTGATCACGAACATCGGTCATGATCACATGCAGTTACTCGGGCCTGACCTTCCGAGCATTTCACGAGAGAAAGCCGGCATCATCAAAGAGGGCGTGCCGCTCATCCTCGGGAACATTCCGGAAAAAGCCCTTCCGGTGATCGAGGACCGTGCCAAGGAAATGAAAGCTCCCATTCTCCGAAGCGAAGAACTCCAGCGAACGCTTCCTCCGAGCGATCTGCAAGGGACTTACCAGGAAGCGAACCTCCGCACTGCCCTGACCGCTATCGAAGCATTGAGAGACATCGGTTGGAACATTTCAGGATCCGCCGAGCAAAAGGGGATCGCTAACGTAATACCGAATACGGGGTTTTTGGGGCGCTGGCAGGTCCTGACAAAAGAACCGAAAGTTATCGCGGACATGGGGCACAATAGGGAAGCGCTGCGTTCGATCGGCCGTTCACTGGAGAAGGAAGAATACGAAAAGCTCCACTTCGTCTTTGGATCGGTGAATGACAAGGAGTGGGAGGAAGCCTTGCGGGAAATACCCGAGGGAAGTCGCTTCTATCCGTGCCAGCCGAACGTTCCCCGGGCCATGCCAGTGAATGAGCTCCGGGAGAAGTTGCGAGAACAAGGCATCCAGAGCGAACCCTATGGATCGGTGAAAGCGGCATATCGTGCAGCTTGGGCAAATGCTGGGCGGAAAGACCTGATATTGATCGGGGGAAGTGCCTTTGTGGTGGCTGACTTTTTGGAAAAAGAGAAGCGGGCACAAGGGGCCGAGTAGCCGGGAGTCCTTATATTCGCACCCTCTAAGGGCGATTAGCTCAGTTGGTTCAGAGCACCTGCCTTACAAGCAGGGGGTCGTTGGTTCGAATCCAACATCGCCCACTTCTTTTCTTAAGGGGGTTTTAGCCTTTTTTGCAGCTTCAATAAAAAGGGTTGGTGTCAACATTGGTGTCAACATTTTAAATACACCTCCCCTATCAAGCTTCCTAGAACAGAACCTCTTTCAGCAAGAGATCCTTTCAGATATACCTTGATAGAAAAGAAGAGATAGAAGGGGGCTGCTTAGAGAGAGGAAAGAATTAGTAGGGCACCCCTAACCTTCCTTGAAGTTCAGCAGAAACACACTTCAAGCAATAAGCCCCTTAATTGGATGGGTGGTCTTGAGCAGACAAGGGGGCAAATAAGTGAACTATAAATGCACGAGGTAAGGAGCAATGCAAGCCTCTTACTTGAGGTGGAAATCTCGGACAAGTTGACCCACCGATTCCGGTTTAAAGTGACCCGGGTTTTCGATCTTCACCTGAGCCTCTCTTGATCGCCGGTCGCTGGTTCAACATTCACTCTTTCTTTTCGGTCTTTTTCTTTCTCATCGAAGCTCCTTTCAGATCGAGCCTGTGAGGCCTTGACCGTGTCCCCTTTCTAGCCCATGAGGTAGTTCCATACCATTAATGAAGTTAACCCTTTAATATAAGGGAATTACGAACCATAACACCCTGCTCGCCTGGAAAGATCGTCTTACTGCGGGGATGAGATCCTCGGCGATCAAAAAGCGGAAAGGAAACGCATCAATCATCAAAAGTGAAAGATGACCCCCATTGAAAGCCCATGGTAGCGATACCTCCTGGTGTTATTGGACCGATAAGATTCTTCGAGGTAAAAAAAGGTATAATCCGACCTAAGGGATATGCCCCTTCCCTCATTTCCTCCATAAAAGAAGGTAACGCCGAACCCCGGATCCAGAAAAAAGCCTTCCAGGCCATAAAGGCCATGATCAAAGCCCTCTGTACTAAACCCTGACTGCAACCTCCAGAAAGGAGCTACCGGCGAATCGTGCAGAAAATAACCGTTCAGAAGAACGCCATAGCTGGTCAAAAAATCGAGATCGTACTTGCCACTTCCACCCTGAAATTGTACCCCCGCATAGACCCCTACTGCCAAGTCCGGGCTGAAGCGATAAGTATGGTTGCTATAAATGTCGAGGCCGGTCCGAGCATTTCCTGAAAAGAGGTTGAAGAAAAAGCTCGGAGAAAGATGATGCTGATAACCTTCCCTGGGATAGATAGGGGATCGGTCTCCCATTGACCCTTTTCCATTGGCATCATCAGCCCCACCCTCTTTATTTGATCCTTTCATCCCATCCCGGGGCAGTTTCTTGATGGATTCTACTTTTTCCCGGCTGATGACCAAAACCTTACCACCTTTCATCCGAAAGCGGACCGAGTCCTCCTTCATTCTCAAAAGCACTCCCTTGATCTGACTTCCGTCCTGAAGATACAAGAGCTGTCGTCTTTCCTCAGCTTCTTCCTGACCGAAAAGCAAGCCCCCTGTAAAAACCGAGAAAAGGAGAAGCGGAATCGATCGCATGAGCCTTAAGGGAGCTTTGGGGCCGAATATACGACGCTTTGGGTATCGATCACCTTGATCGGATCTCCAACCCAGAGACAGCTAAAAGCCCACCTTTTCCGCCTTTGAGCAGATCCTCGAAAAAAAATCGGTTTAAAAAAGTAGATATCTCCACATAAAGAAGAAGATCGTCCTCCTTCACCCATTGTAGCTATCCAGGAAGATCAAAAAGAACAGGTCGGTCCGAACCAGTAAAGATCGAACAGCTCCTCACAAGTGAAAAACGACCCCTAAGCTGACCCCATGATAGCGATGCGTTTCGATCATCGAAGGATCAAACCTTTCTTCAAGGTAAAAGAAGGTATAATCCGACCTAAGGGATATCCCTTTCCCCTCCCCACCTCCGTAGAAAAAAGTAACACCGAAGCCCGGATCGAGGAAGAAGCCTTCCAGGCCGGGTTCCTCGAATTCACGGCTATATCCGCTTTGAAACCTCCAAAAAGGAGCAACCGGGGAATCGTGCAACAAATAACCGTTCAATAGAATGCCGAAGCTGTTCAAAAAACTCAGGCTGAATTGGCCAGCCCCTCCAACCTCATCCCGGAATTGTGCACCAGCATAGGTCCCCACTGCTAAGTCCGGGCTGAATCGAAAGGTATGGTAACTATAAAGATCGAACTCGACCCGCCAGGCGGAAGGCGATAAAACCCCGAAAAAGGCCGGGGAGAGGTGATGCTGATACCCCTCTCTAGGAAAGATCGGGTTGGGATCCTCTTTAGCCTCTTCTCCCTTTTTGGGATTTGGAGCTCCCTTTTTTTCCTGAGATCCTTCCTTCTTCCCCCCTTGACCACCGCCTTTATCTTCTCCCCCAGAGACCTTTTCGATCGCACGCACCTCCTCTCGTCTGAGGACCAAGGTTTTTCCGCCATTCATTTCAAAGCGGATCGAATCCTTACTCTTTTCCAGGATAACTCCCCTGATATCGCTTCCATCCTCGAGAATGAGGAGCTGTTCTCCTTGCTTATCACCCTCCTGAGCATAGAGCACACCCGTGGTAGAAAACAAGAGAAGAAGGGAAAATACCGAACGCATGAACCCCTAAAACGACCCGACATGGATTCAAAGATAAGACCGACCGAATACCAAAATCTCGAACAGATATAACAAGGCATGCATTCGAAAGAACAGCTTCCGATCCCTTCCATGAGCAGGCTCATCTGAACCATTGGCTTATTTGTTCGCATTGCCTTTTCACTCTTCAAAATCCCTCTAAATTCGGGGAAAAGATCTATCCGATCACCCATGCGAAAGCTTTTCGGCCTTTCCATCGTACTCCTGCTCCTTGTGGCCGCCAAAGCCCCTTTCCCTCCCAACGATACGGCACTGCAGGGTACCGGTGGGCAATTGGTCCCTGTAGAAGATACCGATATCGATATGCGTCGGGAAGTTCTCAACATGGAGCTGGATGGCCGGGATATGCGGGTGAACGTACACTTCGAGTTCTACAATCCAGGGGACACCA
>CAZIDL010000107.1:0-5747 GCA_964537825.1 uncultured Weeksellaceae bacterium
TTCCGTATCGTAGAGGGAGGAATGGTAGCAGGCCCAATAAGGGTCTTTTTCAGCCCATCCTTTCTCCTGGAGGTATGTTGCCAGATCTCCGTCCGGGTCCAACACACATATCCCAGGGACTTCCCCTTCGGGGAGCTTCATTTGGCGGCGTGCTTCCCGGAGGAGGTTCTCCGGTTTGAAAACGCTTCCCTCCTCGTAGAATTTGAGTATTCGGGTTTGCTCGTCGCTCGTGCCTTTCATCCCCACCCCCTTGTTCTTTGATCTTTTCCCTTAGAGGGTCTTTTCACCGGATAGCCTTTTTCCACCCATCCTGTAAAGCCTTCCTGAAAGGATGTGACCTTGTAGCCATGGCTACGGAGGACCTCTACGGCCTTATCGGACATCACGCAGAAAGGTCCTCGGCAATAGGCTACGATGCCCTTATCCTTAGGGAGCTTGCTCAGTTCCTGCTCGATCCGATCATGGGGAATGGAAAGGGCATCAGCGATATGGCCGGCTTGGTACTCTTCCTCGGGGCGGACATCGACGAGGACCAATTCCTCGTCATGGAGTTTCCGTTTCAGGTCCTCGGCACTAAAAGCCACTTCTTCGTTCTTACCGTGGAGTTCCTGAAGGAGGCGTTCAAGTTCGGGATTTCGGGATAGGCCGAGTTTCCGCATGCGATCCCAGACTTCGAGGATGCCTCGTTCGGGGATCCTATAGATGTTCTCCCTTCCGCGTTTGGTTGCTTCCACGAGGTGAGCCTTTTTGAGGTATTGGATGTGGTGAGAGAGGTTGGCATGGCTCGTGCCGATGGCCTTGGCGAGTTCATCGACGCTATGATCTCGTTGGCTCAGGAGATCGATGATCTCGAGGCGGGTGGGTTGGGCCATGGCCCTGCTGAGTTGGGCGAGTTCCTCGTAGATGTTCCGTTGGAGGAGTTTCTCCTCATCCTCTTGGCGGTTTTCGGGGCTTTGAAGCGGCTGCTTCTCATCTTTTTTGCTGGTCATAGAATGCAGTTCAGTTTTCGGTTCAGACAAAGCTATACAAATATAAAAACATACGTACATACGTTTTTATATTTATACATTTACTCCCCTCAAAAAGCTTATGGAGACCCCTCTGAATTCCACACCCATGGCTTCTTATGACCACAAGGACGAACGGATCAAGGTGTTCCATGAAAGGAAGGAGGAATACGATGCATGGTTCGATCAGTATCCCAGTCTTTTTCGGAACGAACTCAAGGCGCTTCGGTCCCTTTGGCCTATAGAAGGAAGGGGGCTGGAGATCGGTGTTGGGAGTGCTCGTTTTTCTGTGCCTTTGGGTATCCGAGAGGGGTGGAACCTGCTGAGGCCATGGCCCGGATCGCTGAAGAAAAAGGGATCTTGGTCCATCGAGGAGTGGCTGAGGAACTTCCCCTTCAGCACGAGTCCTTCGACAAGATCCTCGTGGTCATGACCGTCTGTTTTTTGAAGGACCCGAAAAAGGCATTTCAAGAAGCCTGGCGCGTGTTACGGGAAAGGGGTATCATTTTGATCGGACTGCTCGATAAAGCCTCACCGTTCGGAGAACGCCTCTTAGAAAGACAAAAAAAGCGCATTTTATCAAAATGCCACTTTCCACTCCGTTCGTGGAGTTGCTGAGTTACTGGTAAAATGCGGGTTCAGAGAATTCGCTTTTCGGCAAACCCTTTTCGATCCTGATAAACGGATGGAGGAAGAAGCTGTAGAAGGGCATGGAAAAGGTGGGTTAGTCGCTATTCGAGCTGTAAAAGAATAGCGCAGGCTCCAAAGGGTGCCAGGAGCCGAGTCGGATCTTCCTTGAGGGATCCTCACCTCTCATTGACTCCTTTTACCGGATCACAAGCGTCCGTCCCACACCTTTGCCCTTCTTTCAATAGCTTTTCCAACTTGGCCTTAGCGCTCTTGAGATCCTCGATCCGACGGGATAATTCCTGGAGCTTCTCACCGGCCCATTCTTCCATATCCTCACAATTCAGATCCCCCTCTCCGTATATCTCCAGGATCTCGCGGATCTCGCTCAAGGTGAAGCCGTAGGCTTTAGCCCATTGAATGAAGCGCAAGCGGTCCACCAGATGTTCCGGGTATTCCTTGAAACCGTTGATCCGCCGATCGCGCCGACGGAGCCGATAAAGCCCGATCTTCTCGTAGTAGCGGATCGTGTCGTGGGAAAGGCCGGTCTTTTCTGCAAGTTCACCGATGAGCATGGCTGGATCTGCTTTGGATGAATTCCTCAACCACAAAGATCATCATTGGACCATGGTCCACCCCTCAGTTTCGCATCGAAACCTGAAAACCATGAAACCATGCGAAAGCAGAGATTTTCTACAGCCATCCTTATGAGCGGCCTGATGCTCGCTCCCCATTTCGCTTGCCAAAAGAAAGCGGAACAGCAAGAAGAAGGGGGTCAAGGAGAGGGAAATGCCAGTCCAGCTCAGGCCCTTGAGAAGATGAACATGCGCATCCCGGAGAACGAGGAGGGGCTCTATTGCAAGTTGAGTGATAAGGAACAGTTGGAACGGGCCAAGGAATTAAGGGAGGAACTCTTCTCCAAAGTGGAAGCGGTTAAGGAGCTCGAGGATGGATATGCGCTCCGTTTCCCACCCGAAGAAGCCATGATGAGGCTCCTCCACGAGCACGTGCGCATCGAGTGGAATTGCTGCCCTTTCTTCGAGTTCGTCCTCCGCTATTCCAAGGACCGAGGACCGCTTTGGCTCGAGCTCCGCGGAGGAGAGAAGGTCAAGGAAATGATCCGTCCAAAAGCTGAGGAGTTGATGAAGGGGAGTGCCTGAAGGATATCAGGTTCCGAACAGGTGGGATGGGAGATAATAGGCGATATCGAAGCTCAGGAAAGAGGAGCTGAAACGGCCTTTGGATAGGCCTTTTTCGGAGCCCGTGTAATAGGCGGTTTCCCATCGAAGGCCATTCGCTAACTGGCTATGGTAAGAAGCTCCAAAAGCAAGCTTCCCGGCCTTTCCGATGTCTTTTTCCAACTGGATCCCCAACAGAAGTCCGAGGACCGGAGCTTTTGCTTCGACCGTTGTGGATGAGTGTGTAAAGGATTCGGAGGTGTCACCATCTGCTTCGATAGGTGCCGAGCCTAAGAAGCCTCCGCCTCTGTATTCGGCTCCGTTCCAAAAGCTGATCGTCGGTCCTAAGCGGGTGCTCATTACAAGACCGTTATCGCAGATCGCTCGGCGATAAACAAAGGCCAATGGGACCTCCAGGAAACCCATACGAGCTCCGTTCTTATAAGAGTTGATGCGATCTACTTTCGGGTTCTCCAAACTGCTCCTGATCCAACGATTTCCTGCATTAACCCCTGCGGCTAGTCCCCATCGCTCGTCGAAGAAATAAGTGGCATCGATCCCAAGTTGGAAGCCATTGCTTTGGTATATAGAAAAAGGGTCACTTTCGCTGATCATGGCATTGGGCATCGTGAAGCCAAACCCTTGATCCCCTATGAAGCTTCCCCTTAGACCGATATCGAGGCCTGTTTCGAGTTCTTTTTGAGCCGAGACCTGGAAGGAAAATCCCAAAAGGAGCCCAAAAAGGACCAGGGTCTTGAAACGCATAAAGCTTTGCTTTTAAGGGCTTTTAGAACGGGAAGGATCTCATTCTATTGCGGGTGCTTTATCGATATTGGAAAAGCTTCTTGAGGGAGGTCGGAGTGTCTGACCCGAAAAAACTGAAATAGAAAGGGTGATCCTTTTAGAACAAGTGTTTCGCGCATTCCCTCACTACGTTTAAATGAAGGAAAGGCTTTGGCTTGTAACGAACTTAACAGCACAGCTCGCAGGGAGCGCAGTGAACTCGCTGCGGATCCTTAGCGTCCACTGCGTCCACTGCCTGCGGCTGAAAAGCCGATCCTTTAGGGGAAATAAGGCCTCGATATTCCTCGGTTGGAATCCCCGCTTTTTACCTTTAGCATGCTCGAAATGAAAAGGAATAGGTTCGTTCGACTTTTTAGGGGCTCCTGCCCTTCCTTAGTGAAGCTCGCTAGAGATTGATATACTGATAACAGGCGCAGCAGGGGAAATCGGTCCCAAGGTCCTATAATATTTGTACGGCCTCGGAACCTCCAAGGATATCAGATCCTGCATCCTCACGGGAACAATAGCCATTTCCATAGGGTTACATTACCAATAAGACCCCTATGAAATGAAAGGGGCACTCTCATCTTTTTCCCCATCCCCATGCACATTCTCCTTACTGGGGCTACCGGCTATATCGGTAAACGTCTCCTTCCCGTTCTCTTGCATCAAGGGAATACGGTCACTTGTTGTGTCCGGGATCCACATCGCTTCAAGTTGCCCGAGGACCATTCCGAACGGGTGCGGCTCTTCACTTGCGACCTGAGCGATCCCGTTCCCGACTTATCGGCTATCGAAAAGCCCGTTGATGCGGCTTACTATCTTGTCCATTCCCTAACCACGAGCACCGAGGGGTACGGGGATCTGGAGCTCAAAATGGCCGGCAACTTTCGTGACCTTGCGGAGCGGATCGGAGTGGAACAGGTGATCTACCTCGGGGGCATGGCCAACGACGAGCAGCTTTCTGAGCATCTTTCTTCCCGGAAGAACGTGGAAGGTGAGCTGCAGAAAGGGGACTTTCACACGACCATCCTCCGGGCTGCGGTCATCGTGGGTTCTGGTAGTGCTTCCTTCGAGATCATCCGCGATCTTACGGAAAAATTGCCCGTGATGGTCACCCCACGGTGGGTACGGACCAGATGCCAGCCCATCGCCGTCCGCAACGTGATCGACTACCTGACGGGCATCCTTGGAAAAGAAGACGCTTACGACGAGGTCTTCGATATCGGCGGCCCCGGCGTGTTGACCTACAAGGAGATGATGCTCAGCTATGCCCGAGTCCGGGGTCTGAAACGCTTCATTTTCGAGGTGCCGGTTATGACGCCCCGGCTATCTTCCTATTGGCTCTACTTCATCACGGCGACCAATTACACCCTGGCGGTGAACCTCGTCCAAAGCATGCGGGTCGAGGTGGTCTCGGGTGATGACCGCATTCGGGATATCGTAGATGTGGAACTCATCGACTATGAGGAGGCCCTTCGCCTTGCTCTGGACCGCATGGAGCAGAACATGGTGCTTTCGAGCTGGAAGGACGCCCTCTCGAGCAGTCGAAAGGACCCCGGTCTTAGCCGCTATATCCACGTCCCTTCGGAGGGATGCTATATGGACCGCCGAAGCTTCCCTATCATGACCTCAAAAGCGACGGTGAAGCACAAAGTTCGCTCCATCGGCGGGGTCAATGGGTGGTATTACGGCAACGCATTGTGGCGGATCCGGGGCTTTATGGACCGTATGATAGGAGGTGTAGGATTGCGAAGGGGCAAGACGAACGCCGATCGGATCGCGCCCGGAGATGCGTTGGACTTTTGGCGCGTCCTGGCTGTTGAGGAAGAGCCGATGCGCGTGTTGCTATTTGCCGAAATGAAATTGCCAGGGGACGCCTGGCTCGAATTCCGGATCGAGGAAGGAGTAGAGGGAGCTTTCCTCGTCCAGGAAGCGAATTTTCGCCCGAAAGGCTTAACGGGGCGCCTTTATTGGACCCTCGTTTCACCCTTCCATTATTTCGTGTTCCGTGGGATGGCCAAAAAGATCGCTCAGGAGGAGGCTTTGGGGTCTGATCGATAAAACCCCTTTTCGATCCCTGCAAATCCGGACCCCCGCTTCCCTACCTTTAGCATGCCCGAATTGAAAAGGAATAGGGATATGTTCCTTC
>CAZIDL010000108.1:0-5517 GCA_964537825.1 uncultured Weeksellaceae bacterium
CATCGGTGGCCATGATCTCGTTGAGCTGGCTGATCCCGAGCATGGACATGAAGGCACCGGGGACGCCGTGGCCCGTGCAGTCCACGGCGGCGATGTAGAGGTGGCCCCTGTGCTCGCGCGCCCAATAGAAGTCGCCGGAGACCTGGGATTGAGGCTTGAATAGGATGAAGTGCTCAGGGAGGTGAGGTGATACGTGCTCCTCGGACTGGAGCAATGCATACTGGATCTTCTGGGCGTAGTCGATGCTTTGGGTGATCTCTTGGTGGGCTTCTTCGACTCTTTCTTTTTGTTCTTCCACCTCTTCCTTTTGCTTCTCGGTCTCTTTCTGTTGCTCTTCGACTTTGGCCTTCTCTTCTTCAAGGGCTTGATTCTTTTCCTGGATCTCCTTTGTACGCTCTTTCACGATCCGCTCCAAACGTTCCTTCTGTGCCACAAGGCGTCGACTGTTCAGCCACACGATCAGCCAAATGAAGCCGATCCCCGCGATCGTATATCCCCCGAAAGCCGTCCAGGTGCGGTACCAAGGAGGAAGTATCTCAAAGCGGTATTCGGCCACGCTGCTTTCTACTCCATATACGTTCTTTGCTTTTACTTTAAAAGTATAGATGCCCTCAGGAAGGTTCGTGTACTCCTTCCGGGTTTCTTTCTTCCAACCGCTCCATTCTTTATCGAATCCATCGAGGTGGTAGCTGTAAGTGAGTTCCTCTTGCTTTTCATAATAAGGAGCCGAAAAGCGAAAGGTTATACTGTTCATGTTGTAAGGGAGGGTGGGTATGTAGCTCTCCGGTTGCTGATATGCTCGTTCCCATTTGAGCAGAGTTTCCTCTGGTGCTGATCTTAGGTAGTAACCACCAAAAAGGAGCGAGTCTTTTTTCTCTTTTCCCGTGTCCGATAATGGTGCGCTTACTTTCCTTATGCGACAGGGATAATCTCGATCGAAAGTCTTGGCCACGTTCGCATCGTAGCGTAACAGACCATTATCACCCCCCATCCATGTAGTGCTTTTGCTCTCAACATAAAAAGCTCGATTGCCCAACTCTATTCCCAGGAAAGGGATACTGTCGATCTGATAACCGCCGTCAGGTTTTGGTAAGAAACGATAGGGATGTTCTCCTTCCACCCAAAGGATCCCGTCCATGCTTTCATGAAGGCGAAAGACCTCTTTAGCTTTTTTCCCTTCTCCTCCGGAACATTGAGCAAAAGCGCATCCGAGCGAGCTGTCGGGAACCCATCGGAAGGATGCCTCCGAAGAACCTGCTCTTTTTGCTTTATATAATCCCGAGTCCGTTCCCGCAAGTACGCGGTCTTGGAGTGAAAAAAAGCGGAAGGACCCTTCCGGCAAGCCTTTCCGCTCTTTTCCTTTTCCCAAAAAGGAGGTAAGGGTTAGACCCTCTTCATCACCTCCAAGGAGCTTTTTGAATTGGGTAATGAAGGGTGCTTCTGATCGGTAGCTTCGATGGAAGAAGGTGCTGTCAATACTGACGCGGAAACCACCTTGGGTTCGTAAGCTCACCCATAAAGGAAGCTTTCGATCATCTTCATTATAGGGAGCGGAAACCTCGAGAGAGACCACTTCTTCCGGGAGATCTTGAAGGTGAAACCGTTCCTCCCAATCTTTCCCTTCTCTTGAGATCAGGACGATACCGTCCCTACCTCCGAAAGCAACCCATTGATCTCCCTTGAAGCGGGGAAGGGTTACCAAGTCGAATGCATTCTTTTCGCTTACCCTTTGGAATTCCCATCCTTCTTTCGGTTTTTTTCCCTGATAGAGCTTGAAAAGGCCTTTTTGACCATTTGCAACCAGCAAGTTGGCTTTCTTTTCATCTTTTGAAGGGATCGGAAGGATCTCGGTACATCGTCCTTTTGATCCCTCGATGAGGTCCCAAGAACTCCTTCCGTGAATCTTGCTCTCTTCACGTATATATACCCCTTGAGCAGTAGCGATGAAGATCCTTCCTTGATGGCGTACAATGTCATTGACCCTTCCAGAAAAGCTTTCCCCTTCTTCGGCGAAGGTTCGGGGGTCTCCGGGAATCCATCGGGTTATCCCGTTGTCCGTTGCACTCCAAAGCATTCCGGAGCCAGAAGGCCCTTGGGCCGTTCTCCAGATAAGATCCGCGGTCATTCCGGACTCCTGGTCCATCTGAAATACGGGTTTTCCAACGGTGTCCAGAAGAATTGCCCCACCTCTTACGGTGCTCAGTGCCAAGGAAGCGTGATAGGAATTTTTCGAAGGATCGAGGGGAATAGCGTGATAGATCCGGGCTTCGGACAAAATCGGCCACCACTTTTTCCCAAAAGGAACTATACGCCCATCTTTCCCGGGAATTAAAGAATCCTTGTAATGATAGCGAAAGAGGCCGCTCTGGCCAGTGATCACAAGAGCGGAATGATCTTGCTCCACCACTCCGGGCACTTCTTTGAGTACTCGAACGATCGATCTTTCCGGAAAAGCTTCACTTCCAGGGAGTTTTTCCAAAGGGTTCTGCTCGTCCGGCTTTTCCTTCGCTCCTTCAAGAGCCTCAGACATTGATAAGCGAAAGATGCCGCTCTCTCCGTCCTGCATCCAAATTGACCCGTCAAACCCATGAGAAAGAAAGAACCTTTTCTTTGGTTCTATAGGAACGAGCGAGAGCTCGCTTTTACTATCCGTTGAAGGCTGAAGGACTAAGAGAACATCGTAAGTATTGAAGACCACCTTATCTTGAGCGGCGTGAACCTTCCAAACAGTGCCGAAATCCTTTAAAGAGTCTGGAAGAAGGTGGAGAAGCGATACATATCGGAGTTCTCCCGGACTTCCTTCAGAGCTTTTTTCCCCCGCCTCCGTGATTTGAGTGGAAGAAGCCGTTGGGTCTGAAGGGGGGATAGGCCGGAAGTAGCCGAACTCGCTTTGCCCTCCGATCCATATTCGCCCTTTATCGTCAATGTCCATGCTAAGGACGGACATCCCAGAACGGGTAGGGAATTTTTCCCAAGTCTCACCATTGTAATGGAGAACATCCCCGGAAGTTCCGAACCATATTTCCCCTTTCGAATTGCGATCCACGCAGAACACTTGTGCATGGTCTTCATAAGAAGCGGGTGAAAAAGCCTTGGTGGAGGGGGATAGGGGAGGGGATTGGGATCCACCTATGCTTGAACAGAGAGAAAGAAAAAGCAGAAAAAAGCAAAAAAGGCTCTGCTGACTTAGGATGAGATGGAAGGGCTTCTTAGATAAGAAGCTCATGTGGCAAAAATAGGAAGTCTTTAGCCTTGTTTTGGAAGAGATCGAAGGTTTAAAAGAGCGGATCCACCCGGACCCTGATCGCCCTGTTCGGATTCAGGTCCAGGACCGCTTCCTCTTAAAATTGTTGGAATCGGTCCATCTTCCTTTTGGGTGCCTTGGGGAGTGGCTTAAAAGAGGTGGTTACCTAAGGATCGAATTCTCTTTTCTCGACCAATTCGCCCTCACCATTGTATTTTTCCTCCCGGGTCTTGTCCCCTTCGCTGTCCCAAAAGACCCAAGTTCCACGACGATGTTCGTCCTCTATTCGAATGTCGTCCCGTTCGTAGATCTGCTGGCTCTTCAGGGTGCCATCCGGGTGATAGAACCAGTAGATGAAATAACCCTTGGCTTCCCCGTTCTTGTAATGCCCCACCATATGGGGGCGTGTCAGGTCCCGCTCTCCATTATTCTTCAAATACCAGCATCGGTGTTGGCCGATCTTATCTCCTGGGGATATGGAATTGGACTTCCCCACGCACTCGATGGTTCGATCGTTGCCGTCCGAGGTCTGATAAGTGCGAACTTCATAACAAGCCGTGAGAAAGAAAATGCAGCTTATGGCCGAAGCTCGTGGTATGTAAAGGGGAAGTCGGCACATAGACCCTGTCGCTTTAAGGTCCGAAGCACGATATTCTAATTTAGGAGATCTCTAAGGGTTTGGATTGCTTCAATGTTCGGGGTGACGTTATCCGACCTACGATCGCTTCATCTTTTCTTTTTCAGGATCGATGGGATCGATGAAATTGCAGTTCTTGGAGTAAAGCTGATAAGATGAACGGCGCTGACGAACTGATACCGGTCGAATTCTTCTTCAAGCGGACCGAACTGGTCGTCACATTCCTGATGGTCCTTTTGGGGATCACCTTCGGGAACATTCGGGTGAAAGGGGTCGGTTTCGGGTCGAGTGGGGTTCTGATCGTGGCGATGGCCGGCGGTTATTTCTACGGGTTCGATCCCATTCCGATCCTCCAGGACCTCGGTATTGTCCTTTTTTTGCTTTGTGTGGGGCTTGAGGCCGGTCCGAGTTTCTTCAGGGCCTTCAAGCAACACGGAAAGCGTTTTATCACCAATGTGATCGCTCTCTTGGCCGTTTCGGGGGTCAATACCGTAGCGATCATCGCTATCACAGGGGTTCCCATCGGTGTGGGATTGGGGCTGTTCGGCGGGGCCTTCACTTCGAGTCCGGCCCTGGTGAGTGCGATGCAGTTCAGCCCGGAGGACGAGGTCATCTTCGGTTATGGAGTTGCCTATCCTTTCGGCCTCCTCGGGGTCATTCTTTTCATTAGCATAGCTGTGCGGATCCTGCGCAAGCGCTTGGATGAGGAGACCCGCTCTTATTCCAAGATGGACGCTAAGGTCTTCAAGATCACGAACGAAGCGTATCATGGGAAGCTCCTCAAGGACATCCCCGAGATCCAGGAGAACGATGTGGCTGTATCCGGGATCCTGAGGGACTTATCGCTTCGGACCCCGAGTGGTACGACACCAGTGCTCAAAGGGGACTTGATCCGATTGGAGGGTTTGCAGGAGAACATCCTGAAGGTGGGCAAGGATCTGGGAGAGGAGGTCCATGAGAGCTTTGATGAAAGTCCGGAACTCGACACGCGTTCCATCGTCGTGGAGAACACTTCGGTCATCAACCGTTCCCTCAGCGATATGGGGCTTCGCCTCCGCTTCAACGTATCGCTGACCCGCCTGATCCGTGCTAATGTGGAGTTCGTTCCACGATACGACCAGGTACTGGAACATGGGGATGTGATCGTAGCGGTCGGGACCCCTTATCAGCTCGATCAGCTCGAGTTGTTCCTCGGGCACGAACATCAAACCGTTCAACGAAGGGTGGACCTACGCTCTCTAGCGGCGGCCCTTTTCCTTGCCTTTGCGATCGGAGGCCTGATCATACCGATGGGGCCGATCGGCAACTTTTCCCTCGGCTTGGCAGGCGGAGGGCTTTTAGCGGGGTTGATCTTCGGGCATTTCGGGCGCATCGGGAATTTCATCGGTCGTTTTCCCCGGAACGCCACGGATGTCCTCAAGGAATTGGGCCTGGCCCTCTTTTTCGTTCAGGTCGGCTTCGATACGGGGCAGAGTTTCGTGGAATCCCTCGACATCAACGCGCTCTGGTACGGTCTTTATGCACTTCTCTTCGTGCTCGTCCCGATGCTGGTGAGTTTCCTCTTCGGTCATTACGTGTTGAAGATCTCGATCAGCGAGTGCTTCGGGGTGATCTGTGGGGGGATGACCTTTACGCC
>CAZIDL010000109.1:0-5438 GCA_964537825.1 uncultured Weeksellaceae bacterium
TAACGGAGGTTCCCGATCAGGGGGAAATTCCGGCGTATGGTGTGTTGCCGTTGAAAAAGGTCGATGTACCCGATGATGTAGAGCGGAGAAAGGCACGCCAACGCGATCCACCAGCCCTTTGCGTGGAAAAGACCGAGGAGCCCGAAGAGGACCAGGATGAAAAGGGATATGAAGACGAAAGGGCGGCGCATGACTCGTCCAGCACTAAGCTAATAAACGTGTGCCGGTGCAAAGGGTTCAGTCCTAGCTGCATCCTGCCCGATCGGAGCCTTCCCCTTTCTGTTATCCGAAGGAGCTCTCAAAAAGGGGAGCTATTTTACCGCTCGACCGGATGCCCGGGATCGATCCAATCCGCTTTGAGGCTGGTGTGGAGTCCGAGCAACTTGTGCTTTTTAAAGCCCATCTCTTCCAGTAGGGAGAAGGCAGGTCGGATGTTGGGGCAATCCTCGAAGGGGCAGCAGCCACAGTAAATAACGAGCGAAGTGTCACGGGATAGGGAGGAGAGCCTTTTGCGAAAAGCCCGAAGAGCGCTGTCCTTATGAGCCTCACCAAAATGTTCTGAATGCGGGATCATGGGGGATGGGCCGATGCAATGGATCAGAGGAAGTTGGGCAGCGGAGTCGCGGATCATACCGGCCAGTTCGGATGGGGCCATAACTTGGTCCTTGTTCCAGGGGTCCGCCTTTTGCTTCGATCTTGATCCCTTCTGGTCCGCCTTTTCTGCTTTGCTCGTATCGTTCTTTTCAGCATCCCCGTTCTCGCTCGAGGGATCATTATCCGAAGGTCCGCAGGCGAAAAGGAGAAGGGATAGCATAAGGGTCGAAAGGAGGGCATGGATTTTCATGGTCGCGCTTTTAGGATAACAAAGGTATGGTTCCTTATTCAGGAGCTGCTCGATCGTCTTTAAAGGAATAGCATGACCCTGATAAGAAGGGAGGCCGTTACGGTCAGAACGAAGGTTCAGGATCTTCCGGCTCTTCAGCCCACCTTTTGATTCTCCGGTTCAGGTCAGTAGACCCTTTCCACTCCGTTCTCTTCTATAACGTATTCCGCACCCTGGATCTCGATGCGGTCCCCTTCGCTCATAGAAGAAAGGTCGCGAAGGTCGGATTCGATCGTGTGGAGACTGCCCTCGTTCTTTCGCACGAATTCCATGTAAGAGGGGTTGATCCCGCCTTTAGCTCCACAAAGGATAACGTGAACAGGTCGCTCCAGTTCAGACAGACGCTCCATATCGTGTGGGGTAGCGTAATTGTCCGCTATCATGACAACGTCCTTTACTTTGGGAGCGGCCTTGATCCCTTCGATAAGCCCTTCCAGGTTGTTCTCCGGCGTGTCACCACCACCTCCGAAGGCATCGAGAAAGAAGGTCTTAAGGCTGTCGAAAGTTTCGAGGGGTTGTTGATAGATCCGTTCGCTATCGTCGAACAAAGTGATATGCTGTGCAGTTGCCCTTGCTCGTTCCGTCTCGTACAGTCCTTTGAACCAAGCTAGCAATTGAGCGATATAAGGGGACATGCTTCCCGTCACATCGCAGACGATAAGCATATCATTCCAATGTTCCTTGTTCCGCTCCATAACTTTCAGAACGCTACAATCTTCGATATAACTGGGATCGTATCCTCCTGCTGAAAAGAAGGGATAGGAATACCCGCCCTTGTGCAACGTATCGAGGAGCTCGGATGAATAGAAGGGGTTGTTCTTGCTCGCTAATTCCTCGATCGTGACCCTTTTGATCGTGTCGATGAAGGTGGAAGGTCGGGCCTTGGAGAAATTCAGGCTCAGGATCACCTGGGTGAGGACCGGTTTCCCTTCGTGCTTCCCTGGTTCCCACAAAGGCATCCTTCGGAGCGCGCTCTTGATGGAATCCGAACAGGGATCCTCCTTCTTGTCGATCGCAGGGGCCATGATAGCTCCTGAAGGACTTACCAGAAAAGAGGCTTTGAGCATCTCGAGGCCTCCCTCTTCTTCAAGAGCTGCTTTGTTAGGGCATCGGACCTGCTTGGATAGGTGATTGAAGAATTTGAACCTTCCTCCTTCGAAGCTCGGGGCGGTCCCGAAAGAAGTGCTCGCTGCCTTGGGTTCCATTCCGGCTATCTCGGCAGCACTGGCCTCGGTATAGTCCTTTATTTCAGACCCGGTATCAGGGGGTGTTTTTTTGCTTTTCCCGGTCTTACTAGAGCTCGATCTTTTGCCTCCCTTGCTGCTTACCGCGTCACTTACTTCTTTGGAGCACCGTTTTGTGACCTTTGAAAAAGCATCCGCTCCGCTGACCGTTTTTCGAAGGAACTTCCGTTCCTTTTCCAGCGTGGCCTTTTCTCCAGAAGGTCGGAGCGTGATCCGGAAGCCGTGGAAATATCCGCGCCCTTCTTCCGGAGAGGAGGCCCCGGTCTGCACCACTTTTCGCCATTCGATCGTCGGATCCTCCACCAGGCGTGGCATTTTTTCCTTCAGTTCCTTCAATCTTTTGCGGTTCAATTTTCTCTGATCGAAGGAGCTGACCTCAGCATAGCTCGTGTACACAAAATCGATCCCCAAAACGACCCTTCCCTCGATATCGTCCAACCTTTTGAGCTTTTGAAGTTCTTCCGAGCCGTATTCGTTCGGAAGGAATACTTTATTCTTCGAGGGGATCACTTTGATCCGGTTCAGTTCCACCGTTCTCGCCTCAAGGATATGCTCCATACGGTCCCCTTTAGCGAATAAGGGGGGCGACTGAAGGAAGAAGAGGATGGAAAATGCGATCGTACGGATCATGCCAGTTACTTTTTGAGGCTTACGCCCTCCCGAATATACTGGAAAAGCCAATGCTTATGGCTATGGTACTTCTTCTAAAGGTGGTTCCTTCATCTTAATGGAAGGGGAGCCCATCGAACTTCGAGCGGGATCATGCAAAAAGGGAAGTCTTCATATCTTAGCTTTCATTGGGATCAAAGTGCCAATGATACTTCCAATGGAGCTTATTAATTCCTCCCTTTTCTTTTCCCCCCGAGCATTGCTCACGGTCTCCTTCTTTATTCTCTTCTGCACTTCATGCTTGGTGCCGAAGGAGAAATTGGAGACGGCCAAGGAAAAGAACGATAAGCTGAGAAAGGAGAACGAAGAGATCGCGCTCAAATACCATGACCTTAAAAAGAAGGTGAATGAGTTGGAAGCAACGAATTCGAGGTTGAAGGAGGATAGGAAAGAGCTCACGAAAAGTCTGAAAGAACTCAGAGGCATCGCCAGGGAATACAAGAGCTTGAAAAAGGACATGAAACGGCTTCAAAAGCGTTACGAGGATACCAGGAAAGCCCTGGAGGGGTGTCGGGAGACGAAGGGAGAATTGAAAGATATCGTTTGCCAATGATGGACCGATCTGGAAATATGAAAGGCAAGCGTCGCCTCTTTTGGCTATTCCCAATCGCTCTCTTCGCTTCGTTCATTTCCGCTTGCGTTCCGAAGAGCGAGTTAGCAGAAGCTAAGGCGAGCATTCGCGAATGCAAGGAGCGAAAGGACAGTTTGCTTGAGGTCAACGAAAAGCTGAAGAACGAGAACGCTTCGCTCAAGAAGCTCAATGAAAAGTTGCGGCCGCCGGATAGCCTGAAAAAGGAGCTGGGAATTCTAAGAGCTACCGTCGATTCCCTTCAGGCCAGGAACCGCACCTTGAACGATTCCCTGGAAGCCCTTCGGGACCTTATGAAGAGTCAGAGAAAGAACCTTGGGGAGGTCTATGAGGAACACAACCAGATGAAAGCCATCATCTGCGATTGGTGATCCGTCGTTCATCTCTCTATTTGACGATGTATGGAAAGCCTTTTCTAGGATCGGCCGGAAAGAAGGTTGTTCTTGGACCCTATTTTTTCCTTAAAGGCGATGGCTTTGTCATGAAGGCCCCTTTTACCCGACCCCTTGGTAAAAAGATCTTTGATGCTTAAAAGGTCGCTCCTCTTCCTTTTATTTTCGATCCTCGTTGTCCCTGGCCGTCCCGCATGGCCTCAGGGAGAGGGGGGTGGTTATTTTAACCTCTCATTCACTTATCTCAAGTATCACGAGTTGATCAGTGATGTGGACCTGGAGAATGGTTTTCAGCACCATGGTCTGAAGCGGGCCGTGTCTGACCATACGCTCAATGCTTATATGGAATATGGGGTGAGCGATCGGTTCACGGCCTTGGCTGACGTTCCATACAAGTTCCTCAGCACGGGGAATGAGTTGATGAAAGCGCCGCACGATCCGTATCCCGAGGATACCGTTGAAGCCGGCAGGCTTCAGGCTTTGGGGAATGTACGCCTTGGGGGACGTTACCTTCTTTCCCGTGGTGATTTTCTATGGTCCGCTCAGCTTATGCTCGGCATGAAGAGCGCTTCCTATCATAATGCCACCGGCCTCCGCTCAGGTTATGATGCATGGTACGCTACGCCCCGTATCCAGGTCGGGAAAGGATGGGGAAAGACCTATTTCAAAGCTTCTTTGGGTTATCGCTATAAGACGAACGGTTATGCCAACGATCTGATCTCGGACAACGAGTTCGGATACAAATGGCAGCGGGGAGCGGAAAAGGCGACTTGGTTCATCTTTACGATGGGGGCTCAAATACCGCTGAGTGCAGGAAAATATTCGGACAGGAACAGCATTCATACTGGGACCTATCGGAATGGGGAAGGTTTTGTGGACCCTGGATTGAAGATCAATCACGACATCTCGAAAGGGCTCACCCTTAATATTGCGGCTATCGGAGCGATATGGGCCCGGTACGGAGGGAACAATATGACCTATACGGCCGGTCTTGCTTATGATTGGTGAGAACAGGGTGGTGTGAATGAAAAAGCTCGTACCTTGTGGGGGTTTTATCATTCGCAGCAACATGGAAAACCAGCAAGACCAAGCCCTAAGGGATCGTCTTATCGCTCATATAGAGGGCGGTGAAGCGTTCCTCAACATGGAGCATCTCCTCGAACGAATGCCCTATGAACGATTGAGTGAAAGGCCTGATGGACTTCCCTATTCCTTTTATGAGCTTTTTTACCACGTTTTCCTTGCACAAAGGGATCTGCTCGAGTATTCGAAGGATTCCCGTTTTGAGTCGCCATCCTGGCCCGAAGGCTATTGGCCTTCAAGAACGGGGCCTTCGAGCAAGGATGAATGGGAAGAGCTTCAGGACGCTTTCTTCAAAGACCGGGCGGCTTTCAAGGAACTGCTGCGGGATCCACAACAAGGTCTTCAGGAGCCTTTTCTGAACGGTACTGGCCATACACTTTTCAGACAGGCCTTGCTCGTCATCGAGCACGCTGCTTATCATATCGGACAATTGTGGATCATCATGCGCCGTTTAGGGTTGCATTCCTAAGGGATCGCGTCCTTTTCCTTAAAGCTTCTACTCGTTCTCGTTCCGGTAGATCATGGCATTGATGTTCATGCCGGCCCCGACGGATGCGAAGACGAGATGATCGCCTTCC
>CAZIDL010000110.1:0-5205 GCA_964537825.1 uncultured Weeksellaceae bacterium
AAAGCTTTCGTCGATACCCTCGTCCAAGAACCCGATCCCCTCCAGCTCAACACCAGTAGCGTCGATGCCAGCTGCGGTAGCAGCGACGGAGAAGCTTCTGTCAGCGTGAGCGGCGGTACAGGACCCTACTCCTATCAATGGTCCAACGGAAGCGATTCAGCATCCGCCGTCGGACTCCCAGCAGGCGACCACAGCGTGACCATCACCGACACCAACGGATGCGTCGACTCCACCAAGGTCATGATCAGCGAGAGCGGCGGTCCCTCCATCAGCATCGATGACGTGGTCCATACCGGATGCGGAGAAAGCGATGGCGCCATCCTCATTAGCGTGAGCGGGGGAACAGGTCCTTATTCCTACCAATGGTCCAACGGCGATACAACACAGGACCTCACCGGGGCAACACCCGGCAACTACTTCCTCAAAGTGACCGGGAACTCTGGATGCCAGGCCATGATCGATACCAGCATCCAGGCCCTGGGACCCGATCAAGCATCCATCTGCGTCGTATCCGTCGACTCCAACAGCCAACACAACCTCGTCGTCTGGGAAGAGCCCAACGACCCCTCCATCCAAGAATACAACATCTACAGAGAAGGCTTCCAGGCCGGTGTCTACAACAAGATCGGGACCGTCAAGGACTCCGCCCTCAGCACCTTCATCGATACGAACTCAGACCCCAATACCAGAGCCTATCGCTACAAGATCGCGAGCATCGACTCTTGCGGGAACGAAGCACCCCTCAGCCCCAAGCACAAGACCATACACCTGTCGGTGAGCCCCGGACTGAACGACGACGTCAACCTTACATGGGACGACTACAAAGGATTCGCTTACTACAGCTTCTTCATCTTCCGGTACACCAGCCAGAACGGATGGCAGAAGATCGACTCCGTGCCAGCATCCAACCACTCCTACACCGACCAGAACGCACCCAGCGACCCATCCCTCGAATATCAAGTGTCGGTGAGAACACCGAAAGGAGGATGCACTGCTACAAGGGCCAAGGACTACAACCGTTCCATCTCCAACGCAAGCATCGTCCCCGACAATGAGAACGACAGCGGAGGCGATACAAGCTCCTCCATCGAAGAACAAAGCAAGGAAAGAGCGATCGAAATATTCCCCAACCCAACGCGAGGACGTTTCACTATCCAGTGGAAAAATATGGAACCAAGATCGGTATCCATCTATAACATCCACGGTCAAAGGGTCCGAAGGATCGCAGAACCGAATGAAGGAAAATCCCTAAAGGGCCGCATGACCTTGGACATGAGCGGACAGGAACCCGGCATCTACTGGATACGGATCGATGGGAAAGAACAGACTCTGAAACGGCCGGTGGTCATCCAATGACGCTCGGACCCTAGTCGGTATGAATGAACAGGAACAATGGTCTCTCAGGACAAGTAGGGACAGGTCGCGACCTGTCCCTACTTGTCCAGGTCATTCCGTACCCTTCTGAAGGATCGCATCCCACCCCTGTGCGGTCAACTCCACGCTCCGGTTGTTGCGGGTCGTAAGATAGCGCCCAGCGGCTTTCTCCTTCATGTGCCCGATTGCGGTGAAATCGGGATGGTTCTTGAGCTTTTCGTGCTCCTTCGGGTCGATGGTGAAGAGCAATTCGTAATCCTCCCCTCCGCTCAGGGCGCAGACCGTCGGATCGAGATCGAAATCGCGGGCCGTGTCGTAAGTTTTCTGATCGAGCGGAATGTACTCTTCATAAAGCTCCACACCCAGTTCTGAACGGTCACAGATATGGAGCAGATCGGAGGCTAATCCGTCCGAAACGTCGATCATGGAACTCGGCTGCAACTCGGCCTCAACAAGGCTCCGAAGCACATCCTTCCGGGCTTCGGGCTTCAATTGCCGCTCGAGGATCAGGTCGTAGCCTTCCAGGTCCGGCTGGACCTCGCCTTTTGAGGACCTGAAAGCCTCCTTCTCGCGTTCGAGCACCTGGAGCCCCATGTAAGCACCACCAAGGTCTCCGCTCACCATGACCACATCGTTCTCTTTTGCTCCACTCCGATAGACCGCTTTGTCTTCCTCGACCTTACCCACGGCGGTCACAGCGATCATTGACCCATAGGCTGCACTGGTGATATCACCCCCGACGAGATCGATCCCGTAATTGTGGCAGGCCATCCCCATTCCTTCGTAAAGCGCATCGATGGCCTCCACCGTGTACCGATTAGAAAGAGCCAAAGAAACCGTGACCTGTTGCGGCTCAGCGTTCATGGCCAGAATGTCCGAAATGTTCACTATAAGGGCCTTGTAACCAAGATGCTTCAAGGGTACATAGGTGAGATCGAAGTGGACCCCTTCCACTAGCGTATCGCTTGATACGACGGTCCGTTCCCCATCGAAGTCCATGATGGCGGCATCATCACCGATCCCTTTTATCGTAGTGCCTATCCGGGGTTGACCGATGTGCTCTTCGATCCGTTTGATCAGGCCGAATTCGCCGAGCTCACTGATCGGTGTGGTCTCTGCAGGTTCATCCATTTGGAAAGGGGTTTGGGGACAAAGGTAGAGCCTTTTTAAACCTCAATTCTCAAAGCCCGATTCCCAAACCGAAAGCCGTTTGTGAGCATCAGAAGGGTCTCCGTTTCTTCTGGATCCGCTGAATGTTCGTCTTCATCGTTGACCGATTTAGTAGGTCGATCTATGTCAGGGACTTACAGTGTCCAGGATTTTGGGGATCTTATGGGATCCTGGCTTTCGACTTTAGGATCTGGCCTTTTCTTTTCCCTAACCCAATCCTACCTTGTGGATGCCGGGTCCTTTGTCATCAAAATGAAGCCTGCTTAAACTCCCATAGGGAAGATCGAGGCGGAAAATGTGATCGAGTGGGAACTTCAGAACATAAGCCCAACAACAACGGATCACCCCTCCGTGGGTGACCAAGAGGTGCTTTCCTTCCTTTTCCTTCCGGAATTCCTCCAAGAGCTTTTCCACCCTTTCATAGAGCATTTCAAGGCTTTCCCCTCTGGGAGGAGATTCCCTCGAAAAATCGCTCATCCAGCGACTCAATTCCTCCTGGGGGATATCTTCCCAGGCCCTTCCTTCCCATTCGCCGAAATGGAGTTCCTTTAGAGCATCAATGGGATGAGGCTCTCCCTCCCGGAGATCCCGGGCCAAACGAGCACAGCGTTGCAAAGGGCTACAAAAAACCCGATCGTACGGACTCTGGACGCGCTTCTTAACATCCCTGGACTCTTCATTATAGCTATCGCTCAGTCCCACGTCCTCTTGACCGTAACAAACGCCTCTGGGGACATCGGGACGGGTATGTCTCAGTAGATGGAGTTCCATAAAGCCAGAACGCTGACCAAGAAAACGACTTCGCAAAGTTGTTCAACAGCACCCAGGGCATCCCCTGTATATCCACCGATACGTTCCTTAAAAACGTGAGCCATATAAACTTTGGTCAAATAGGTCGGAATGATGGCCAGAAGAAGGTAAGGGGTCCGATAAAAGAGAAAAAGCGGGATCAAGCCCCAAATAAGGCTGTAAAGCAAAGTTCCAGCAGATGAACGATCTTTTGCGAGGGGTTTGGCCTTGCTGGCATCAGGGTCCTGAACGTATTCGTGCGTCTGAAGGAAAGTAGCGGCGATGGTCCGAGCAAGCGTGTGCGCATTGAACCAAGCCGCTAAAAGGAGCAAGACCGAATCGGTCCCCAGTTCATACAGGGCGAAGAACTTCATGAAGAGGACCAGGAAAAGGCTGATGATCCCGAAGGTCCCGACCCGGCTGTCCTTCATGATCCGAAGGACCTCTTCGGCATTCCAGGCTCCCCCCAAAGCATCGAAACTATCGCTAAGGCCATCCTCATGGAAGGCACCCGTCCAATAAATGCTGAAGGCAAAGGCGATAAGAAGCGATGTGCTCAAGGGGAGAAGGAATTGAAAAAGGTAAAGGGCAAGGCATGCGATCCCTCCGATCACCCATCCGATCAGGGGGAAGTATTTCCTCGAGCGCTCGAGTTGGTCCTGGTCATGCCCGATGTTCGCTGGAACAGGGATCCGGGTATAGAACATCAATGCGGTCAAAAAGAGCCGTCCCTCCCTTTTCATCCTTGGTCCTTTTCATGTCCTGAGACCCCGGCCTCATCGAAACTTGCCATGTCCTTGAGAAAAGCCGTGGCAGACCGAAGGATGGGATAGGCCATGGCCACCCCGCTTCCCTCTCCGAGTCGCATGCCCAACCGAAGAAGAGGCGTTCCGCCGAGGTCCTTCAGGAGGAGTTCATGCCCTTTTTCTTCCGAAACATGGGAAAAGATCGCACTTTTCATCATATCGGCCTCTTGATGCCGGGCGATCGAGAAAGCCAGCGTTGATATAAAGCCGTCCACAAGTACGAGCATGCCTTTTCGATGAGCAGTTCTCATGGCTGCCTGCATCTGAGCGATCTCGTAACCACCCAATTGCCTAAGGATCTCTCGCGGCTCTTGAAGCTCCCCCAGGCGGGATAAAGAAGCCTGAACGAGCTCCTTTTTCTTCCGGAAAGCTTCACCCACCGAAGCTGCTCCCATCCCCACGCATTCATCGATGCTACGGCCGTGAAGAAGGGCCATGATCGCACTGGCAGAGGCCGAATTACCGATCCCCATTTCCCCGAAGCCCAAGCTGCGAAACCCTTCCTGAAAGCAGCGCTCGGCCACTTTCTCCCCATTCTCTTCGCAAAATAGCAACTCCTCTTGACTCATGGCCGAAGCCACGGAATGATCCCCCGTACCCGGTCCGGCTTTTGCCTCCATCAGATCCGGATGGTCTTCAAAATGCCCATCAACACCAGCATCCACGACTTTAAGGTCTAGACCGTGAAGCTTCGCGAAACAACTGATCGCTGCTCCTCCAGCAAGGATGTTATTCACCATCTGATGCGTCACCTCCTTCGGATAGGCACTAGCCCCTGAATCCACCGCTCCATGATCAGCAGCGAAAACGAGAATGCGTCCAGGGGCTACCTCGGGCTCAAGCCTGTTCTGCACTTTCCCGATCTGAAAGGCCAATTCTTCTATAACCCCGAGGGACCCAACAGGTTTGGTCTTTCCGTCGATCCGGGCTCTCAGGTCATCATCGATCATAAAAGGAACAGCGAATATCCGAGAAATTCGTTGCTAACCGTTCAGGATAACTCCGATAGAGATGGAAAGGGTCGCTTTCGATCGAGAGATCTCTACCATAAATATGGTATATTTGC
>CAZIDL010000111.1:0-5168 GCA_964537825.1 uncultured Weeksellaceae bacterium
CGTGTTGGATCTTCTGCGCGTAATCGATGCTGGCGGTGATCTCGCGGTGGGCTTCTTCCACCTCTTCTTTCTGTTGGGTGATCACTTCATTCTTTTTCTCGACCTCTTGCTTTTGCTTTTCGGTCTCCTTTTGCTGCTCTTCCACCTTTTCCTTCTGTTCCTCGACTTTTTCCTTTTCTGCTTGGATCTCTTGGTTGGCGGTTTCCAAGCGCGCGTTCTTTTCGCGGATCTCCTGCGTGCGTTCCTCGACGGTCCGTTCGAGGCGTTGTTTTTGTGCGACCAATCGCCGGCTGTTCAACCATAAAAGGAACCAAATGAAAGCGATCCCGGCAACGGTATAGCCTCCATAAGCGGTCCAGGTCCGATACCACGGTGGCAGGATCCGGAAACGGTACGTACCTGTGGAGCTTTCCACCCCGTAGACGTTATTGGCTTTGACCTTGAAAGTATATTCACCCTCCGGAAGATTCGTGTACTCCTTTCGGGTTTGATCGCTCCATTTGCTCCAAGCTGTGTCAAAATCCACAAGGCGGTAGCTATAGGTCACCTTTTCCTGCTTGTCAGTGAATGGGGCCGCGTAATGGAATTCCAAGCGATTCTTGGAATAGGGAAGTTGGCGGACGCCTTCCCTTCCCGTGTCCTCAACAGGTTCATTCCCCCCGAAGAGCAGGCTGTCCCCGCTTCCGGTCACTTTCCGGACCAGGCAGTGCCAGCGCCGCTCGTGGTCGTCCTTCACCTCTGGGTGGTAACAGGCAAGCCCTTGATCGCATCCGAACCAGACTTGACCTTTTTCGGGGTGAACGGACCGGATGGCACCGATTTGCATCCCCCGGAAGCAGGTGCTGTCGATCCGATACCCTTCTTTTTCGGGAAGCAGGTGTTTGATCATCCCTCCCTTCCAGTCATTGATCCATAGCTCCTCATCGACCCCCTCTTCCATGAGGAAGACCTGTCGGCTTCCATCGCAGAAGATCTCTCCGTAATGGCAAAAAGGTACGAAACGGCCCTTCTTGAAGGAATAGGCTCCTCTATCGGTTCCGAAGATCACTCCCTTCCCGTCCGGATGGGAAAACACCCGGGTGGGTCCTTCAGGCAGGCCATCAGTAGTATCGTAATGAGTGGTCACAAAGCCGTTGAAGGCCGTGTCCACGGTCACTTCCAGAATACCTTTGGAGCCCATGGTCCCCCAAAGCCGGAGGGAGTCGGGATCTGTCCCCGTTCGCTCTGCTTCGACCATTACGATCCCTTCAGGAACGTCCCTCACAGTGAGAAGGGTCTTCGCCGTTCCATCACCGGTCATGGAGCCGGGAGTGAAGATGCACAACCCTTGCCGGCCGCCAGCAAGGACCGGCTTGAACGCTCCTTCCTTTCGTCGGAGCGGAATGCGTGTGAGCGATCTGAATCCTCCGGAAAGGATCGTGTCGGCCTTCAAAGAAGCAGTTCCTCGTTCGATTGACCGGACGGCTTTCCCTCCTGTCACCAACAAACGGGAAGGCTTTTTGCCCTTCTCGACGGTTCTGTCTGTGGTCCCCGGAAGGGTTAGGAGATCCAAACACTGTCCTCCTGTTCCCTCGACGAGGCCGAACTCCCCTACACTTTCTTTCCAGCTCCAAGTGCCCTGAACGGTGGCAAGGAAGAGAGGCTCGCTGGGAAGGGATGGTCTGGCAATGTCCCTGATGACCCCACTGAAAAGCTTTCCTTCTGGTGCTATGGTGAAGGGGAGGCCTGTGTGGATAAGGGCAATACCGTTATTGGTAGTGGCCCACAAGTCCCCACCGCCAGCAGGGGATACCTTCCATAAGGATTTGGTAGGCATCCCTTCCCCCTTCCCCAGATGGAGGACGATCCTTCCTGCAGACGTTAGCAAATAAAGCCCTTTACGCTGCGTTCCAATTGCAAAAGCAGCTCCGTAAGGATTGCTCTTGGGATCCAGTTGGCAGGCGGTATAGATCCCTGCCGCAGACCATCCTCCTTCGGGGATATAACCTGGCTTTCTAGGATAGGGGCGTACTTTCCCTTTCTCCGGATCGTAGTGAAAGAGCCCCTTCTTGCGGGTAAACGCCGTCCACTCTCCACTTTTGCCGGGAGTTGGAAGGATCACATTCACGCCTTTCCTCCGAGCTAATGCACGGGACCCCTTAAGGTAAGCTTTCTCCGTCCCTCGAAGACGGAAAAAGCCAGTATCCACGTCTTCGATGACCGGGCGTGAATCGAGAAGGTACATATTGTGAAAATCATTCTCCGGACGGATCACCTGAACGGTATCGTCTTGATAAAGGAAGAGGTGGTCCTTTGCACTGAAGTAGACCTTCCCCTTTTCGGTTCTAACGGTATTCCAGATGGCCCCGAAATCCCTAAGTGAGTCGGGGAGCATGGAGATAAGGGAGCGGTATGTAAGCGAGCCGCTACTATCCGGTCCAAGCACCCCCATAAGACTTGACCCTCCGACAAAAAGCCGATCGCCGGGAGCCCGAGCCATGGAGAAGACCATCTTACCACTTCCCACAGGAACATGACGAAAGTTCTCCCCGTCGTAGACGAGGACTTCCGTGGCAGTTCCGAAGGCAGTGCGGCCGTCGGAGAAAGCTTGGAGACAGAAGGTTTGATGGTGACCGTTGTACGTGGATGGAGGAAAAGCGGTCACTTCCGGGGGAAGGGTCTGGGCTTGAGAAGAAAGGGAGAAGAGACAAAAACTGAGGACCAGGAGGAGAGGGGAGAGGGGGTGTTCAGGGAATCGCATCGATCATAAATATAGGGAATGCGTTGGGCTATCGGATGGAGGTAACTTTTTTATTTCCTCATTTTCGCAAAGATCCGGTCCTTTCGGTCCTTTTACCCTTCGGTGCTCCCGATCAGGGAGCTACGCGGTGAACTCTTCACATAAGATCGAAATGGCCGTATCCGGGATGGGCTTCTTCAGATCACTAGGTGGAAAATGGGTTAGTCTGCTATCAAGTTCCAAGCTCCAAGCCCAAAGGCTAAAGCTCCAATAGGTGAAAGAAGGGTGCTGAACCCCTTTTTGAACTTTAAACTTTGAGCCTGGATTTTCAAACCCGAACTCCTACCACGCACACATCATCCACTTGTTCCTGCCCTGCTTCTCATTCCTCAATGACCCAATCGAGCTATTGCTTCTGTTCATCGGGTGTTATCGTGTGAATGCGGGCAAGTAGCTCCTTGAAGGTGGCATTGGAAGACTTGAAAGAGGGGGGCAGTAATAGTGAAGTTACCCCCGCTCACTTTGTAAACGAGCCTAAGAACCGGTGGCAGACTTTAAATGAAGAATAGCGATCATATGAGGAGTTTTGATGAGCAGCTCCACAGATCGAACCGGTGGACCTTGATGGAGGAAGCCCGTTTTTTTATTCCTTTGAGAGAAGGAAGATTCCAGATCTATTGTTAGATAGAGCTTCGAATGGCATGCAAAGGCTTTTTTTCAAGCTCTTTGGTTTTCTTTTTACCGTGCTCTTCTGTGGGAAGGGGCTCAATGCCCAGGAGACTCCCACTCTTATCCGCGAAGTGGACCTCTATGATGGGGAAGAGCTCCGGAAAGATGTCGATGTTGCATTCGAGGGCGGTAGGATCGATAGCATCGCCACAGATATCGAACCGGAGGAAAAGGTGAAAGAGGTCGATGGAGAAGGAAAAAGCATCATTCCTCCCCTGATCAATGCTCACGTGCATGCATGGGACCCGAAGGTCCTTGAACGAGGACTTGGGCACGGGGTCTTCGCCTTCCTCGATCTGCACAACGGAAAGGAAGGGGTTGAGATCATGCGGGAGTTCAACGATTCATTGGAATATTCCCGTTTTTATTCATCCCATGCCGGAGCTACCGTGCCCGATGGCCATGGAACTCAATTCGGTCTGGATGTTCCCGTTCTGACGGAAGATTATGGTCCGAAGGAGTTCGTCAAGGATCGTGTGGAGGAAGGGGCTGATTACATCAAGATCCTTCGGGAGCCGATGCGCAACACCATCGACTTCGAGCAAACCCGCAAGGTGATCCAAGCGGCCCACGATCATGGTAAACTGGCGATCGCCCATATATCAAGGCTTTCCGATGCCATGACCCTTGCTCGCCAAGGAGTGGACGGTTTCGCTCATATATGGGTCGACGAAAAGATCCAAAAAGAGCAGGTTGATAGCCTCAAGGAGGCGGGTGTCTTTATGATCCCCACTTTGGCCGTTCAAAAGAAGTTCGTCGATAAGTGGGAGGAAGAAAGGGATGCCAGCAAGATCCTTTCCTACGAAGAGCTGGAGAAGGAGTTGAAGAGGTTGCACGATGCTGGGATCCCGATCTTGGCGGGTAACGATGCTCCCAATTTCAGCCTTTCCTATAGTAAGGGGCTCTACGATGAGATGAAATTGATGGAAGACTGCGGGTTGTCGAGGAAAGAGGTCATACGGGCGGCCAGCACCAATATCCGTGAAGCGTTCGAGCTCGAACGCTATGGTAAGCTCCATGAAGGGGAAAGGGCGAACTTTCTCCTGCTCGATGGTCCTGCCTTGGATGGGGAATGGAGCTCGGACCGGATACACCGGATCTTCAAGAAAGGGGTTGAGCTGGACCCGTCCAGGCTCCTGGAAAACTCTGAACCTCCTGAGCCTGAAGTTCATCGCGATGAAAAGGCAGATAAGGAAGAAGCGAACGGGGAAGGGGAACTCACCCTTACAGTGCACATCCAAGAACTCCGCTCGTCTGAAGGGGAGGTCCTATTGGAGTTGAAGAACAAAAAAGACGAGGTCATTCGGCGAGAGGCGGCCGGGATCGAGGGGGGGGAAGCCCGTTTTGAAATGAGCGGCCTCAAAGAAGGCTCTTATGCGGCAAGGGTCCTCCATGATGAGAACGGGAATAAGAAGTTCGACACGAACGATGCCGGGATGCCACAGGAGGGATGGGGTTATTCGAACAACGCGAAAGGGAACATGGGACCGCCTGCTCTTGATGAACAATTGTTCGAGTTGAAGGAGGAGCAGGACATTCGTATCCGGATGCAATATATGGGGGGGTGATCCTTTATTTTCCGCCTCAGTTCCTCAACGGAAAGCGAAGAAGTCCCGGTCACCTTTTCCTTTCTCGATCCGGGTGAGGAAAGCCAGGGTCTCCTTGCTTGAGCTCGAGTTCGCAGACAGAAAGAAGAGGTCCGGAAGGTGATGAAGGAGTG
>CAZIDL010000112.1:0-5144 GCA_964537825.1 uncultured Weeksellaceae bacterium
GCCGATCCTTCCGAGCAAGGACATGGTGGTTCGGTACTACCAGATGGCACCGTCGGCGAAGAACTTTACCGTTGGTCCGGACCTTAGAGTTGAGATTCTCAGCGGTGGGTCGGTCGCCAATACGTTCCGGATCGGCCCCAATACGGGCCAGTCTTCGATTGCGGTCCCTCCGTATCCTGGCAGCGCGTCCCGAGACAGCCTCGTTCGAGAGATGCGGAGTGGGGCATCGCGAACGCTCAACTATGTCGTCCCTGGCGGCCGAATTCCGCACAGCGCCGATCAGATCCGCCTGAGCCTCGATCCTTCCGTTCTTGCCGGCAGGGTTAAGTTCGGTGTCGATGCCGGACGGAGCCTCGGG
The DNA here is from genome assembly GCA_964537825.1 of uncultured Weeksellaceae bacterium. Taxonomy (GTDB): domain Bacteria; phylum Bacteroidota; class Bacteroidia; order Flavobacteriales_D; family CAYVSK01; genus CAZIDL01. The sequence goes on from CAZIDL010000112.1 coordinate 359, forward strand.
CTGGAAATCGTCCCGATTGATCCGCCGGGAGGAAGCAGCGAGCCCGGTCGGAGTAGCATCCGAAACCAGGTCCTGCGGTACGTGGGCGAGTCCTATCCGATCGCGAACCTGAAGACCGAATTCAAGTCCACCTTCCATTGGGGCGGCCCGGGACTTTTCAACACGAACCTCCTGACGGACCTGATTACCTCCCACTTCGGACAGTTCCGCAATGTCAGCGGCGGAGCGTCGTATACCACGATGCTGGGCGTTGCGCCGGGTGGTTATAGCACTGGTGGCGCGTCGGGGCGTGGCAAGTGCCCCGGCAAGACCTCGTGGTCGAACCTCACAGGCTCAACGGCGGCGCAGGAAATCGGCCATAACTTGGACTTAGAGCACATCTCAAGCACGCACAACACGGGTGGATATGGCAACGAGCCCAGCCCATATCAGCACGGAACCATCGGAGAATTTGACCTGAACGCGACCCCCCACGAAACGGCGCCGGGCACGTGGGGCAATGTAGGAGTTCGGGCAGAAAAAACCGGCGGCACGTGGTCCCTTCGCATAATTCCTGCGGGGAATCCCGACTCCGGGAATGCCAGCGACCACGCCCACGAGTTTATGTCCTATGGCGGCGGGTTCCGCTGGATCTCGGACGTGATCTACGAGCGGCTCTACGGCCAGCTGAACAGTAGAGGAAACCAGTGCACGTCTAATGACTCTCCGATTACGCGATCCACAAGTCTTGCTGGGGGCCGGGGGCACCCGGCAGCCGGGATTACGCCCACAAAATCTGAGAGGACCCGAAGCTCAGACACCAGCCAAGTGGACGTGCTGGTCTTCACCGCGACCGCGACGGACGTAGAGTACCAGCAGCCCCGACTTATGCGCCGTTCGATTCCTCAGTCCAAGCTTGAGCGCGAGCAGTCGACGGACGGCATTCTTACGCTCGAACTTCTTGATGGAAACGGAGACATTCTCCGCACCGCCTCATTCTCCCCCGACACCGTCCACGGACATTCAAACGACCTCAGGCTGGCCCAGACGGCCGTTGAGTACGCCGATGGGGTCACGGAAATTGTACTTCGCCAAGACGGAGAGATCGTTGCTGAGCGGACGGCCAGTCCCAACCCCCCCGAACTGACTCTTCTTCAACCGGACGGAGATGAAACCTGGGGGACCGGAACGCACACCATCAGTTGGGAACTCGGCGATGCAGACGGAGATACTCCGGGACTGCTAATTGAATACAGTCCCGACGGGGGCGAGACCTGGGAGCCCCTTGGCCTGTTCAATCCCGGCGCCCTGCCAGAAGACAATACCTTAGAAGTCAACGTTGACAGACTGGCAGACTCGAGCGGTACGGGGACGGTCCGCGTGTCGGCGTCTGATGGGGTAAATACAGCGACCGACAGCGGGACATTCTCGTTCGAAGGCGACGGCGCTGACGCCTCCTCCTCAAAAGACGTGAACGACGACGGAACGAAGGACTTCGGGGAGACCGGCATGGGCGCCACCTTCTACGGGGTTTCAAATCCTGGGACCGTTACCGTTCGCCGCTACAACGACGGCCCGGACGGCACGGACGGTATCACCGAGAGCAACGTAAGCAGTTACCGCCTCACCGTCGACGCCTCATCCGGCCTTGACTTCGACTCGACGAAGGTCCAGTTGGCCGTTGGGGCATTCGATGGTATCGGGGATCCATCTAACGTAACCATTTACAAGCGGCCGAACACCGGCTTTGGGACGTTCGAGGCGCTGAATACGACGGTCGGGACGAATGGCACCCCGGATGACGTGTCTGACGACACGCTCTCCGCCGTTACGACCAGCTTCAGCGAATTTGTTCTGGCAAGCGACAGCGAGCCGCTGCCTGTGGAAGTGACAGGATTTGAGGCAACCCTCAACGAACAGTCCGTTCGTCTCCGCTGGCAAGCCGCCTCTGGAGCGGACGGCACCCGCTTCGAGGTGCAACGCCGTGTGGGGACGGGATCGGCCTGGAGCCGCGTTGGGTCCGTGGACGGCAAAAGCGGGACAGACGCCCGTACCTACCAATTTGTCGACAACGATCTTCCCTACGAGGCGACCCAGCTCGCATATCGCCTCAAGCAGGTCGACACGGACGGCTCTGCGCGTGTGTCCGAGCAGGTGACCGTTGAGCGCACGATCAAAGAAGTGGAGCTTCTGGGCGCATATCCGAATCCGGCTCAAAGCCGAGCAATGATCCGGTACGCTATCCCAGAAACCCGCGATGTAACGCTTCGGCTCTACGATATGCTCGGGCGAGAAGTGCGAACGATCGTTAATGCGAAGAAGGACGGTCGCCACAAGACGACCCTGAACGTAAGCGATCTTCCGAGCGGGACCTACTTTCTCCGGCTTCAGGCCGGAGGCACGACGAAGACGCAGAAGCTGACCGTCGTGCGGTAAGATCGCTCTGCGATTTCCCGGCAAGAATCGCCGTGGCGGCTGGGCCGACATCGGGTCCAGCCGTCTCTACATCAGGGTCGGCGGCCAGACATCATGTCTCAAAAACCAGCGTTTATGAAACGCTTTCGTTCTGAAACGAGCACTCCCTTCAGCACCGTTAAACCGGGACAGTGCCGTTTCATTTGACGTTTCAAAACCGATTGTGTCAAAAGTTGATCGGGAGATCAAGTTCTGAAACGAGACTCGTTCTACATGCCCCCCGTTCGAATTCCGGGGGGGTTGCCGGGTGAGCGTGTGGTGCACCGCACAAATCGTTTCGGCGCTGAGCGTTCCCGGGAGTCCACGGCGCGATTGGGGGAGGAGGCTTCGTCCAGTAGCGTTTTCTCATCCAAAAGAGAGGGGGGCGCTTCCATGAGACGTTTGAATTAAGTCTCCCTCTCTGGCATTCTTTTGATGCTTGCTTTCCCGCTCTGAGAGGCTCGGGAGCAGTTTCCCATTTTGCTCTGTTCTCATTAGACCCTGCGATAGGTGATTCCTATGCGACTCACGCTCAAAGCCCTTTCCGTACTACTCGTTTTCTCCGTCGTGGCGGTCGGGTGTAGCGACATCCCGACAAGCGCCGTAAACAATTCGGAGACCGAGGCACAATCCGCCACTGCGACTTTGCAAGGCTCCGCGGCGAACCAGGTAGCATCCGGCTCACAGGGAGCCGTCCTGTTTCAGTGGCCGTTCCTCGCCGGCTTCGTGATCCCGGACGCCCAGAGCGACGATGTCTGCGTAGTGGTAATGTCAAAGTTGAACATCAACGACAAAGCCGTCTTGCAACCAAACGGGCAGCGCCACCTCACGCTCGAAGATCACGACGCCAACTTCTACGTGTTCACGGAGACGAAGCCCGTGTTTAGCGGGGAAACTGTTGACAACCTCGGTGAAGCTGACCTTATCGGCAGCGGAAGCTTTAGCTCGTCCGCCACTTTTGCGGGGCAGAGTCTCGTCGAACTCTCAGTCAATGGAGCCGGAACTGTCGGCAATAACCGCCACGTCGTTTGCGAGGGACACTTCAACTCCCAGGGTCCGGCCTACGTGGACATGAAGCTTCAGTAACTACAGTCGAACCGTGTACCCGGCACGGAGGTGTCCCTTCGTGCCGGGTTTTTTATTCCTTCAGACTACGACTCCGCCCGGTCTGCGAAGGCCGGGCGTTTTTTGTGACTGGTGATCAGAAGTGGGCCGGGCAGAAATAGAAAAAGCCCGCCCTGAGCTGCGGCAAGCGGGCGAGCGACTTTTCTTCGACCATCACCTACTGTCCAAGATAACAAAATCGGCCCCCGGGACGTCAAGGGGTTGGCGTGAAGAATCTGCAACCTTGCGACCGGCCGCGTTGGGCCCGCTGAACGCCCAAACAGAAACAGAAGCACCCGGGCCGTTGTAGTGGGAGGTCCCTTCTCGACAGGGGAAGCCCCCGAGCGGTCCCTTTCATCAACCGCCCGCACCCGACATGAATGACAACTCCGACCCCATCGAAGTCTCACTGGGGAAGCGCGGCGGTGAGCCGGTCTTTCGGGGCACACGGATTCCCGTTAGCTTCCTATCCCAGTACCTAAGCCACGGCTACACGGTGGAGGACTTCATCCGGGAATACGACGTTGATCCCGAGCTCGTGCGGAAGGTGTACCGGCAGAAGTTTTCGGGTGAGGACGAACAGGGGCGGGAGGTGCCTGCATGACGGTCCTTCTCGACCACGATGTTCCCCACAGCCTCCGCTCTGAGTTCCCGGAGGAATGCGAGGTGGTGACGGCCGAATACCGGGGATGGGCCGACCTCGACGATTCCGAGCTCCTTTCGGCGGCCGAAGAAGAGTTCGCCGTCCTCGTCACACTGGACACGAATCTCCCGTATCAACAGAACGTCCAGAGCCGCACGTTGGGGATCGTGGTGATCGACGTTCACCCGATCGTGCCGGCCCACCTGAGGCGGCACATGGGCAAGGTGCGAAGCGCCCTCTCCCTTGCGGTCGAAGAGAAGGGAACCGTTGTCGTGCGTGAAGGCGGGATCTCTCTTCTTTTCTCCTGAGGCCCCACAAAGACCGAGGCACCCGGGGGCCTTCCGTGACTGGACTAGGAGCGACCGCCGCGCCCGAACGGTGCCTTGTCAAACGCTTCGTTTGAGCCCGTACACGCAAAGGGCTATTCGCTTCCGCCGATGCATTCGGGGCAGAAGAGCTTCTTCCAACTCGCCCCGCATCCACCCCCGCTCTTGCAGGACGATCTCGACGGCGTTCAGGCTGTCCGGGTTGACGTGGAGCTCCCGATCGCAGTTCTAGTACTACAGTTGCAGTTAGCTGGTATCACGGGAGGCGTTCCCGGATCTC
>CAZIDL010000113.1:0-5034 GCA_964537825.1 uncultured Weeksellaceae bacterium
TTTCTTGCCAGGGAAGTTCCGCCCACTGCTTCTTCGCCTTGAGCGAAGCATCGACGGCTTGCTGCACATGCTCCTTATTGCCCCAATGACATTGCCCGACCGGATCCTGATGATCGTGGGGCGGCGCCACATCCCTCTTGTCGTTGGTCCTCACCTCTTCACCCCCGATGAACATGGGGATATCGTTCTCAGCGTTCTTGACCCGCTCGAGCGCCACTTTGAGCTCTTCACGCTCCTGAGTTCCGGGTGCGTATTTGTGCACCGGTTCGTTATAGGGTTCTGGCAAATGTTGGAGAGCGTTCATGGCCATAGCTTCTCGGATTTTCTTCGTTGGATGCAGGCAAAATTAAGGAAAGGAGGGACAGTACTAGAAGATCTATCGGTCCGGTAGCCTAAAAACATCCGGGGGCTATCGTAAGGCGCAACCAATCGAAGACGGATGAGAAAGCCTCTTGACCATCGATCGAGGGAGGGACCGGATGGCTTTAATTCAACCTTGCGGGAGCGATCAAGCGAAGATCCGGGATGTTGACGTCGAACACTTCGTCGAAGTCCCCTTCTTCACGTCGCATGCGATAACTGCCCTCCATCTTGCCGATCTCGGTGCTAAGGTCGCAAGCAGAGCTGTACTCGTAATGCTGGCCGGGCTGGATCACCGGTTGCTCTCCGACCACGCCATCACCCTGCACTTCCCGCACCTCCCCGCTGGAATCGGTGATCGTCCAGTGCCGGCTCATCAGGCGGACCGGATAAGGATTCTGGTTCTCGATCCGGATGGTGTAGGAAAAGAGGTATTGCAATTCCTCTGAGGAAGTAAAGATGTCCTCCAACCCGGTGCGGACACTGATGCGGACGCCTTCTGTAGTGCGCGTGCTCATGGTATCATCAGGATGCTTATGGCAATGATAACGCTTTAAGGTGGCTCTATCAACGTTAGCGCCCTTGGAGCACGCCGCCCTTGTCGTTCCGGGAACCGAAGCGTTTGGTTCCCACCAATCGGTCCGCATGGTCCGTATTGGCCCGGTAATATACGAGCACCCGATAGTCGTTCTCCGTCTCGTAGAAGTTCCCCTCAAGGTCGTCGAACCGTGCATGGGAGGCATCATCAGGAAGGTAAGCGTAAAGGTATTCGTGGTAGCCCTGTTTCAGATAAAGGGTGGCTTTGTAAGCGTTCTTCTTTTCGTCGTAGTGCATCCGATGGCCCTTAAGGCACCGGTGATCGCTGATCTGCCCGTATACGTGGACCGTCCCGTCCCGAAGCGGTGCGGCTTGCTGGAGCGTGAAATGGACCTTGACATATTCGGCCGATAGCTCGGGATCGCTCGCTTCCCGGACGCGGATAAAGGAGCCTCCGTTGATGTCCTTTTCGGAATAATATCCTTGCTTGCCGCGGACCTTATCCCGTTTCAGGAAAACGTGCTCGGTTCCGTTACTGTCGGTCTTGACCGCCCGCACATGCTGAGCATCCCCGGAAAGGAACTTCGTATCGAAACCTCGGAATTCGTTGATCCCGTCAAAGATCGTAGCATCCCCCTGTCCCCCCATTTCGATGCCGTTCTTGGTCATACCGGATACCGGGGGATCATAGACCGCATTGTCCCAGCGTCGGTTCTGCTGGACGACCACCGTAAGGGAGCGCATGGGATTGGGGATGTCCCGATCCGGATAACGGACCTGAAAACGCAGTTGCTGGCCGCTATCGAAACGGTCCATCCGAGTTGGCCGGGTAATATTCCCCTCGATCTCCACCGTATTGGAGGAGACCACCATGAAACGTCGGGTCAGCACCGGCTCGATCGCTCCGGTATCCCGATAAACGTAGAGAAGGTAATTCCCCGAGCGTTCGATGCGCATCCTTTCATTCGGGACCAGAAGTTCATAATGGGTATAACTTTCTTCCGTATCGAAGGAATAGCGGTTGTCGATGATCCGGTCCTCGAAAAAACCGTTCAGGTATGCGCTCTCCTGGAGGGAAGATGCTTCCCAATCCGCATTGCAATGGATGAAGCGGTACTGGTAATCCTTCACATCCCCTTCAAGATCGTCGAATGAAAGCACGAGCTGTTCGTTGGAGCCGGAACCGATGATCGGCGCTCCCTGCTCCCAACCCTTTTGATGAAGGCGGACCGTGCGGATACGATCCTGGTAGATGTGATCCTCAAAACGGAGAAAGGAGGCATCGAAATAATCAGGATGGTCCTTCTTGGAAGGAGCATCCGAAGCGAAACGCTGCATCCCCGAATCCATCGAACAGGCCATAAGAAGGGCCATGAGGACAGGCAGGAATGTGAAAGAGGATCTTGATGCGCTGAATGTCATGCGATCAAAAGGAAGAAGGACCACGGTGCTCCCGGTTGCGGTCAAATTTATAATTTTGCCGCACCATTCGAACCCTGGAAGCAAAATGGCCGACCCCATCAAGATCCAAAAGGGACTGGACATCAATTTAGAAGGTGAAGCGGAAAAGGTGCTCCAAGAAGCACCCATCCCTGAAACGTTCGCGGTGAAACCTCCCGACTTTCACGACGTTCGGGTCAAGCTTCTCCATAAAGAAGGGAGCGAAGTCAAAGCCGGGACGCCGCTCTTTTACGACAAAGACAACGATCAGGTCATGTTCTCCTCCCCCGTGAGCGGGGAAGTGGTCGAGATCGTGCGCGGGGCTAAACGAAAGATCCTCGAGGTCAAGATCCTCGCCGATCAGGAGATCGCTCACGAAGATCATGGAAAAGCCGACCCCAAAGACCTGAGCAGGGAAGAGGTCCTCGAAAAACTTCTCAAAAGCGGCACCTTCCCCTTCATACGCAAGCGTCCGTTCTCGGTCATCCCCCACCCCGAGAACAAGCCGAAGTCCATCTTCATTCCGGCCTTCGATAGCCATCCCCTGGCCCCGGACTACGATTTCATTTATCACGGGCAAAAGGAACTTTTCCAAAAAGGGATCGAAGTCCTCAAGAAACTCACGGATGGAAAGATCCACCTGGGGATCTCCTCCGACACCACCGCCGATACCTTCCTCGAGGCAGAAGGGGTGGAACGGACCGCGTTCGAGGGTCCACATCCCTCGGGTAACGTCGGGGTCCACATTCACAACATCGATCCGATCCTCCCCGGCGATGAGGTCTGGTACCTCTATCCGCACGGGGTCGTTACCATCGGAAAGCTATTCCGGGAAGGGATCTACGATCCCACCAAAGTGGTCGCTTTAGCAGGTTCGGAGGTCGATGGACCCAAATATTACAGAACCCGCATCGGAGCTTCCATCAAAGCATTGGTCAACGGAAAGGTCGCTACGGATAAGGAGCTCCGCTATATCAGCGGCAACCCCTTGACCGGTGAAAAGATCGAAGCAGAGGGCTACCTTGGCTTCTATCACGACCAATTGAGCGTGCTCCCCGAAGGGAACAAAAAGAAGTTCTTCTTGACCGAAGGTTGGTTGAGCCCAGGTTTGGACAAATTCAGCATGTCCAAAGCATATCCAACCTGGCTTTTTCCGTCCAAGAAATTTCGGATGGACACCAATAAGAACGGCGAAAAGCGGGCTTATGTGGTCACGGGACAATACGAACAGGTCTTCCCCTTCCACATCCATCCCCAACAATTGGTGAAATCCATCATCATCCAGGACCTGGACCTGATGGAAAAACTCGGGATCCATGAAGTGGATGCGGAAGATTTTGCGCTCTGTGAATTCGTATGCACCTCCAAGCAGCCCGTTCAAAAGATCGTTCGCGGAGGTTTGGATCAGCTTAAACAAGAAATGAGTTGAACGGTCTATAGTAAAGGCTGGAAAGCTTCGATGCTCGATGGAATTTCTTAAAAAGCAGATCGAAAAGGTCAAGCCCCACTTCGAAGAGGGAGGCAAGCTCGAAAAGTACTATCCGGCCTTCGATGCGCTGGAGACCTTTCTTTTCACCCCCGAGCGGACGAACGAGGAAGGAACCCACATCAGGGATAGCATCGACCTCAAACGGACGATGTTCATCGTGGTCCTTGCCTTGATCCCCTGTCTTCTCTTCGGGATCTGGAACGCGGGCCATCAGCATTTTCTCGCCATGGGAGAGGAAGCCACCTTCCTCGAGAAGCTCGGTGAAGGGGCCATTTTGGTGCTCCCCATATTGATCGTGGCTTATGCGGTCGGCCTCGGCATCGAGTTCGCCTTCTGTATCGCCAAGCAGGAACAAGTGAACGAGGGTTTTTTGGTCTCCGGGATGTTGATCCCACTGGTGATGCCCGTCGGCGTTCCGCTTTGGATGGTCGCCGTAGGGACCGCATTTGCGGTCATTATCGGGAAAGAGTGCTTCGGGGGCACCGGAATGAACGTTTTGAATGTGGCCCTCACTTGTCGAGCTTTCCTCTTTTTCGCTTATCCGACCGATATGTCGGGGAACCAGGTATGGGTGAGCACCCAGTCCGGTCCTTTGACCAGTAGCGAGGCAGCTGTGGACGGACATACCGGAGAGACCTTCCTGGCCCAAGCGGCGAACGCGGAAGGAAGTTCGGTCCAATTCGCCGATCAAGCAGGGAATGCCTATGGAAGCATGAAGGCCAGTTTTATGGAGGCTGTGATCGGGACCATCCCGGGATCGATCGGCGAAACTTCCGTCATCGCCATTGCGATCGGCGCTTTTATCCTCCTTTGGACGGGGATCGGTAGTTGGCGGATCATGCTCTCTTGCTTGCTCGGCGGTATTTTCATGGGAGGCATCTTCAATTGGGTCCATAGTGCAGCGGATGTAAGCCCGTTCCTCGGAGTTCCGGTCCATATGCAGCTCGCTATGGGCGGATTCGCATTCGGACTGGTTTATATGGCCACCGATCCTGTTACGGCCGCTCAGACCAATAGAGGGAAATGGATCTACGGTTTCCTGATCGGGCTCCTTGCGATCCTGATCCGAACCGTGAACCCGGCTTATCCGGAAGGGATGATGCTCGCGGTCCTCTTCATGAACGTCATGGCCCCTCTCATCGACCATTATGTTGTAGAGGCGACGGCCAAAAAGCGGATGGAGCGAGCCGAAAAGTTGAGCAGTAGCG
>CAZIDL010000114.1:0-4950 GCA_964537825.1 uncultured Weeksellaceae bacterium
ATTACCATGAACTCTCCCACCATGGGATCCATTTAAGGGGTGGCGTCCTCTATCGGCAAATGACGGGCTGGGAGGGCTTCAGTTGGGAATTCTCCCTAAAAGGAGGTTATCTCCACATGATCGCTCAAAGGCCCAAGTACGAACTGAACGACAATGGAGCGTACGAAAAAGAGCCCTCCCTCGGTCGCTCCCAATTCTCAGCAGGTTTGGCCACAGGGCCGGCCTACAGGTTCCAGGGGAGCGAGCGATGGGAACTCTTCCTGAACTACCGCTTTTGGGTTCAAACCCCTTTCGTTAACGAGTACGTACCCATCCTTCCGAACGTGGCCTTTCACTTTGGGGTCCGTTACGAATTGCCCAAAAAGGAAGAAAGCGAATGAAGACCGCTCAGAACTTTTTCTTTCTTGCCTTTGGCTTGCTTCTGATCGGTTGTCAGAAAGAAGCGATGAAGCCTGACATCGGATGCTCCTATCCCACAGAGCATAGCTCTCATCCGAAAGGAGAAGACCTACAAAGGATCCTTGACACTTACACGGATAAGGGACTTCCTGGTGCTGTTGTCCTCGTACGCGACCATTTCGGTACCTGGGCAGGTGCTGCCGGAAAAGCTGAATTAAAGGGTGGAACGCCTATGCGTCCTTGCCACGTTTCCAAAGTGGCGAGCATCACCAAACTGATGCTGGGAACGGTAGCGCTCCAACTCGTAGAAGAAGGGAAGCTCTACCTGGACGATCGGGTCCGGAAATACCTTCCCCGAAGCAAGACAGAGAATATCGGTAATGCCCGGCGAGCGACGATCCGGCAATTGATGAACCATCGAAGCGGCATATACGATGTAGTATCCGACCAGGGGTTTTATCTAGGGATCCTCGACGAGCCGGATAAAGAATGGAGCACGAAGGAGATCCTCGATCACGTGCGCAATGAGGACCCTTATTTCGCCCAAGGCTCCGGCGAACGTTATTCGAACACGAACTTCACGCTCCTCAGCCTCGTGCTCGAGGCAGCCTCTGGGAAAGAGCACCAACAGCTCCTCCAGGAACGGATCTTCAACCCGCTCCGGATGGGCAGCAGCTATTACGACCCCCACGACGAACTCCCCGAGCATACGGCTCATGGCTATTACGATCTTTACAACGAGGGATCGATCGTCGATCTGACCCCATACAGCACGGGCAACGGGAACGGTTATACGGGCGTCTACTCGACCGTACAGGACCTGAAGACCTTCATCGAAGCGCTCTATCGGGACAAGACCCTGCTCGCCGATAGCACCCTTCAGCAGATGCAAACATTCAAAGGAAGCGAGCTCGACGGAAAAAAGTTCGGCCTCGCTTCTTACAAGGACTTCCTCGATCGGGGCAGCGATGAATATGCATTCGGCCATCGTGGAAGGGACCTCGCCTACAGTGCCGGGGCCTATTACTTTCCCGAAAAGGACATCACGCTGACCTTGCTCGTGAATTACGGCACGAACGGAGATAGCCACCTCAAACCCACTTTCCGGGAGTTCCGCAGGAAGGTGGTGGATGCGGTCCTGAAATGATCCTCGGGACTCATGATCCCAGAAAAGGCATATTGACCGGTCGCTCTTGAAGCGTTACCTTGCGTTGGTACTGAACCATCAATGAAATTATGAGCACCCCTCGCCCCCTTTTCCTTCAAAGAACCCCTCTGATCCTTCTTTTCTACCTCACCCTTTTCTTTTTCTGCTTTGTGCAAAAAGGGCATGCGCAAACTGCCGATTTTATCCAGGGGGACAGCGTGACCGTGAACTGCGGCGATAGCGCTACCTTGACCGCCATTGCTCCTTCTTTAACAGGCAACTCGCTCTTTGCCGACTTTAATGCTCAGAGCGTCGATTCAGGCTTTACCGCAAATCCCAACCCGGACTTCAGTGAGCCCTGTAAAGCTTCACTGGACAACACCCCTTATCTTTGGTTCGGCTCTTCAGCCAGCTCGCCCCGCCACATTCGGACCGTGGATGTCAATACTGACACTGCGCACGAGGTCTGCTTTGAGCTTCGGTTCGCGGTCCAGTTAGATCCCTCCCCCTGTGAAGGACCTGACATGCCGGATGAAGGGGTTTCTTTTGCTTATTCCCCGAACGGGGGAAGTACCTGGAACGAGATCCACTATTTCAATCCGGACACGCTCAATTCCGGAGGGTCATCCAGCTCCCCTTTCACTTCCTGGGAGAAATATTGCTTTTCCGTTCCTGATTCCATTAGCGCTTCCAACATCCGTTTCCGGTGGTACCAACCTGCTGGCTCAGGATCGAACTATGACCATTGGGGCCTTGATAACATCGCTGTTAAGGACAGCGCTGTCGATACAGCCTTGGTGTACGATTGGGGGAACGGGATGACCACCAAAAGCGACAGCAGCTTCCTCGTCGACGATAGCAGCAATTATTCAGTGGACGTGATCGATACGGTCAAGAACGATACCGCTACCGCTACTGCCTATGTTGCCTACGATGCGATCGATGTTGGAATAACCCCTTCAGCTCCGAACATGTGTGGGAAGGATAGCCTTCAACTCCAGGCGACCGGTCTTAGCGGCTCCTTCGTTTACGATTGGAGCCCTGGAACTGCCCTGTCCGATTCCACGAGCGCTACGGTCTGGACCGGCGCGGACAGTACCACCCTTTATTCCCTTACCGTGCAGGACTCCCTCCAAAGCTTTTGTAGCGATACCGCTTCCGTTCAAGTGGATGTTACGACCCCCCCCACCCCCTCGATCCAGACCGATAGCGTGATATGCGGGAGCGAGACGGATACGCTCTTCCTGACGAACAGCTATGATTCCACCGTTTGGAACGGCAGCTACACCGGAGACACCCTCTTGGTGGACGCTAGCTATGGAACCCCCACCCAAAAGCACAAGGTCACCGTAACCGATAGCAACGGATGTTCGGGTTCCGACACGGTCCAGTTAACGGTTGATTCGACCTACGCTTGGGCTCAGGTACAGAACGACACGCTTTGGGCCAACAACAGCAGCGGCTCCTACCAATGGGTCAACTGCGATAGCGCTTTCGCTCCGGTCACCGGGGCCACCAGCCAAAGCTTCTATCCTTCTTCGAACGGGAATTATGCAGTGGTCGTTAGCAGTGGCAACGGCTGTACGGACACTTCCCAATGTAAGAGCAGCCTGCCCAATAGCGTATGGAGCAATCAGGGAAGCGGAGTCCCCGGGACCCTTTTCTCAGTGCATTTCGTGGACAGCAGCAAGGGATGGATCGCCACTGCCAATGGCCTTATCCTCCATACATCGGATGGTGGCCAAAATTGGAGCGTACAAAAGGACACTTCCCTCGCTCTGCGATCGGTCCATTTCGCCACCGATAGTGCCGGCTGGGTGGTCGGTGATAGCGGAACGGTCCTCTATACCCTCAATGGAGGTTGGGATTGGTACGATCAGAACAGCGGGGTGAGCGCGGACCTTCATTCCGTCCACGCCGCGACCAAGTACGAGGTTTGGACTGTCGGGGACAACGGCACTTCCCTTCATTCCTCCAGCGGAGGAGCGACGTGGAATTCCCAGAACAACGGCAGCTCCATGGACCTTTCCTCGGTCCATTTCAATAATGTGGACACCGGTTGGAGCGTCGGGGCCAGCGGCACCATCCTCCGGACCCTTGACGGAGGAAGCAATTGGACAGCTCAAAGCAGTGGAACCTCGAACGACCTCAATGGCGTCCTTTTCGTCAATGACACCCTCGGATGGACCGTGGGCGATAATGGCACGATCCTCCGCTCCAAGGACGCGGGTGTGAACTGGGTGAGCCAGCTCAGCGGCACCAACGAGGACCTGCAGTCCCTTCATTTCGTGAACGACTCGGTCGGATGGATCGTGGGAGCCAACGGGACCATCCTCTACACCAGCGATGGGCGGTCTGCTTGGCTCTCCCAGGCCGAAGGTGATCTGCACGGCCTGAAGGACGTTCACTTTGCAGGTGAAACGCATGGATGGACCGTTGGAGATGGAGGAACGGTCCTTCACATGAAGAGCACTTCGGATGACCCAAGCTCAATGAGAACTCGCGAAAAAGAAGGTTCCATCACCCTTTATCCCAACCCCACCAGGGACCGCCTCCGGATCGAACACGAAAACTTCGAAGGGGAGCTCACCATCACCCTATTCGATAATGTCGGTAAGCAACTTATAGAGCAAACCGTTGGCAAAGAAGCAAAAAGCAGCAGCTTAAGGATACGCGAACTGGATGCCGGGATCTACTTCCTGAAGGTGAGCAACCGCGATGGGTCGCAGCAAGCGGTCCGGAAAGTCGTGGTGGAAGAATGAAGAGATCGCCTGATCCAAAAGAAGGCTATCTCAAAAGATCTTGTCGGGATTCAGGATCCCCTTGGGATCGAACGTGTCCTTGATCCCCCGAAAAAGGCGGAACTGTTCCGCCCCGAAGACCGTATCGATGTAGGGACGCTGAACGTGACCGATCCCGTGCTCCCCGGATAGAGTCCCTCCCAATTCCACCACGTATTCGAAGATCCGCCGAACAGCTTTGGGGATCTCTTCGTTCCATTCCGCATCGTTCAGACCTGCCTTGGTAATGTTGATGTGGAGGTTGCCGTCCCCGGCATGCCCGTAACAATAGCTCTTGAAACCGAATTCGCCCTCCAATTCCTTCACACGAGCTAACAAACGGGGGAGCTCGTAACGGGGAACGACCGTATCCTCCTCCTTGTAGATCGTGCCGGCCTTGGCGGCCTCCCCGGCCACTTTGCGGATCTTCCAGAGCTTCTCCTTTTGCTGCGCATCCTCTGCGAAGAGGACCTCCCCGCTCCCATGGCCTTCCATGACCTCCATGATCCGCTCGCAATCCTTCATGAGCTGTTCCCGCTCGTTCCCGTCCACCTCGATCAGAAGAATTGCGTCCACATCCGCTCCCAAACCGACCGGATCCTCCCCGATGTGCTCGATGGAACG
>CAZIDL010000115.1:0-4899 GCA_964537825.1 uncultured Weeksellaceae bacterium
CACTCCCACACTCACACTGAAACGACCACTTCCTTCTTGTCCCTCTCCACATGGAGAGGGCGTTTCTTGAGAAATTTCCTTGACTAGTTTTAGTGAAACTTCCGCCTACTTTTGCTTCTCCTTTTTTTGAGTCTATTGAGGTAGGGTTTAAGGGTGGGCTAAAGTCCTCATCCTCCTAGCCTCCCCGCCCGACCGTAGTTCGTTCGGGCGGGCTTCTCCTTTCTGGAGAAGGAGGGACCCCAGCGCTCGAAAAGTCCCCCTCTCCAATAAGGAGAGGGGGATTTAGGGGGTGAGGGCTTTCTACCGACATTTTTTCAAATCTTCTTCCCGTCCAACACCATTTCACCCGCCTGATGGAATTTCATAGAAAATTCCATCATGGTCCATTGGAAACGCATTCGTCATAATTGGAAGGATAACTTGACCAAGGGAGCTACTCGAATTCACTCCTGCTCCCACACTCACACTGAAACGACCACCCCCTTGTGTTCCCCCTCCATGTGGAGGGGGAAAGCCCTCGCTGTTCTCTCCTCCACACATGGGGAGGAGAGCTAGAGAGGAGGGGTCGTTTCTACCCCGTTTCCAACCCCCTTGGACGCTTCTTTGACACCTTTGTAAGGATATGTCTTCGAGGAAGAAAAGACAGCCATTTTCTCCCAAGCAGGAGCGTACCGAGACCTATAAAGAGTCATTGTTCAAGAATGCTGGGCAGGTAGAATTCGCACGCTCCCGAAGGCTTCGTAAGTCTATGACACCTGCTGAGGAGAGATTGTGGCAACACCTTCGAAGAAAACGCCTCGGCGTCAAATTCCGCCGCCAGCATCCCCTTGGGCACTATACGGTTGATTTCTATTGCCATGAAAGAGGACTGGTGGTCGAGGTGGATGGATCCCATCATCAAGATGAGGAACAACAGGAAACGGATGCGAACCGGACTGCGGAGCTGGAACGGATGGGGCTTCGGGTGATCCGTTTTCGGAACGAGGAGGTGATGGAGGGGATCGGGGTGGTGTTGGTAGCTATAGAAAATGCGTTGGGGGAGGAACAATAACTCACTCTCACACTCACACTTCAATATTCTGCAGGGGTCGCACATCCTGCATGGCGCATAATAATTTATTCCTCTGTGGCACCCCTGCGGGGTGCTGGCCAATTCGCTCCATACCTCGCGCTATGCTGCGGCACCCCTTCGGGGTGCCTTGTGGCCTTCGGGTGATCTGTTTTCGAAACGAGGAGGTGATGGAGTGGATCGGGGTGGTGTTATTCATGATTGAAAGGGTGATGAAAAAGCTCTAAGATTATAAGAGATGGGGGGCTCTTTTCCTAGCTTTTCAAATGATCGACCAGTCGCTCGATCAGCTCTTGGTGGGTTTGGGCAGTTACGGAACCGATCGCTCCCGGGATCTGTTGTTCGGGGACCATACCCAAGAAGCCGAGTCGGATCGCCCCTGGCTTTTTCAGACCGGTTTGGGAAAAATCGGGATGCTCCGTTTCCAAGAGAATGTCGAGTTCGCTCCGTTGGTGGAGTTTGGAGCTAATGCCAGCGACCAGCCAGTCCTTGTATGGCGGGAATTGTTTCAGTAAAAGCACGGGCCGTTCCTTCTGCTCCCCATCAGCCTGGAGAAGGACCGCTTTTACGATCTGCCCTTCTTCCATCGCTTCGGCTGATAATTGGGGTTCGCTTCCTTGATCGGGACATCGCTGATATCCGGTTCATCTTCATCCCAGGCACGGTTCAGGCCTTCTTCTGAAAGCTGATACATCTCCTCTTGGAATCGGCCTTCCGGATTCCCCTTTTGTTCCAAGCTCATCTTGATCCCGTACTCCTGCTCCATCAATTCTTCGAGCTCTTCCACAGAAGTCCGTTCGAATAGCTCTTTTAATTTATTCTCCCCTTCTTGTTGGTCTTTTTGGCGCTTGAAATAGTATAAAATGACGATGGCCAGAAGGGAAATGACCGCAAGGACCATCCCTTCCTCGCTCATGGAGCTTTTAAGCTCGAGCTCATCCCCTTCCTGCGGCTCGTGCTCTTTGAAATAAGCATCGAGCTTATCAGGGGTCATTCGGTCGATGTCCAACTCGTGGCGCATTAATGGTTTTGAATAAGAGGCCTATGGTAATCAACGTCCAGCCAGTCCCTCATGTTCCCAAAGGTCCGAAGTTCCAGTCGATGATGATCGGATGGAAACTGTTCTTGGAAGCAATTTGAATCCCATCTCACTCTCACACTGAAACGACCACCCCCTTGTGTTCCCCCCCCCGCCTTTTCAGGCGGGTGAACCTCCACATGGAGGCCTGCCCGACCGTAAGGTCGGGGGGAAGCCTTCCCGTCCTCCCTTCCCCAAATGGGGAGGCTTGTCCGACCCTTTGGGCGGAAGAGTTAGAGGGGAGGGGGCGTTTCTTTTGATCCTTCCACATCTTTTCTAAGGATTTGACCGTCCCTTCTTTTTAGTTGTTGTGGGTGAAGGATAAGGGATTGCGAAAATCCTCATCCCCCTAGCCCCCTTCTCCTTGTTGGAGAAGGGGGAATCCCAGCACACAAAAGTCCCCCTCTCCAATAAGGAGAGGGGGATTTAGGGGGTGAGGACTTTCTACCGGCATTTTTTTCAAATCTTTTTACCGTCCAACACCATTTCACCCGCCTGATGGAATTTCATAGAAAAGCTCCATCATGGTCCATTGGAAACGCATTCGTCATAATTGGAAGGAAAACCTGACCAAGGGAAGCCACCTGGAATGAAATATCTCGGGCGAGACGATTTCGCAAAGAAGGGACCCATACTGAAAAGATTTTATGGGAACAGCTGCGGAACCGTCGCCTCGACGTCAAATTCCGCCGCCAGCATCCTCTAGGGCGTTATACGCTGGACTTCTACTGCCACGAGCGAGGCTTGGTGGTCGAGCTGGATGGGTCCCATCATCAAGATGAGGAACAACAGGAAGCGGATGCGAACCGGACTGCGGAGTTCGAACGGATGGGCCTTCGGGTGATCCGTTTTCGGAACGAGGAGGTGATGGAGGGGGTTGGAGTGGTGTTATCTAGGATCGAAAAAGTGTTGAGGGAGGAGCAATAACTCGCTCTCCCTCCAAGGAAAAGCTTGGTTCCAACTCAAGACTCTTTCCAGAAAGGGATCCGCTCCCATCCCTCATAGTCGATCAAGCTGTCCTTTCGGTAGTGCCAGCTCTTCTTGTCGATACGGAGTTCATGCCGCCCGAACTCTTTCTCCTTGATCGGGACCATGGCGGTCACCCCTTGCTGCCCGGTCTGGGGATGCTCTCTTAACCCCCATTCGATCCCTTCGACTTGCTGCCCATCCAAATAAACCGTGAACATATCGTCGAAGCTGAATGCTTCACCTGAATCTTTTTTTGCCTTGATGGCATCACGGACCCTTAGGTCGTAAGCAAAGAGGGAAATGAAGAGTTCCAGGTGCCCTTCGGAGGTCTTCATCGTAGGGATGCTTGCCCGAAGCACGTAAGTCCCCTTATCGCGATGGGTTTCGTATTCGTTGTTCTGGAAACGGGCGTAGGGCTTTTCATCTTTCTCATCTTTTTCTGGAGGAACGAAAAGATGGGCCATATAAGCCTCCGCCTTATTTTCGGTCATATCGCCTAACACGATACCAGATATTAGGGAGAATATGAGAAAAAAGATCAAGAACTTTAGACCACTCTTGGAATTGTTTTGGTACAAATAGATGATGTTATTTGATACGAATGCTAACGTATACTTTTCAACAAAGCGATTGTACTTCTTGACCCAATTCTTTTCTCTTGTCTTCTTTGAATAAGTTATTACCATGGATATTAAAAATATTCCGAAGTATACCAAAACCCCGTTCCAAGCGAAAAAGTACCAGAAGAGAGCAGAAGGGAGAAAAAATAGCACTCCTGAACTGAAGATGATACCAAAAGCAAAGACGGGAACGGAGAACAGTGTGCTCGAAATGTTCTCAAGGGCCAATACGATCTTGTTGGGATGAGATATGCTCAAGGGGTTGACCTCCGGATCCGTCGCTGGTTTGCCGAACTTTTTCCGGACCATTTCCTTATTCACCCCTTGGGGGAAAACAAAAGATATCCCTACGAAAGCGATCCAGGCGATCCGAAAAACGATATGGAGAATGAAGGTGAAGAACAAAAGGCCGAGCACCAAAAAGACCACAATAGCGACTAGATTAGCAAACAAAGGATAGACCTCGAATTGCTGAAGGAGGTAGTGATCCAGGTACCAGATCCGGTCGATGATGAAGTAAAGGGTGACGACCGATCCCCCGGAAGTGATCAATTCGGGCTCCCAGCTCAGGTTCTGGACCTGGCGGAGCCAATGAGGCGAACTTTCCTGCTGGTCTTCTTCGGCGTTCGGGTTTTCCGTTCCTTCTTTCATAGAAATGGAATTGTTCTATATCAGCACCGAACTTAAAGAAGGTCCACCCTTTTGAAAAGGGAGCTTTCCTCTTGGATCCTTCTGCCCCCATCAGCTCCTTTCCTTATTCGAAAAAACCGATCAGATACGTGAACGGACCGGGCAGCAAAACAGCAAGGTTCAGGGAAAGACTGCTGAAATGGAGCTATTGAAAATGGTTTGGGAATCGGCGAAACAAAAGGAGGACCAAAGTCCGGGTGAGCGTCAAGATCCCGATCCGATCCAAGTTGGATCGATCATCGACTCACCGGTAGCAGGAGTTTCATTCCTCCCTTGGCTTGAAGTCCGTCCACATGCCCCATCAATTCCTCGTCGAACGTGATAAAGTGAAGGTGTGACCTTGCGGAATGGTGGATAAAGACGCCTTGGTGTTCGGTGGACCAGAAGCCGAGGATATTGACTTGTTGGTCCTCGATCCTTCCATGGGCGCCGGATCGCCGATGGCTTTTGTGGGAGTGCTCCTTGCCGCTTCC
>CAZIDL010000116.1:0-4710 GCA_964537825.1 uncultured Weeksellaceae bacterium
CCCGCGGAACGGGCGGAGCGCACTCCCTCGCTTCGAAGGAGTTGACAGGCACGAAGCGAGAACTCCGTCGTCGACGTTAATATCGCGTGAAACGGAGCACCGGCTAAGAAACGAGAGCGACTCGCTCAGAATGACAGGGAGAGCGAGAGCCGGTTGACGGCACTGAACACGTCGAACTGGGTGTAGGAATAATCGAAGCCCAAGTCCACGCCCGCCAGCTCGTGCTGAAGGCCCGCTCCGAGGTTGATCCCCCGCACGTCGTTCGGCGCCGAGTAGCCGGCCCGCAGGGCGACGGTCTCCAGGAAGAGGTACTCGCCTCCGAGGCGGACCTGCTCATAGAAGTCCCGGGGCCGTGAGAACGACGAGTAGACCTTGAGCGCGTGTCGGCTCGGATCCAGCGACGTCAGGTCGAGGACGTTCATGGAGATCGCGACGTCCATGGTCAGGGGCAGCTCGAAGCTGTTCCGAACGTACGTCACCTCCGGCGCGAAATTTCGAGCTCGAACGCCGATGGTCAGGCTCTCGAAGCCGGTTCGATACATGAGCCCGAAATCGTAGGCGATCACGCTCTTCTCGAAGGAACGCCGCTCGAGCTGCCCTTCCTCGTCGTAGCGGATCGGCTGGGTACCGAGCGACTGATGGACCCACTTCGCCTGGCCTCCCACGGAGAAGCGATCGCTCACGGACCGCGCATACCCGAGCCCCAGAGCGAGAGAGGTGGGACTGTACGTTCCGAGCTGCTTGTACCCCTGCTCGTTCTCCGCCCGCACCGTCCGAAAGAACTCGCCGTACGAAACGTTCACGAAGGACAGTCCGACCACACCGAACCGTCCCGATCCCGGTCGATACGCCGCACTCGCAAAATCGTAGTCGATGTCGGAGATCCAGCGAGTGCGACTGGCGAACCCGTGGACGTTACCTTCCATCTCGGCCATGCTCGCCGGATTGACGAAGAGCGCTCGGGAGTCCCCGTTCCGCAGCGCTCCGACGCTGTTCGCCAGCGCCGCTGCACGAGGTGAGCCCGCGACGGTCAGAAACTTCATGCCCGTCTGCGCTCGCTTCTTCGGTTCGACGGACGCCGGGTCGGTCACGGGCCCCTGTCCCTGCACCCAGGTGGCCGACCCCAGGACGAGGAGAACGAGAAGGAGGCTTCCACAAGTGAATCGACGCATGGGTGCCGGGCTCGGTTAACGAATGATGGTGAACTTGCGGCGGATCTTCCGGCCGGTCTCAAGATTCTCGACCACCGCGATGTAGATGCCACTCACGACGATCTGTCGGGCCTCGGTGGTCAGATTCCAGAACTCGTCTCCGCTGCCGTCGGTGTGCTCGATGGTCTCCACCCGCTCGCCGGTCTCCGTATAGATGGTGATCCTCGCCTGACCGGGGATGTCCAGGAATCCGAGCCGCTCCTGCTGCCCGGGCCATCGAATCTGGTCGCTGGCTCCGATCGTGAACGGATTGGGGACGATGCGCATCTCGGAGAGCTCGTCCCCGGGCGGCCTCTTGAGCGATGCCGGCGCGTAGGTCTGGGCGTAGTACCGACTGCTCCGGAGCTGTACTCCGGCAGGGGTCCCTGCCGGTCCGGGCTCCGTGAGCTTGGACCCGACGGCCTGGACGTAATAATAGTAGTTGAGTCCTCGGGTGACGCCGGTGTCGTCGAACGAAGTGGCATTCGCCGGCAGATCGGCCACCTTTTCGTACGGTAGATTGGCAACCTCCCTATTGGTCCGGTACACCTCCCACCCGGTACGTTCAGGACCGCCCTGATAGGTCTCCCACTGCAGCTCGATGCGATCCGGCTTGCCCTCCACTCTGAGGGTTTGCGGCGGCAGCGGCGGCTGCGGGATGGCGAAGCCGGATTGGTAGTTGGCGATCGCCTTACGGAAGGTCTCGTTCAGGGAGTCCCGGGCGGTGAGCACCCACTGATTCTTGGTGAGGCTCTCGTCGTACTCGATCGCCGGGCTGACTCCGTCCCCCGGTACGTCGTTCGACCTGCCCTGGATCACGCCGTCGTGGTTCGCGTCGTAGGCGATGTGGAGACTGTCCTCGCCTCCGCCCTGCTTGAACGCCTTGCCGATCGCGACCTGCTCCTTCCATCGCAGTCCGTCCATGCCCTCTACCATTACGATCCGCACGCTCTCGCCGGGCTCCAGCTCGTAGGGCCCGAACGCCTCCGTGCTTCGAAAGCCGCCCTGCCGGCCGTTCGCGGCGTCGTTGTTGGTGGTGGCGAAATTGCCGTCCGGCTCGATGATGTCGGCGTAGTGCGGGTAGCTACCCTGCTTGGGGCCATCGGCCAGAATACCGACCTCGTAGTAGTCCTTCATCGGCTCACCGACCGACGTCAGCCGTCCGTCCGCGTCCTGCCACCCGTAGATGTGCGGCTGGCGCTTCGTCGGATCTCGGGAGCTCAGCAGGTCCGCATCCATCGAGGTGTCGGGAGGAAAGTCCTCGTCGATGTCGTACGACCCCTCGTTGCCCACCTTCTCGCCGAATACGACAGCCCGGCCGTCCATCATGGCACCCGAAAGGCGACCTACCGAATCCCCCTCCTGTACGTACCAGGGATCGTCGTTAAAAATGGGACTGCCGATATTGCTGAATGACTGATCGAAGTTCGGATTGAACCCGATCCAGGTGTATTGGGCCCGCATATCCACGCTGTAATCCTCATGACCGTCGCCGACCACGTCCACCATGTTCCACTTCCCCCAAACCTGACCGCCACCGGTGACCCAGGCCGCCTGGTTCGTAGCACCCCGGTAGTTCTCCGACCGGTAGATGTAGAGATCCGTCAGGGTCTGGTCCGGTAGCTCGATCTCCTCGTCCTCGTCGACGTTGCCCGTGTTGGTATAGACGTACTCGACGACGTGATAGTCGTCGTGAAACTGCTGGCTGAACGCGTAGGCCTTCCGCTCCAGAGTGACCCCGACCGAGGTGTTGACGACGGTATGAATCATCCGGTCGGCCTTCATGTCCGGGTCGATCCGGTCTACGGGCGCGAACACGTCGAAGGTGTTACCGCCCCGAACGAAGGCGGACGGCTGGCTCTCCTCGGGCTGATCGGCGCTCCCTATGGAGCTCACCAGCTCGTGCTCGACCGGGAACGAGTACCCGACCCCGTTATTTCGGGGACCGGTCAGCGTTACGTAGTAGTCGTGCGTCTCTCCGTTCTCGTCCGTCCAGTTCTTCGTGCCGATCCACATGGCTGCGTCCACGTGATGGCTCGACTCGAAGTGAATCATCGGCCACTGTCGCTCCCCACGATTGCCGAACTGGCCCTGGGCCCCCGCCGAGCTGTAGTTCCGCTGAAAATCACCCACGTCCAGCCAGAGGAAATCGAACTGAGCGTTCGCCTCTGGAACCTGGGAAAGCCCCAGACCGCCTGCAAGAATCAGGAGGAGAACGCTTCGTGCGAGCTTAGACAAAGACATGAAGGTCGAACGTTGTCGAACGAAACCTCAAAGACGAGCCCCGGGCCGGCCGAGACGAGTTCAAAGTGGATTCACGTCCCCCGCATCAGAACGAGAACCGAAGGCCGAACATCACCTGTCGGGGATTCAGGAAGCTGCTGAACGTCGAGTTCGGCATGTCGATGTAGGACTGGGTCTCCAGCATCCGATCGACGTCGTCCTCAGGCACCTGGCTCCAGCTGCTGGACTCGGGATCCCACTGGAAATAGTCCTCGGCGTCCTTGGAGTAGAAGTACGCCCGGCTGCTCTGGTCAGCGAACTTCTCGGTGACCTTGTCCAGGTTCTGGAACACCTCGACGGGCTGGAACTCGACACCCGGATCTCGCTTGTCGCCCGGCCGGTCGTCTCCGTAGACGAAGAGATACGGTTCCTTGCTGGCATCCTCGAAGGTGGACTTAGGCAGATGTAGGGACCGCATGTAATAGAAGAAGTCCCGGGTCCCCAGGAAGGCCGTGTCGTCGTAAATGTGCCGAATGTTGAAGACGTTGGAGAAGTCGGCGAACAGCTGCAGGTCGAACGGCCCCGGCTGTACGGATTTCGTCAGCCGGACGTCCGCGCTGTAGTAGTCGCTCCAGGAGACGTTATTCTGCAGACCCGGGAAGTTGCCGCCGCCTCCGCCGGTCCAGGTGAAGGTCTCCCCCTCTCGCCACCGTCCGAGCACGTTGAGGCGCCATCCCGCCAACGGCTGGAAGGCCCCCGCCGACGGACCGAAATCGGGCGGGGTGAGAAACTCGATGCTGGCCCGGGCGAACGGCTGGGCGACCGGAGCGAAGATCAGATAGTCCTCCGAGGTTCGCAGATACTGCCGCTGCTCGAACGCGTTCTCGTGCAGCTGATTGAACCCGAAGTTCCCGGACTTGGAGACGATGAACGAGTAGTTGAGAAATCCTCTCACCCATCGGCCCCGATTCTTGTTGAGGGTGAACTCGGCACCCCGGATGTCCTCGTAGTTCCACGGGAAGAAGGTCGAGTACTGCACGCTCCCGTCGATGTCGTCGAAGCTCACCCCACGGGGCTGCTTCCGGATATCCCGGTAGAATCCGGAAACCCGGAGGAGGAACTGATCGAACAGGTTCTGATCGTAGCCCAGCTCGTAGGCCACGGTCTGGGGCATCGGATGGTTGGGATTGCCGATCTGCCTGACGCCCCCGAACCGCCCACTCTCCGTGCTGAAGAAGGAGGTGGGATCGAGCATATTCCGGAAGTGCCCGTAGTTGAAGTAGACCTTGCTGTCGGT
>CAZIDL010000117.1:0-4589 GCA_964537825.1 uncultured Weeksellaceae bacterium
CCGAAGAAGGCCATGCCGAGGTGTATGGTGAAAATGCCATGACCTCTTATACCGGTACTTCCGATCAGCTCGAAGGGAGGATTGATCGAAGTAGCGGTGGAGTGGATTTTGAATTGAAGTTGGAGAGCTTGAAGACCGGGAACGAAATGAGGGATGGGCATATGTACGAAACGCTCGAAACCGGCAAATTCCCAAAAGCTCATTTTGAAGGAGCGTTGATGAGCAAAGTGCCTGAAGCAGGGGAGGTCGGATCGGTGCGGGCAAAAGGGACCTTCACCATCCACGGGGTCAGTAAGGAGATCGTAGTATCGGGAGTAATGGGGCATACCAAGGGCCAACTCAAATTGGAGGCCGAGTTCACGATCGCGATCACTGACTACGGAATGGACCCTCCCGGTTATTCGCTCATGGCCGTGCGCGATAAGCACGATATCAAGATCGAGGCTGAACTCGAAAAGGTGGGAAGCTAGGTCCCTGAACCATGGGTCATGCGGATCAGACTGCGAGTCAACGAAGGGAATGGGGCCATGCAACGGATCAGAAAGTCCATCCTTCCATCATTGGTGAAGAAACGCTGCAATGCGTTCCCCACCCTTAAACGGGTCTTGAACAGCTTTTCCCGATCCTTTCGATAAGCGCTCTTGGCCCTTTCTTCCGATATCTTCCCCTCTAAATGCGCTTTCAGATGAGGGGCTAAGAGAAAAGCACCCTCGATGGCCATACTCATCCCATTACCAGCAAAGGGAGGTATGGAAGCTGCAGCATCTCCGGTGTACCATCCCGCTTCATCCTTAAGGGCCTTTCGACCGAATAAAAGATCGGATATACCAACAGGTTTCTCGGGGAAATGCAGGGATCGAAGCCTTTCGTCCAGGGAAGGGTTGACCCTCAATAGATCCCATTCGGCATGCTTTCGTCCGACCTCCTTAAGGCGGGAAGCATCGATGAGATAGCTCATACATCCCCGCCTTTCGCCTTCTACTCGGGAAAGGCCTGCATAACCACCCGGGAAGGAATGAAGTTCGATTCGCTTGTCCGGCAGATCTCCCTCCACACTGTATTTGATACCGACCCACCGGTCTTGACCCCGCCCCCTTTTGCCTCTCTTTTTATCCGTTCCTTCCTCCCTAGGGATAAGGGGCGGCTTATCTTTGCCAAAGGCTTCTACCACTTCGTTAGCTTCATATTTGGAATCCCTGGTGCTAACGTTATAAGCTGAGCCAATAAGGTCTACCGACCGGACCCTGGTTCCCTCTCGGATCTCTACGCCTTCCGCTCGAGCGCGCTCTGCCAACATCCGATCCAACTCGGAACGGCTTAACCCGATGCCTCCTAAGGGAAGTTCGCTTTCCAGACGGGATCCTTTTGAACTGCTGATCCGGAGATGATCGATCGTGGGTGGGCTGAGCTCTTGGTAAGGGATCTTCAGTTCGTCCAGGTAAGGAAGGGCTTCCCTCGATAAGTATTCGCCACAGACCTTTTGAAAGGGATAATGCCCCTTTTCCAGAAGCAGGACTTCATAACCGGCTCTTGCCATCAGGATGGAAAGGCTCGTTCCGGCCGGGCCACCTCCGATGATGATCAAGTCCCAACGCTTATCCATCCTTTTGCGCTTTGGGGATCACGATGCAGTGCCGGAAAGCCCATACCCAATGGATTCGGTATTCATCGATCCCGGCATCCGCAAGGATCGCTTTCCACTCTTTCCGTTTGAAAGCTTTAAGAACCGAAAGAGGAGCGTCGTGGCGGAGATAGCTGGATCGGGAAAGCAAAGAGGAAAGGCCTCGAATGCCGTAATAGGCCAATGGATGTCGGTGAAGATCGTTGATGACGACGCCAATGCGGGATAGTTGGAAAAGTTTCTGTAGAAGGCCGCGGAGATCCTCTCCGTAGAGATGATGACAAAAGAGGGAGGCTGTGGTGATGTCGTGCAAACCCCCTCCGTTCAATGCCTCAAAAGAGCTTTCGATCCATTTCGGTCCGCTATTCCCCTTCCAATGCTTCTTGGCGAGATCCAATGCTTCTGGAAGGGGATCCACCCCGGTCAATCCGATCTCCATCCCCTTTTCAGCAGCGAAACGATCGATGGCGGCCAGCGTATCTCCCCCTCCGCATCCGACATCGATGACGGAGCAGCTTTGCGTTCCTCTTGGAAGCAATTCTTCGATCCCTTTGAGAGTAGCTCGATGCCCGCCGAGAAGCCGATTGATCCGCTCGAGCTCCAAAAGGTTCAGTTCGAGTTCTTCCCGTGGAATGGGAGGCCGATCCAACCATTCGCTGGCTTCGGAGCGTTGTCGGAAGCGTTTCAGCATCGGACCTTCATGAGAGCGGCTTCCAAGCTCAGGCCCGGCCCGAACCCCGAAGCTATGAGTTTCTCCTCGTTCCCGACTTTCCGACCGACCTTTTGGAGGATGTACAGGATGCTGGGTGAGGAGAGGTTGCCCCGCTCTTCGAGGACTTCGTAGGAGCTATTCATCGCTTTTCCGTTCAAGCCCTCGGCTTTGGAAACTCCATCCAATACTTTACGCCCGCCCGGATGAATGCACCAATGATCGATCTCATCCCGCCCGCTCTCTCCTTTGAGCAATTCGCTGAAAAGGCCGCTCGCTTGTCCTTCTACAAGCTCTGGAATGCGCTTGCTGAGGCGCATCAGGAATCCGGCTTCCGAGAGGTCCCACCCCATGTCTTTTCCGCCCTCGGTCAAAAGACTCGAACGGAATCGCTCCAATTCCAAGCCCTTTTTCTCTTTATCGGAACCTTCTACGATGCAAGCTGCTGCTCCGTCACCGAAAAGGGCATTGGCCATTATCCGATCGCTTTCGGGAGTGGGGTCGAAGTGAAGGGTGCAGAGTTCGATGGAGAGGATCAGAACTTTGCTGTTCGGATCCGCTCGGCAGATGTGATCGGCGATGCGAAGGGCCTGAAAAACAGCGTAGCATCCCATGAATTGAACGCTGTGCCGTTCGATGTTCTCGGGAAGCTCAGTACGACGGACCATCTCGATGTCCAGACCGGGGGCGGAGAGGCCTGTGCAGCTCACCGTGATAAGGTGGGTGAAAGAATGCAGATCGTGGGTTTCGTTCAGAAAGCTTGACTCATCGGAGGAAGATATCATTAATCGATCAAGAAGCTGTTCCCCGAGTACAGGGGCTTCTTGACGATAATATTCCATCCTGCTTTGAACGGAAGGCTTTTTTTCCGAGGGGGTGAAGAGTTCGTTCCCCCTATAGCGCTCGGAAAAGTCCGGAAGAACGGAATAGCGTTCTTGGATACCGGAATGTCTATACAGCGCCTTAAGCCACTTCTCATCTTTGGGATCTTCCCACTCAGTTCGCTCAAGCATGAAGTTCCGTATCTCCGCTTGGGAATAGCGATAAGGAGGATCGATCGTTTCTATAGCGGTGATCAGGCTCAAAGGACAAATATCGACCAATAAAAGCTAAAAAGCGTGCTTCCTTCTTAAATTGCCGAAATGGAACGATTGAAGGCAGCTTTCCTTCACCTTCGGATCCCTTTCTCGATTTTTCTTATGCCCGTTTATTGGTTCGCTGTCAGCAATGCGGACCAGATCAACGTCTCGAACGCAGTTCTTGTTTTCATCGTGCTTCACCTCTTCGTATATCCGGCTAGCAACGGGTACAACAGTTTTTACGATCGCGATGAAGGGAGTATTGGAGGGCTCGAGCATCCCCCTCCTGTCGATCAGGCCCTTTATTACCTGGTTCTTGGGTTCGAGCTGATCGCTCTGGGCCTAAGTTCCTTTTTATCGCTTCGCTTCGCCAGCATGGTCCTTATCTATTTGCTGGTCTCCAGAGCCTATAGTCATCCGGCTTGGCGCTTGAAAAAGGATCCGTTCGTTAGCACCGCTGTTATCGCTTTGTTTCAGGGCGCTTTTACTTATTGGATAGTGCGTGCTCATGTCGGAGCTGAAATGCAAGGTTTGGTGGCTTGTGTTGAAGCGGAAGGGGCGATGATGCTCCTGGCTTCCCTGTTCTTAACGGGGATCTATCCGATCACCCAGATCTATCAGCATGAAGAGGACCGTGCTCATGGGGATCGGACTTTGAGTATGCTGCTGGGGAAGAGGGGTACGCTTTGTTTTTCTTTATCGGTCCTTGCCCTTGCATCGGGCTTCCTATTCTTCCTATATGCCCAAGCGGATCGATGGGTGGCGATCGGGATCTATGCAGGGGCAAGTGTAGTGGCCGGAGGATGGCTGGCCTATTGGTTTTATTTGGTGATAAGGGATCCCTCGATGGCGGATTTTCACTATACGATGCGCACCAACGCTATCCTTTCGCTCGGGTTGAGCTTGGCTTTTTTTGCCATTCGGATGGCCGATCCCGCTTTTTACTGAAAGGAAAGCTATAGGGTTCGATTCATCAGAATTGGGATCAATAGGAGGTGAGAATATGGTGGATCATTATCGATCAGAGCTTTATGAATATTCCTGCCAAAAGAAAGGGCTTTGGGAAAGGAAATGTGACGATTTTCTATAAAAGCTTCTACTTTTGCACCCGCAAAGCACTCAGCGAATGCTTCAAAGCCAACACTCCATAGCGAACAGCCTCTATTGTTGCTGTTGCTGG
>CAZIDL010000118.1:0-4438 GCA_964537825.1 uncultured Weeksellaceae bacterium
CAGGTAACATCGGAACTATCGATGATGCTCGCTGTGGGGCCTCCGACCGTATTGATCGTGGCAAAAGCACTGTCCTGGCATCCGTTACCATCGGTAACAACCACCTTGTAGGTTCCAGGCGCCAAGCTATCCGCCGTTGCGGTCTGTTGGCTGTCCGGATCGTTCCATTGATAGGAATAGGGCGGATTGATCGGGTTCAATACGGTTACCGTAGCCGATCCGGTGGGCGTATCGCAATCGGAGTCCGTGGTGGATATATCAAGTTGGATCGGGGCGGGTTCATCGATGGTGGCACTTGCCGTATCCCAGCATCCGTTCGAATCGGTTACCGTAACGGTATAAGTACCCGCACAAAGGCTATCGGCCGTCTTCGTCGTCTGATTATCGGGATCGTCCCACTGATAAGAGTAGGGCGTCGTACCGCCTGTTACACTGGCTGTAGCCAGGCCATCGCAAGACCCATTGCAGGTCGCATCATCGGTGCTATCGATCCCGGCGATCAGCGAGTCCGGTTCTTCGATGGTGACGAACGCGGAATCAGCACATCCGTTCGCATCGGTCACTTCTACACCCCAGGTCCCTGCAGGCAAACTATCGGCTGTAGCGGTTTGCTGACTGTCCGGATCGTTCCATTGATAACTGTAGGGGGTCGTACCACCCGAACCATCGGCCGTAGCAGAGCCATTGCTATCCCCGTGACAGGTCACATTGTTGGAATCGATGATCGAAGCAGTGACCCCGAAGTTCCCGACGGAAGCGGTCGCTGTATCGGAACATCCGTTGTCATCGGTCACGATGACCGTGTAAGTCCCTGATACCAAGCTATCCGCCGTCTGGGTGGTCTGGTTATCCGGGTCATCCCACTGATAATCATAGGGTGTGGCTCCTCCACTGGGGTTCGCCGTGGCCGAACCAACCCCTTCGTTGCAGGTGTCCGAAACCGTGCTCACACTTACTGATACAGGATTCGACCCTCCTCCTACGGTTACATCAGCGGAGTCTTCACAGCCGTTCGCATCGGTTATGATAGCGGTATAAGTGCCCGGGCAAAGGTTGGAAGCCGTATCCCCGGTCTGAGCGCCGGGATCCCAATCGATGGTATAGGGGGAGGTCCCTCCATTGATGCTATCCACGATAGCCTTTCCATCACAGGCCCCACAACCACTACTGGCCACGGACGAGGTATAGATGCTGATCGAATCGGGCTCAGTGATCGTGACAGTGTCCCGAGCTGTATCGTTGGCAGCATCGGTCACTGTCACGTAATAGGTTCCAGCAGGGACACCGAAGATGCACTGCCCTTCAGTAGTATCGGAATCCAAACTATCGAGATCATCCCACACGTATGTGTAGGGCATCACCCCTCCTACGGCCTGTGCACAAGCAGAACCGCTGCTATCGCCCGGGCAGATCACATTAGAGGTGACCGTCGCATTCACGGTCACCCCACCTCCCTGGGCAAATGCGGAAGAAAAGGAAAGCAAGACGAAGCCTAGAAGAAAAAGCACTCTCCGTAGCATGGAGCACCCATTTTTGTTAAGAACACGAAGTTCCCTTCGGAACAGGTTGCATCCCTTTTTTATAGACGGCTGAGCGCTTAAGGGATATCCGGAACGCTGACCAGGAAATGGATGCCGGGGCTTGCTTTAGCGAATGAGGTTGACCATCCCTTTCATCCTTATCTGCTCCCCATTCTCATCCTTTCCACGGATCAGGTAAGGATAAGCGCCCGGAGCCGCTTTGCGGTCCCCGGGATCGACCCGACCGTCCCATCCGTCCTCGTAACGCTCAGTGCTGAAGATGCGTTCTCCGGATCGGTCGAAGACCTCCATGCTAAAGTCCTTTAAGCGCGGGCCGCGGACCCGGAAGACGTCGTTCCGACCATCCCCGTTCGGACTGAATGCAGAGGGGACAAAACGTTCGGGGCTTATCACGTTCACCATCAGTGAGTCGGTGGTGCTACATCCAAAGATATCCGTCACCCGGACCTTATACATCCGGTCTTTTTCCGTAGAAACCTGAGGATCCGGGAGGCTCGGATCGCTGAGACCAAGGTCAGGCGACCATTCGTAGCTTACACCTCCTGAAGCATGCAGCTGTTCCCTTTGACCCTTGACCAATCGGAGGTCGGGTCCGGCTTCAGCATCGGGAAGCGGTCTAACGTTCACTTTCACTTCATCGGTCAAGGTATCGCAACCATGACGGCTCACCTTAAGCCTATAACGAGTGCTGCTATCCGGAGAGGCATAAGGATGAGCTGAACTGCTATCGCTTAGGCTCGCCGAAGGGCTCCACTCGTAGCGTTGCCCTTCGATCAGCCCTTTTCCTAATTGAACGGTATCTCCACGGCAAATGCTGGCATCAGGTCCGGCCTTTACGAGGCCAGAGCTGAGCATGGTGACCTTCACGGAATCCCGTTTCCGGCACCCGGTGGCACTATCCTCCACGCGCAGGTGATAGGTGGTGAATTCGGCAATGGGGGAGGCGGTCGGCTGAGCAAGGAAGGGATCGTCCAGGGTCCCGATCGGAGACCAGGCATAACTGTTCCCGGAATCGGCAGCGGTCCCTATGGTAACGGCATCGTCCGCACAGATCGTCGTATCCGGCCCAGCATCCGCCTCAGGCAAACTATCGATGGTGATGGTCGCCGTATCCTTCCGTTGGCAATGGGAGCTGCTCACCGTTAGAGTCACCAACCGGCTCCCGCCAGTGGAATAACGGATCCCGCTTGGATCTTCGGAGCTCGAAGCATTCGGCTGAGCACCTGACCCAAAGGACCAGTCGTAACTCCATTTCTGACCGCTCGATCCGGTGTTGGTGAAGGAAACGTCCTTTCCTGCACAGACCGGGGCACTCGAGGTAAAAGAAACCGTTGGGGAAGGATGCAGGGTAATATCGTTCATCGCAGTATCCGTACATCCCGTATTGGTGTTCTCGATCACGAAACGCACTTGCTTGAGCCCTTTGCTGCTATAAGTAATGCCTTCGGGTCCCTCAAGCGTAGAACTGCCAGGGGAAGCAGCAGCACCGAAGTCCCAATCGTAACTGTACGCCCCGCCACTGGACCCCGTGTTAGCAAAAGCAACACTATCTCCCGTGCAAGCCGGTGCAGTGCTGCTGAAAGAAGCTGTGGGCCGGGCGAGGATGCCGATGGTCTGGGTCGTTTTAGCTTGGCAATGCCCTCCATCCCCTACGATGGTCTGAGTAACGGTCTTCGCACCACTACTGTTGTAGCTGATGCCCTTGGGGTTCTCGGCCGTTGAAGTTTGTGGATCACTCCCGCTACCAAAGTCCCAATGATAGTCCCACTTTGCTCCACTCGATCCCGTATTGGTGAAATCAAGGGGCCTGCCTTCACAGACCGGAGGGGTGTTCGGCGGAGTATTGGAGAATCCGGTTTGAGGTGTTTTCCGCACCTTAACGGTCGTATTGGCCGTATCCCGGCAAAAAGTGCTCGTGTTCTCGACGATGAAGCGTACCTGTTTGGTACCGGAACTGCTATATACGGCCTCGATGTTCTCCGATCCAGCAACGGACGGAGTTGCTCCGGCTCCAAGGTCCCAATTGTAACCGTAGCCACCACCGCTAGACCCCGTATTGGTGAATTGGACTGTATCACCTGTACACGTAGGCCCATCGTGGGTCATCGACGCTACCGGGGTACTTTTTATGGTAATATTGTCGGTAAATGAAGCTTGACACTCAGCACTGGATATCGTTTGGGTCACGGTCTTATTTCCACTGCTATTGTATTGGATCCCTTGCGGGTTCTCGGCGGTAGAGCTAGCAGGAGATGATCCTTTTCCGAAGTCCCAGTGATAGGTCCATTTGGAGCCGCTGCTGCCCGTATCTTTGAAGTTCGCTTTGGAGCTTTCACAGACCGGTCCATTGCTCGTAAAACCGGTGCTCGGCGTTTCATGGACGGTGATCGAAAGCTCAGCTGTATCCTTACAACCACTGTTCGTGTTGGTGATCACCAACTCCACCGTTTTATTGCCTTTGCTGCTGTAGGTCACGCCAGGAGGATCCTCCACAGAAGCGTTGGAGGGAGAAGCCCCGGCTCCAAAGCTCCAATCGTAGGAATAAGGTCCTCCGCTGGATCCGGTGTTCTCAAAGTTCACCTCCTCCCCGGTACATGCAGGAGCATCGGAAGTAATCCCGGCTTCAGGACGCGATCCGATCGTGATGCTATTGCTCGTCTTAGCGGCACAATGACCGTTATCGTCGGTTATGACCTGGGTCACCGTCTTGGTACCACTGCTGCTGTAGCTGATCCCCGACGGGTCCTCGGCCTTCGAACCATTGGGTGAAGAACCGCTGCCGAAACTCCAATCATAGGTCCACTTGCTGCCGCTCGAACCGTTATTGGTGAAGGAGACCGATGCGCCCTCGCAGGCAGGAGTGTCACTGGCAAAGGCCGCCGTCGGCTCCTCGTGGA
>CAZIDL010000119.1:0-4284 GCA_964537825.1 uncultured Weeksellaceae bacterium
GCAGAACGACCGGCCATGGTCCCGTAAGTGATGATCTGAGCAACCTGTTCGCGCCCGTACTTTTCGATCACATATTGAAGGATCGCTCCCCTCCCTTCGTCGTCGAAATCGATGTCGATGTCCGGAAGGGAGACCCGGTCCGGATTGAGGAAGCGCTCGAACAGAAGCCCATAACCGATGGGATCCACATTGGTAATACCCAAACAATAGGCCACGACCGAGCCTGCTGCGGATCCCCTTCCCGGGCCGACCGATACACCCCGCCTTCTAGCTTCGGATGTGAAATCCGCCACGATCAGGAAATAGCCCGGATAGCCCGTATTGGCGATGGTCTCGAGTTCAAAATCGAGGCGCTCACGCACCGCCTCGGTCACTTCCCCGTATCGCTCTTCGGCCCCCTGGTAGGTCAGGTTGCGTAGATATTCGTTCTGATCGCTGAAGCCTTCGGGCAATTCGAAAGATGGAAGGACCACCTCCTTCTCGAGCTCGAAAGGTTCGACCTTCTCCACCACCTCTTGGGTGTTCTGGACAGCTTCCGGCATATCGCTGAAAAGGCTGTTCATTTCAGAAGCGCTCTTCAGGTAATATTCGCTATTGGGGAAGCCAGGCCGGTACCCCCTTCCCTCCCCGATCGGGGTGGAGCGCTTTTCGCCGGCCCTGACGCAGAGCAGGATGTCGTGCGCCTCGTTATCGGCCTTTTCGAGGTAATGGACGTTGTTGCTCGCGATGACCTTGACGTTGTACTTGTCGGCAAAACGATAGAGCACCTCATTGACCCGCTTTTCTTCTTCCAGGCCGTGGCGCTGAAGCTCGACGTAGAGATCCTCTCCGAAATGGTCCACCCACCATTTGAAAGCTTCTTCAGCGACGTGCTCCCCCTTGTTGAGGATCAGGTCCGGGACCTCTCCCTGCAATCCCCCGGTCAAAGCGATCAGATCCTCCTTGTACTCGAGGATCAGCTCCTTATCAACGCGCGGGTGGATCCTATAAAAGCCTTCCGTGAAACCCTTTGAATTGAGTTTGGCCAGGTTGTGATAACCGTTCTTGTTCTTCGCCAGAAAGACCTGTTGATGCTTGATATCCTTTTCGCCCTGGGTGAACTTCTGCTTGGTCCGATCCTCCACCATGTAGAGTTCCGTCCCCACGATGGGCTTCAAACCAGCATCTAGAGCAGCGCGGACGAAATTGAACATGCCGAACATATTGCCGTGATCGGTGACCGCTACGGCGTCCATCCCCTTTTGCTTGACGTCGTCCACCAGCTTCTGGACCTGGATGGTGGAATTGAGGAGCGAGAACTGAGAATGGAGATGAAGGTGGGTGAAAGGACTGTGATCGATAGCTTCCTGACCCGGTTCGTAGTAAAAGCGCTCCGGTCCTTTTTG
The DNA here is from genome assembly GCA_964537825.1 of uncultured Weeksellaceae bacterium. Taxonomy (GTDB): domain Bacteria; phylum Bacteroidota; class Bacteroidia; order Flavobacteriales_D; family CAYVSK01; genus CAZIDL01. The sequence goes on from CAZIDL010000119.1 coordinate 1,386, forward strand.
AGCTCCTTCCTCCGAAGCTTCTCCCTTGCTAGGCTCGACGATATCCTTGGTATAGGAGGCCAATTCGTCCACGATCCCTGGATCGACCTTCTCCCCGGATATGGAAAGCGCGTTCCTCGTAAGGAGCCCGAAGAAACAGCGAGCAGTGGCTTCGACATCGGCAGCAGCATTGTGCGCATCCTCGAACGGCTCTCCGAAGAGGGCTTCGTGCAGTTCGGAAAGTTTCGGCCATTTGAACTTCCCTCCTTTTCCACCCGGAATCTTACAGAAATCAGTCGATTCGTCCTTCGTATCGATCTTAGATAGCTCGAGGATCCCATGACCGAGCTGCTTTCGGTGGTATTCGCAGCCGACGATGTTGATATCGAAATCGATGTTGTGACCTACCACATACTGGCAGGAGCGGACATCCTCATCGAAAACGTGGAGGACCTCGTTCAGCTCATAACCTTCCCGCTCAGCCCGTTCGGTGGAGATCCCATGGACCTTTTCCGAGTTGAAAGGGATCGTAAAGCCTTCAGGGCGCACGATGTAATTCCGTGCAGCGATCAGTTTCCCGTTCTCATCGTGCGTTTGCCAAGCAAGCTGAACGAGACGGGGCCAGTTCTCCGTATCGTCCATGGGTGCCTTATAGTTGTCCGGCAACCCCGTCGTCTCGGTATCGAAGATCAGATACATAGGAAAGTGGTCATTCGAGGTTGAACGTGGCTTCGACGCGCAAGTGGAGCTGCCCTTTCGGAGAGCTCATCTTCATTGGCCCAGCCCTTCTTCCTTGCGCCTTTTCTTTTCCGTTCAGGGTCAACGCTCCTTCCTTCAGCGTAAAAAGCCCCCCAAGGCTCACATCGCTCGTATCGGCGATAGCCTGAGCTTTTCCACGCGCGTCCGTAGCAGCCCCCTGAAGGAGCATCTTCTGCTTTTCCTCTTTGAGCTCATAATGATATCGCACGGATATGTTCTGAACACTCAATCCACGGGCCATCAAGGACCCTGCTTCGCGGGCACAGCTTCGGATCCTATTCAGGTCCTCACCTTTGAGCCGGAATTTTTGAATGGCTGTGTAACGCGTACCCGGTCCAGAAGGATCCCTTCGAAGCTCGATGGATGCGAAACTTATGCGCGAGCTATCGAATCCGCGGTCCTTGATGAAGGAAGCGAGTACCTTACGATCCTTTTCGACACTCTGATGAACACGGGAAAGCGAACTGCTCTCGTTGATCGTACGACCTTTCCAGATGGCTCGATCAGCCTCCACACTCCTGGAGGCCGTCCCTTTTACAAGGAGCTTCCGGTCAGCGGCGGTCCTCCCGGAACTTGACGTATAATCGAAATAACCGATCACGAGTGCCGCTAGTATAAGCCCGAATGCGATCGGCGTTCCAAAATTGGGTTGTCTGCTCATGAGTTTCTTCCAATGCTTATCACCAAAAATAGCGATGGAGGAACGGTGATGAGCCGGGTGTTGATATTCTTTGGAAAGATCGTTCGGGGGTTAACGGGGATCGGTGCAGCACCCTTTTGGGATGTTGGACTGTTGACCTCCTGGCCTCCTCTTCAAACAACCATCACCGGATCCGAGCAGGAGGAGCTCCTTGGAGGATGCTTTCGAGGTCTTCGCTCGATGGTACGAATACGCCCCTTCTCCGGGACCACAAAAGAGGCTTGCTTTCCCCTGATCGCATTCAGGACCATTCTGATTAATGTCATTCCTGGATCAAGCGTCCATGGATCGGATCTTGGAAGGGGTTTCACAGACCAACACTTTACCCCCCCGGATCGCGACCGGGGCCCGCAGGAGTTCGGGCCGTTTCTGGAGAACGCGGACCCATTCATCCTTGCTCATGTCCTTCCCTCGCAGCTCGTTCTGATAATGGGGGTCGGAGCGATCGAGCAGATGCTTGGGTTTCATATCCCCATATTTGAGAATGAGGGAATAAAGGGTGGACGTGACCTCTCCCTCGAACTGTTCCTGAACGTTTACCGGGATGCGAAGGGACTGGGAATGAGCAAGTGTCTGCTTGTTCAGGTTCTCGTTGCCGGATAATAGGAGAACGACCTCTTTATCGGAAATATCCATAAGCTTTCCTTTTCGGAACGGAACGAGATCCTATGGGTTCGAATTTCTCGGCCGATCGTGAAAACTTTTTAAAAAGTATTCCGTTATAAAGGATCGGATTACTTTTGCAGCATGCAACGGATCGCATCCATAGCACTCCTCTTCCTCTTCACGACGGCACAGGTCGGATTGACCTTTGGCGTGCACTATTGTCAAGGGGAAGCGGTCCGGTCCACCCTCCTCTACGGGTCCAGTGAAGTTCCGGGCTGTGGGATGGAAAAGGAAGAAAAGGAATGCGACGCTGATGCACCGATCCTTAAGAAGCATTGCTGCGAGGACGAGCGAACGACCGTACGGAACGAACGGGATCAGATCCCTTCTTCCCCAAATCGTTTAGAAGCAGCTCAGCAAAAATTCGAGATCCTTAACACCGCTCTTTTCGAGCGGGCGAACCAGCCCTATAAAAGTGCTCCGGATCGGGAAAGATCACCACCATATGCTTCCCGATCTTCGGTGTCCCACCTCCATTCCGTCCGTCTACAGGTTTTCCGCCTTTGAATGAAAGGGTGTTGCGGGTTCATTTCCCGCTGTGACTTTCTCATCCCCCTCGATCGTTGAACCACCCCCTTCCTTTCCCCCTCCATGTGGAGGGGGAATGAAAAGGGGGAGGCTCCTTGACCCTAAAGAAATTAGAGAGGGATGAGGAAGCCCATAGGTCTCCTTGTCAAACCCCTTAGCATTCATTCATGCTGGAACGGATCATCCGCTTCTTTCTGGAGAACAAGCTCGTCACTTTTCTCCTGCTCTTCCTCTTCATCGGCTGGGGACTGGCCACAGCTCCCTTCT
>CAZIDL010000120.1:0-4177 GCA_964537825.1 uncultured Weeksellaceae bacterium
CTTGAAGCTACCCTTCGATCCCTTCTTCCATCGGCCGATAAATGGCCTCGAGGGCTTCCATCAGGGTGGGGTATTTGAAGTCGAAGCCGGTGTTCTGAAGCTTCTCCGGTGAGACCGGACTGCCTTCCAGGGCGATGCTTCCCCGCTCACCCAAGGCCAACTTCATCACCCCACCAGGAACACCCGGCAGGAAGACAGGGCGCTTGAGAACTTTCGCGATGCTGTGCGTCACTTCCTCGTTGGTCACGTGTTCCGGAGCCACAGCATTGTAAGCCCCTTCCATTTCTTCGTTGTCCAGCGCGAATAGATAAGCGCGGATGATGTCCAAGATGTGGATCCAGGGCATGTACTGCTTCCCTGAGCCCAAAGGGGCCCCGACGCCGAATTTGATCGGTCGGGCCATTTGGGGGAGCGGACCTTCGTCCTTATCGAGGACCAGCCCTGTGCGAAGCTTGACCACCCGGCTGAACGCTGAAGCTTCGTCAACGGCGGCTTCCCATTTGCGGGTGACCGTGGCCAGAAAATCATCCCCTGGCGGGTCCTCCTCTGTATAGACATGATCGCTGGTGCGGCTCCCGTAATAACCGATCGCTGAAGCGGATATGAAGGCCTTGGGGGCTTCGGCCATTCCTTTCATCGCGTTCACCAATAACTCCGAACTCCCCACCCGGCTTTCCTCGATCTCCTGCTTGTAGGCATGGGTCCAGCGATGGTCCATGACGCCGGCACCGGCCAGATGGATCAGCGCATGGACCCCTTCCAGGGCGCGCTCATCGATCTCGCGGGCGTCCACGTCCCAATGGTAAGTCGTAACCGGTTCATCCCCCACCGGGGTCCGCCGGGATAAGTGGACTACTTCATGGCCCATTTCCTGGAGGACGGGCGTGAGGTGGGAGCCGATGAAGCCGCTTCCTCCGGTGATCAATATCCTTTGGCTCATAATGTTCCGGGTCGGTTTTTGAGCTCAGCCCCTTTTGTCCATCATGGTCAAGTACTGGGCTCATCTTCGAATCACCACACTGGCCACCATATAGAGGGCTCCGCTCATTCGGACTGTTCGAACGATCCTTTCCCGAAAGAGGTGTTCGACACTTCTTTTTCTGTTTTATTGAGAACAGAGCGCCCGTCGGAAAAGTTGTAACTTTGCAAAATAGCGATCAGCAGCGGATCTCCTATGGACAACTTCTCCTTTCTGAGCAACGCTGACCCGAACTGGATCGAAGAACAATTCCGGAAGTATCAAGCGGATCCGGATTCCGTGGAGCCGGGTTGGCGCTCCTTCTTCGAAGGATTCGAGTTCGCCCGCAAGAACTACGACGACGAAGGGGGTGGGGAGATCCCCGAGAACGTTCAGAAAGAGTTCCGGGTCAAGAACCTTATCAACGCTTATCGCTCCCGCGGGCACCTCTTCACCAAGACCAACCCGGTCCGGCAGCGGCGACAATACCGCCCAACGCTGGACATCGAGAACTTCGACCTCGACGAATCCGACCTGGACACCGAGTTCGAGGCGGGGTCCGAGATCGGCATCGGACGGGCCAAGCTCCGGGACATCATCGATCACCTGAAGGAGACCTATTGCCGATCGATCGGGGTGGAATACCGTTACATCAGGGATCCGGAGAAGATTCAGTGGCTGCAAGAACGGATGGAGGGAAGCAAGAACTACCCGGACCTGAGCGTCGAGGAGAAGAAGCACATCCTGCACAAGCTCAACCAAGCGGTCGTTTTCGAGAACTTTCTCCACAAGCGTTTCCCGGGCCAGAAGCGCTTTTCCCTCGAAGGGGCGGAGAGTCTGATCCCGGCCCTCGACAAGGTCATCGAGGACGGGGCATACCATGGCGTAGAAGAGTTTGTCGTTGGAATGGCCCACCGCGGTCGTCTGAACGTTTTGGCGAACATCTTCCAGAAGACCTATGCCGACATCTTTAGCGAGTTCGAGCCGAAGGATTACGAGGAAAGCCTATTCGACGGCGACGTGAAGTATCACCTCGGCTTCACCTCGGACGTGCAGACCGATCACGGGAAGGAAGTGCAGATGACACTCGCCCCCAACCCATCCCACCTCGAATCCGTCGATCCGGTGGTCGAAGGGATCGCGCGGGCCAAGATCGATCAGCGCTTCGAGGGGGACGAGAGCAAGGTCACGCCCATCCTCATCCACGGGGATGCTGCGATCGCAGCCCAGGGGGTTGTCTACGAGGTCGTGCAGATGGCGCAGCTCAAAGGCTATCGCACCGGAGGGACGATCCACCTCGTGATCAACAACCAGGTCGGCTTCACCACGAACTACATCGATGGCCGTTCGAGCACTTACTGTACGGACGTCGGTAAAGTGACGCTCTGTCCGGTCTTCCACGTGAACGGCGACGATGTGGAAGCGCTCGTCCACACGATCAAGATCGCGATGGATTACCGGCAGCGCTACCATCAGGACGTCTTCATCGACCTGCTCTGCTACCGCAAGCACGGGCACAACGAAGGCGATGAGCCCAAGTTCACCCAACCCCTCCTCTACAAGGCCATCTCCGAGCACCCCGATCCCCGCGAGATCTACTACAACAAGCTCATGGAGAGCGGGCACGTGGAGCAAGGGATCGCCAAGGAGATGGAAGAGGAGTTCAAGGAATCCCTACAGGGAAAACTCGAGGAGGCGAAGGAGATCGAGAACATGCGGATCACCTCCTTCGTGAAGGACGAATGGGACAACAACGAGCGCTCCACCCCGGAGGATTTCATCGAATCCCCCGATACGAGCGTCGATGAGAAGATCATCCGGGAGGTCGGGGAGAAGATCACGGAGGTCCCGGAGGGGATGAAGTTCTTCCGCAAGCTCGAGAAGCTCCTCAAAGAGCGGAAGAAGATGCTCGAGGAAGACAAGCTCGATTGGGGCATCTGCGAAATGCTCGCCTATGGGACCCTCGTCCGAGAAGGTCATCCAGTCCGTCTAACGGGGCAGGACAGCGAACGAGGGACTTTCAGTCACCGTCACGCGGTCGTCAAGCAAGAGGATTCGGACGAAGAATACGTCCACCTTCAACACCTGAGCGAGGATCAAGCCCCCTTCAAGATCTACAATTCGCTCCTTTCCGAGTACGGCGTGCTCGGATTCGATTACGGCTATTCCCTCGTGACACCGAACACCCTTACCATTTGGGAGGCGCAGTTCGGGGACTTCTGCAACGGCGGGCAAGTGGTGATCGATCAATACATCAGCAGTGCCGAGGACAAATGGAAATCCATGAGCGGGATCACCCTCTTCCTCCCGCACGGTTACGAGGGTATGGGCGCTGAGCACTCGAGTGCCCGCATGGAGCGTTTTCTGGACCTGGCCTCGGAGGAGAACATGCAGATCGTCAACTGTACCACGCCGGCCAATTTCTTCCACGTGCTCCGGCGTCAGATGAAGTGGAAGTTCCGGAAACCGCTCGTCATCTTCACACCGAAGAGCTTACTGCGCCATCCGCGCGTGCATTCCTCCGTGAAAGAACTCAGCGATGGGCGCTTCCGCGAATTGATCGACGACCCGAGCGTGCAGGATCCCAAGAAGGTAAAGAAGATCGCGTTCTGCCAGGGCAAGCTTTATTACGAGCTGATCCAGAAGAAAGAGGAGCTTGAGGCCGAGGACATCGCGATCCTCCGGATCGAACAGATCTATCCCTTCCCCATGGCACAGGTGAAGAGCTTGCTCGAGCGTTACAAGAACGCTGATACGTATTATTGGGTCCAGGAAGAACCCGAGAACATGGGAGCATGGGGATTCATTCTGCGCGAAGTGACCCCCGAGATCCCGATGACGCGGATCTCCAGGGAGTCCAGTGCCAGTCCTGCGTCAGGATCCCCCAAACGCTTCGAAGACCGGCAGCAGCGGATCATCAACGAGGTCTTCCAGGACCATCTCCAGGAAAAAAAGAGCAAGGCCAAGGCCTCAAAGGCCTGAAAAACGAACCCGAAAGGAAGAGCAAGTACTAGCCCATGGAAGTTCAAGTTCCTAGTCCCGGCGAATCCATCTCCGAGGTCGACATCGCCAGTTGGCTCGTATCCGACGGAGACTACGTGGAAAAGGACCAGACCATCGCTGAGATCGATTCCGATAAGGCCACCCTCGAACTTACCGCGGAGGAGGCCGGCGTGATCAGTATCAAAGTACAAGAGGGAGAGACTGTGGCCGTGGGCG
>CAZIDL010000121.1:0-4163 GCA_964537825.1 uncultured Weeksellaceae bacterium
GGATCGGTTATCTCTTCAACCTGCACAACAAGATCATCGATGAGAACGGGAAGCGGAAGTTCTACGCTATCGATGGGGTCGATCCTCTTCGATATGGCCTCATCGGACGGATCGGTATTGGTCGTTGGAACGCTTTCGCTTATTACGGCCTCAGCCCTTTCTTCAAAAAGGGGAATGGTCCACAGATCCAGCATTTTTCCGGAGGACTGGCCATCACCCTCTTCTGATCAGCCGAAAAGGGAATGGTCCAGGTAGTGGATGTTCCTGCTCACGAAGAAGAAGGTCGCAGCAAACCCCCATATGGCCCCGACCGCCAATTCCCAAAGGGAATGCGCTCCGAGGTATAGGCGTGCGCTTGCCAGCGTTCCCCCCACCAGCACCATTAGGATCAGCAAGTCCGTAAAAGGGAACGGTGAATGGGCGAACAAACCCGTAAGGGCACCGATCATGCTGCCATAAGCGCATAGATGGGCGCTCACCCGCCAGAAGAAGGTCAGTAGTGTAAGGCCTGCAAAAGCTACGATCCCCCCGAGGAAGGCTGAATAGATAAGGGAAGGAAGGGAAGCTTTCATCAGCAGGATGTAAGTGGCTATCAGATAGAAGAGGGTCATGAGGAAAGGGACGATCCGCTCCTCTCGCTTTTTAAGTTCGATGCTTTCCACAAGGTCGGCCTTTGAGAGAATGAGGACCGAGAGTGCCGGCAGGACCCCGGTCGTGATCCCCACAGCTAAAAGGATCCTCCATAAGGCCCCGCTAGGGAGGAGCTGGGTCAGGATCGGATCGGTCTTAACGAGCAGAAGGAGCGTTAGAACAGGGATCAGAACCGGATGGAGGAGGAACGATATCGCATAGGCCAGGCTACGCATCTTTTCAGAGTTCTTTACGCATTCTGGCCACGGGGATCGAAAGCTGTTCCCTGTACTTGGCCACAGTACGGCGTGCGATGTTGTAACCTTTATCCCGGAGATGAGCGGCCAGTTTCTCGTCCGATAAGGGTCTTTTCTTATCCTCTTGCTCGATAAGATCGTGCAGGATCTTCTTGACCTCCCGCGTGGATACTTCCTCCCCGCTCGATGTGGAAATGGATTCGCTGAAGAATGATTTCAGAAGAAAAGTTCCGTAAGGGGTCTGCACGTATTTGCTGTTGACCACCCTGGAAATGGTCGATATGTCCAGCCCGAGGATATCTGCGATATCCTTGAGGATCATCGGTTTCAGTTTCGTTTCATCCCCCGTGCGGAAATAATCCTTCTGGAAGCGCACGATGGTGCTCATCGTGAGATAAAGCGTTTGCTGGCGCTGCTTGATGGCTTCGATGAACCATTTGGCCGAATCCACCTTCTTCTTCACGAAATTGTAGGTCTCGCGCTCCTTCTTCTTTTGCTTGTACTCCTTCAGCATTTCCTCATAGGTGCCGTTCACCTTGAGGTCCGGATCGTTCGCCGTATTGAGTGAAAGTTCGGGTTCTCCGTCGCGGATGCTGATGATGAAGTCGGGCGTGATCTGCTGATCCTCGCCCATCGTTTCCCGCATCGAGCCGCCGGGTTTCGGGTCGAGGGTGGTGATCTCGTCCATTGCCGCTTTCAATTCTTCATCGCTGATCTCGAGCTTTTGAGCGATCTTGTCGTAATGCTTCTTGGTAAAGGCCTCGAAATGGTCCTCGATGATCTGTTCAGCGTGGCGCACGGCCGGTTCCGAATGGTCTTTTCGTTCGATCTGAAGGAGCAGGCATTCGCGAAGATCCCTTGCTCCGACCCCTGCGGGTTCCATTTCCTGAACCACCTTTAAGAGCTTTTCGAGCTCTTCTTCGCTGGTCTGAACGTTCTGTGAGAAAGCGAGGTCATCGACGATGCTCTCCAGGTCCCGGGTCAAGTATCCAGAATCATCCAGCGTCCCTATGAGGTGACGGGCCACCTGCTTTTCGTGCTCGGTTATGTTCTTGAGGTGGACCTGGTTCTGAAGGCTTTCGTGGAAGCTGATGCCGCTTCCGATCGGGACCTCAGGCTCTTCCTCGTCCGGTCCTTTTTGTTGGGTCTGTAGCTTGTAATAGGGGGTATCATCTCCTACATCATCGCCCATGTATTCGTCGAAGTCGAAATCTTCCTGGGCTTCTGCCACCTCGTCCTCTTCCCGTTCAGCCAGATCGTCCTCTTCGTTGTTCCTGAACTCCTCCTCGATGCTCTCTTCGCTGCCTTCTTCCAACGCCGGGTTTTCTTCCAATTCTTCCTTGATCCGCTGCTCGAGCTCCATCGTCGGAACCTGCAGCAGCTTCATAAGTTGGATCTGCTGGGGCGAGAGCTTTTGAAGGAGCTTTTGCTGGAGGCTTTGCTTGAGCATGAGGATCTGCTATGGTCCTTCGCAGCTTTCTTAGAATTCGGCATTCCCCGGTGTTCTGGGGAAAGGGATCACATCCCTGATGTTGTTCATTCCGGTCAGGAACATCAACATCCGTTCAAATCCCAAGCCAAAACCACTATGAGGGACGGATCCGAAACGGCGGATGTCCAAATACCACCACATGCTACTTTCGGGAATGCCGAATGCATCCATCCGTTCCTTGAGTACTTCCTCCCGTTCCTCTCGCTGGGACCCGCCTACGATCTCCCCGATATCCGGAAAGAGGACATCCATGGCTCCGACCGTCTTCCCGTCCTCGTTCCCGCGCATGTAAAAAGCCTTGATGTCCCTGGGATAATCGGTGATGACCACGGGACGTCCGCTCTTCTTTACCAGGTGACGCTCATGCTCCGACTGGAGATCGACCCCCCATTCCACGGGGTATTCGAAACGGCCTTTTTTGTAAGGTTTCGAACGTTGAAGCCGTTCGACGGCTTCGGTATAAGTGATCCGTTCGAAGGGATTTTCCGACACTTCGCGAAGGCGCTCGATCAGGTCCTTTTCGTGTTTCGCTTCCTTCTTCAGGTCCTTTTCAGCTTCTAGCTCCCGGTCTTTTAGGAACTCCAGGTCTTCCGGATACTTTTTGAGCAGCTCCTGGACGATCGTCCGAAGGAATTCCTCAGCCAGGTCCACATCCTCCTGGAGGTTGAAAAAGGCCATTTCGGGTTCCACCATCCAGAACTCGGCAGCATGGCGTGAAGTGTTGGAATTTTCTGCCCGGAAGGTCGGACCGAAGGTATATACGCGGCTCAGGCCAAGGGCTCCGAGTTCTGCTTCCAATTGTCAGGAGACGGTGAGTTGGGTTTGTCTTCCGAAGAGGTCTTGGCTGAAATCGGTCTTCCCGCTCTCGTCTTTCGGTAGCTTGGCCGGATCCTCGATCGGAAGGGAGCTGACGTGGAACAACTCTCCGGCCCCTTCGGCGTCGGAAGCAGTGATGATCGGGGTATGAAGGTTGTAGAAGCCCCGTTCATCGAAGAAGCGATGAATGGCATAGGTGAGCCCGTGCCTCAAGCGGAATACGGCTCCGAAGATCCGCGTGCGGAAGCGCAGGTGCGCATTCTCCCGCAGGAACTCCATCGAGTGCTTTTTCGGTTGGATGGGATAGCTTTCCGGATCGGCCTCACCCATGACCTCGATCCGCTTCACTTCCAGTTCCACACGTTGTTCGGAACCGCGGGATCCGACCAATTCTCCTTCGATGGAAAGGGCTGCCCCTGGAGTGATCCGGTTCCAAAGGCTCTCATCGATCGAATCAGGGGCCATAACACATTGCATGCTGCGCGTCGTAGAGCCATCGTTAAGATTGATGAAGCGAACGTTCTTGCTCTCGCGCTTGGTGCGGACCCATCCCTTGACGGTGACGGAGCTTCCGGGTGCTTCTTGGTCGAGGAGGTCCAGGATGCGTTGGGGCTTGGCCATCGGCTCTCAGGCTTCTTCCATGTCCCTGCAAAAAAACGAAAAATCCCGTGAAGCTCGGGCACCTTGGGGGTTCTCCGAAGCGCGCCCTATCTTCCGAAAGGCCTTAAATTTGGAGCGTTCCAGTCCCGATCTTTTCATGAGCGACGCGATCAAGCACGAATGCGGTATTGCCCTCTTGCGGCTCCGCAAGCCTTTGAGTTATTACCTGGAGAAGTATGGCACGGCTTTTTACGGCCTCAACAAGCTCTATCTCCTCATGGAGAAGCAGCACAATCGAGGCCAGGACGGTGCGGGAGTAGCGAACATCAAGTTCGATGTGGAACCCGGGAACCGCTACATCAGCCGCT
>CAZIDL010000122.1:0-1294 GCA_964537825.1 uncultured Weeksellaceae bacterium
GGAACGGGGAAGACCTATACAGCCCAGCGATTCGCTCGATGGTGGCTCCATCAACAGGACTCGACCGATCCCCACACCGGACAGTTAGAAACAGTCACATTCCACCCTTCGTTTACGTATGAGGACTTCATCGAGGGGTTGAGCGCCGAGACAACTGATGACGGCAGCGTGAAGTACGACGAGGAGCCTGGCGTATTCCTGGAGGTTGCGACTCGAGCACGACAGGATTTCCATTCAGCGGCTGACGACGAGGAGCCGAGACGGTACGTCCTCATCATCGATGAGATCAATCGAGGGAATCTGGCTCAAATTTTCGGCGAAACTATCACCGGCCTCGAGAAGGACAAACGTCTCGGTGGTGATAATGAAACAAAGCTGTCCCTGGCACATTCTGGAGAGTCATTCACGATTCCACCGAACCTCTACGTCATCGGAACCATGAACACGGCCGACCGATCGATCGCATTGGTCGATGCTGCGCTTCGGCGGCGCTTCCGCTTTCTTGCATTCCCTCCCCAACTCGATCTGCTTCGAGAGCACTTCGACCTGGGGAGCTGGGAGAGTGTCAAGAACCACGCCACCTCCGAAACCTCCGACTCTCAGTTGATTTCCCAGTCGATAATCGCGATTCGGGTTCTCAACGAACGGATCCGCAATGAACCAGATCTTGGCCGTGGCAAACAAATTGGTCACTCCTTCCTATTCAATGTCGAAGATGAGCAGGACATCGTCGACGTCTGGCGGTTTGAAATCCTCCCCTTACTCGAGGAGTACCTCTTTGGCCAATATGAGCGGATTCGAGAATCGCTCTTCAATGGCGAAGGTGGCATGCTATTCGACTGGGACCGTGAAGAGATCAAGTCCTTCACATCCAGAGAACTCAACGACACATTAGCCGGATTCGTAGAGGATTTCGAACCTGCAACAGTCTCGGCTGATGAGTGACCGTGTCTCTCGCATTCAATCGCAACCGAGAGAAGGGGTTTGAAGCCGACATCCAGTTAGGGGAATACGAATCCAGCGACCCTCTCGATCTTTCGGAGACTGCGGCATCGATGCTGGAGAACGAAGTGAACAGCGGAGAGGATCTCGACGGTGACAGGATCAAGTTGCGTTACAACCGAGACGGAAAGGCAATCCTCACTGCGACCCAATACGTGGGAGTCGTCTCACTCAGAGAGGGACCGACGATTGAAGTCCGCCCAAAGGCAGCCGGTACAAACCTCCTATATCTCCTACAATACGCTCACGACACGACGGCGACCACGTTCGAATCGCAGGCCCCGTATCGAGC
>CAZIDL010000122.1:1394-4083 GCA_964537825.1 uncultured Weeksellaceae bacterium
CTTCGTCAACATCAACAGTTGCTTCGCCGGCGGGTTTCCCTCACACCGGTGACGATGCAGGACCTAGAGCGGATCGAACTCAATCGTCTTTCTGACCACTACGAGGACATTCTCCGACTTACGAGCCTAGTTGTCGGGAATTCGTTTGTGTCTGAGCTCGAGGCCGGCTCAAGTGCGGCGTTTGCGATGCTTGTGAACATGAACACGGTATTCGAAAACGCCGTCGAACGAGCATGTGAGGAAGCGCTCTCTGATCGGGAAGATTGGCGGGTAGAGCTTCAAGATACGTCAAGAGACCTGATTACGGGTGGCAAACATTCTGTGACTCTAAGACCGGATGTCACGATCTATGATTCAGAGGGTACAGTGCGTCTCGTTGCGGATGCAAAATGGAAGAACGACCGCCCCAAGAACGACGACTTCTATCAGATGACCTCGTATATGCTCGCTCGGGATTCACCGGGGTTGCTGCTCTATCCCGATTGTAATGGCGTCAATGAAACCCAATCAACTGTAGCTGACCGGTTTCCGCTTTGGTTAACGGAACTACCGACCGCAGCGAATGCTGATTCCTACGAAGAATTCGTTTCGGTTTTTGAGTCAGCAACCGACGACGCTATCTCAAGGATATGAAGGGGACGCTCGGATGAGTGTGCCGAAACTGCACCGAACTAATTCCGTGTCCGAAGGACGTTAAGGGGATTATGTCGTCTGTTCCTCGATATTGGGTGCGTCAATATCGTCAATGTGAGATTGGAGCATCTCGCTTCCAGTTCGCTGAGCTTTCCGTTCTAAGATGTCCACGAATTCCTTCTGTGATTGTCGTGCCATCCGTCGGAGATCACTGTACGTCCGCACGTACATCTCATCTGATTCCATCCGTGTATACTCTCGCTGAGCTTTTCGGGAGTCCGCTAATTTCTCACCCACGACGTAGCCTTCGACCTTTCTTTGGCCGACCGGATCATTACCGTGGAGATCTCTCGCATAGTCGACGTAGTCCTTCAACTGTTCGAGCTCGTTGATTCCAATTGTGACGTCTGGGCGTTTGATCTCAACGACTTTGAGAGTGTTAATGTCACCGAGACAAACGAAGTCGATCCTTCGATTTGGCTCATCCAGATCGGCATCCGGGAATTGCTCTTCGAGCATTTGACGGAACGTCATCTCGTCGTCCAGATAATCCCAATGAGGGTCAAGAAGCCAAGGATTGTCTCCTAAGAAGTCATGGAGGGTCGGTACCTCTTTTGCGTTGGATTCTACGAGTGCGTCAAATTTCTGGATGGCTTTGAGTCGTCCTTTAACCACCTTGAGGGAGTTCATCGCATCGAGCACCTCGTATTTATCGAACAGTTCGATCAGTTGCTGGGAATCAGCTGCATCTGACTCGTCAATTTCACGGAGGAGATGGCTGAAAGCCTTTTGCTGAACACCACTCGAAACGTATGAGGCCATATCTTCCAAAATATCATCATCATACCCCTCACCTTCAGCCAATTTGCCGAGGAAGTTGTCTGCCAAATCTTTCTCCCAGTTGTCGAGAGGCTGTATGTACCGCTGATATGGCTCTGTTTCTCGAACTTCTTCCATATTCTCCTCACGGCGTTTATTTGGCCACCTGCCTGCGAAGGAGCTGATTTTCTCGTGCAAGAAGTTGTGAAGGTCCGATGCTGGCGGCTCCTCCCAAACAACTTTGCTCCGGTCTGTGGCAATCAAGTCAGTATCTTCGGTGTCGAGGAAGTCGGCATGCACCTCTCCGACCATGTATTGTAGGGCCTGTTGAGCCGTCGTTCCCCCTTCACCGACTCCAAAGGTGTAGGGCTCTTGGACCAGTTTCCCACGGGCCATTACGACGATACCATTTCCGATATCATCTGGTACTGTGTTTTTCAAAGTACCAAACCACCCCTCCACCTCATATTCACCTTCGTCGTCTACTGCTACCCCATCGAACTCTTCAATAAATTGGCATCGGTCTTTGAGATTGCGTTCCTCAACTTCGATCGGATCCTCGTTTACGACGACCCGGAAGTTCTCTCCAATAACTCCAAATCGCCGAGCTAGCTTCTGGCGTACATAGTCAGCATTCGGCGCCTGCTCCCGCTTGAGTTCTTTCAAGGTAACTACGGATCCTTCTGTCTCCTCGTTTTCTGTTACACCAAAATCGACTATTGTTGGCTCATAGTCTGTTTTGACCCGAGGATCGTCCGAAGCACGTTCACGCATTTCGGAGTAGTTCAGTTCAAATTCGACGTACTCACCATCCTTGCAAGTCCATACATTGATCACATTTGCCACACCGAAACCCGCAAGCTTCCCGATTCCTTTTCTTCCCATCACCTTCCGCGTCTCCCCATCAAGCTCCGTGGTATCATCGCCCTCGTCCATGCGACGATTTCGACCCACTACCAGGAATTTTTCATTCACATCGTCAATAGTCATCCCAAATCCATCGTCTACAATCGTGATCTCATATTCGTTATTCATCGGACCATCGGGGATCTGAATGTCGACTTCTGTTGCCCAGGCATCCCAGGAATTCGCCACATACTCAGAGATCACTGCAGGAAGATTCGTATACATCTTCAATCCAAGGTGCTCCAATACGTTGAGATCAATCCTCATTTCGAGACCTGGTTCCGCGGATCCAATATCAGAAGATGGAGATGACATTTGTCTATGTCGAATT
>CAZIDL010000123.1:0-1834 GCA_964537825.1 uncultured Weeksellaceae bacterium
AATAGGTGGCGTCGTAGGTGGGGTTGCTCCCGCCGGCGAGGAAAACGCCGTAGTAGTGGTCGTTGCCCCCGAGTCCGGAAATACCGGTGGTCGAATTGGGGACGGACTCGACGTGGTATATGTGAACGCCGTCGGGGGACCCGCTCATTTGATCCACCCTCAGCGAGTCGAGCTCATAAGAGCGCATGAAGAGGGCAAGTCCGGACCACGAACAAACGAGGTTGGAGGATACCCGATCGCTCGAAGGGGTCATATTGACCATGCTACCGTCGTTCCCGTTTCCGCTCTGGTCGGGCACGGAACTCCCGCTCGGGGAATTGAGGTCCCAATAGCCTTCTAGGCCGGGCTGGGAGGAACTCAGAGGCGTGCACATCTTGTTCTGGATCTCGTTCTGGTCGAGGGCTCTGCTCCATATCCTGAGCTCGTCCAGGGAGCCGTTGAAATGGCGTTGGGCACTTCCCAAAGCTCCTCCGAGGTAAACCTTATCGTTGGTCGTTCGGATCTGAACGTTGCCCGAAATGCTGACCGAAGTCTCCAGGACGCCGTCTACATAAAGCCGACCGACATCTTGAGAATTGGAATACACGGCGGCGACGTGGTGCCAATCTCCATCATCGTAGTTAGGTACGCTTGAACTTCGGACATCGTGCGTATTCCCGCTTTGGTCCACGAATCGCAACCCTATGTCGGTCGGGTCTGAAACATCGCGCACAAAAACTCCATAAGCCCCGTCCGAAGGAGTGGTCTGCCCTTTGCTGAGCGGCCGAGGCCAGTTGTTATCGCCACTGCTCCCTTTTAGTTTGAACCAAAAGCTGACGGTTAGTTCATTCTCAATGTCCAAGCTGGGGTCGTCAGGGACTTCCACTCGATCGTCGGACCCGTCGAAGTCAAGAGCCCGGTCACCCCAACTCCCAGGATACATCCAATGACTGGTATCACCGATCGCGGCACCGGAATACACCACGTCGGAAGAGGCCATGTTCTGCATGGTCCCGTCAAGTCCGCTACCCGTTGCGTCAGGAACACCACCTGCACCGGTAGAAGCCCCATCCATAGGCCAGTAACCGTATAGGTCGGCCTCGGATCCGGTAAGCCCTTGACACATGAGGTCCCTTATCTCCGAAATGCTGAGGGCTTTGGACCAGACCCTGACTTCGTCCAGGCGACCGTTTGTGAAGCGGTCGAAGTGGTCCATCAGTGAGAGCTCGGACCCGTAGCTTACGTCCGACATGAGGGAAGAGGAAGAGGCAACCCGCTTCCCATCGACGTAGAGGTAAGTTCCATCATCCGCTCTGACACCTGCCAGGTGGTGCCATTCGCCGTCCATTACAGACCCTTTGTTCACCTGGGGTTTTGAGGAAGTGTTGGAGTTGTCCCGGATCCAGAAGTAGACCTGGTTGTTGTCAAAACCGAGCATGAAGAACGGGGTCTGTCCGGTTCCTCCGTAATTGGTTACGAACGCGTTGTTGTTCGAGCTCCCGTCCGTGGATCGGACCCAGCATTCCACCGTGAAGGGCTCATTGCTCTCCGCGTAAGGCTGGGGGTCGTTCACGGTCACGTGGTCGTCGTTCCCGTCGAAATCCAGGCAGTTCCCAGGCCCCTGGCCCCAAAGGAGTAAAGGGAGTAGGGCTAGGAGGCCGGCAAGGCAGCCTCTTATGGGGGTCTCTCTCGACATTTCCTGCCTAAGTTAAGAATCTTAGGCTTAATCTCCTACGTTAAAATCTTGTTAGTGTTCAAATTATCCAACCCTTTCGGGAGAGCCTCCGGGGAAGGGAGACAATCTCGGAGTATGGACTAGGTGAAGGTCGAGACTCGACATCCTAGCTTGTAAGTT
>CAZIDL010000123.1:1934-4037 GCA_964537825.1 uncultured Weeksellaceae bacterium
ATGATCGACGTTCTCATAGTCGACGACCACAAGCTCATTCGCGAGGGCATCAAGGGCCTGTTGCGCAACGTGGAGGACATACGGGTCGTCGGCGAGTGCGGCGACGGTGCGGAGGTCCTTGACGAGCTTAGGGAGAAGGAGAACGTTGACATCGTCCTCATGCTCATGGACCTCAACATGCCCCGAATGGGAGGTTTCGAGGCGACCGAAGCGGTATTAGAAGAATTCCCGGGAACAAAGGTGGTCGCCCTCACCATGCACTCGGGCTCGGGGTACGCCGAGCGCTTCAGGGAGGTCGGAGGAGCGGGCTACCTCCTGAAGGACGCCGGGAAGCACGAGTTGGCAGACGCCGTTCGCCGCATTCACGGCGGAGAGGAGTATTTCTGAGATCGGAAGGTCGACCTTGGCGCGCATGCGCGACCGCCGGATACCCTTCACGGAACCCCAGCCTTGCCTCTCAAAGAGCCCATTCAACCAAATAAAGCTCCCCTAGAGCCCTAGGTATGCGTGCGCCCTTTACCTTCCTCATGGAGCGGGTCCCGTGGCGGCGGACCCCAATGGCGATCATCCGAAAGAACGTAGTCGATCTCCTCGTGGGAGAACTTCCCGATCATGTCTGCCAAGATCAGCTGGTCCTCCTGGATCAAGCGGACCTCCGCGAGGAGCATCTCGTGCTCCAGCTCCCTGGCCCTCTCGTTTTGGGCCTCCCTAATGGCTCTGAAGATCGACGCTCCAAGCCTTCGCTCGAAACGGTCCCCCATGGTTAAACTACTTTGAGACTTGAAAATGAGGTCAACGGAGCTTGAAGCTGCGGGTCTCGTAAGGGGTCTCGACCCGAAGTATCCACAACCCTTTTCTCAGGGGACTGGAGACCCGGAAATCCCTCACCCCCCGCTTTTCCTCGGAACGGAGGAGCTTTCCACGGAGGTCGTAAAGGCGATACGTCACCTCCCTTGCCTCTTCGCCGAGGTGCACCGTATAAACCCCGCTTTCGGGAGAAGGTGCGATCCGAATGCTGTTCTCACCGGTATGGTCCGCTTTTCGGACCACTTTCACCGGGTGCTCGGTAACCTCGCCGTCAAAATCCACTTGTATCAAGCGGTAGTAAGCAGTGCCTTGGATCGGGTCCAGGTCCGTCCATCGGTACTCTTGAGGCTCTACAGTAGTGCCACTCCCTTCGATCCGACCTATTTTTTCAAAGCTCTCTCCATCCTGGGACCGTTCGATCAAGAAATGGGAATTGTTGGACTCGCTTTGGGTCCTCCACTTCAGTAGGACCTTCTGGGCACTCGTCCTTTCCACTTCATAGAGAACGAGTCTGACCGGGAGGACTATCTGGCTCTCACAGTCCGTACCTCCGTCCACGTTGAGCTCTCCGTCACCACTGATACTTGAGCATGTGCCATCCTCACCCTCCATTTCCCCGCCTACATTTATCACTCCGTCAACGACAATATCGGCGTTATTTTCAAGGTCAACATCACCCTCTATGTTCAGGGTACAACAATCGCAGACATAGAGGTAGGAGTCGTTCTCCATCGAAAGATCCCCGCTTACGGTGAGAGTTGCACAGTTTTTCAGCTCAAGCCCCCCCTGGTCCTCCATATCAATGTCGCCATCCCGGTAAATGGTGTCCCCTTCGACCTGGACCGTGTCACTTCCGGAAATGGTCGTGTTCGGACTTGAACCTCCGCCCCAGTTGGAATCGTCAACCCAATCCCCGCTGTCCGAGGTCGTATAAATGGTCTGAGCTCCCAGGGGAGCAGCCCATAGGAAGGGAAGAAGTAGGAAAACAAGCTTCAACAATTTCAACGTTAAAACCTAAGTTTTTGTACCTAAGCGCAATATACATAAAAGTTTCCGACCGTTCAAAATGTAGGGTTGCTTTCCCTCCTAACGGAAGGAACGTCACCGACCTGGAGGGTTAAACGCTCGGTGCCGGCGTCGCGTGCGCGCTTCTGCCTCACGGTCCTCCCGCGGGGGTCTAGAGGGTCAGGACGAGGTCCCCCGAGATCCCATCCGAGCCGCTCACCTTTTTGTCATTGAGAGGAGCAGGAAGGCGGGCAACCCAGCGTGGGGCACACGGTAGAGGGTGTGGGGCAG
>CAZIDL010000124.1:0-3978 GCA_964537825.1 uncultured Weeksellaceae bacterium
AACAACGGCAGGACCGAGCTACACGGATCGTTTCCTTTTTGGGGGATGTGATCGTCAATGGGAACCCGGATGTCAAGACCATCGATCCCAACAAGCGGCTCGATGAACCGGAGGTCCCTTCCTATGAAAAATATCAGGACCATCCGAAAGGAAGCAAGGACCTTCTCGACGAGTTGGGTCCGGAAGGATTTGCCCAATGGCTAAAGGACCAGAAAAAGGTGCAGTTCACGGATACTACTTTCCGTGACGCCCATCAAAGCGTTCTAGCCACCCGGATGCGGAGCTACGATATGCTCCGTGTCGCCGAGAGCTATGCTAAGAACGTCCCGCAGGTCTTCAGCATGGAATCCTGGGGTGGGGCTACGTTCGACGTTTGCCTCCGCTTCCTTCACGAAAACCCCTGGCGGCGGATCCGGGAGATCAAGCAGGCCATGCCCAATATGTGCCAACAGATGCTCCTGCGAGGGTCCAATGCGGTCGGTTATACGGCTTATCCCGACAATCTGATCGCTTCCTTCGTGGAGAAGGCCTACGAGAATGGTGTCGATATTTTCCGGATCTTCGATTCGCTCAACTGGATGAAGGCCATGGCGCCTTCCATCGAGTTCGTCCGCGAAAGGACCAACGGGATCGCAGAGGGCGCGATCAGCTACACGGGTGATATCCTGGATCCGAACGAGGACAAGTTCACCCTCGACCACTACCTCCAACTGGCGAAGGATCTGGAGAACGCTGGTTCGCACATCCTCGCGATCAAGGACATGGCCGGATTGCTCAAACCTTATGCGGCCAAGGAGTTCGTCAGCGCCCTCAAGGATACGGTCGATATTCCCATTCACCTTCACACCCATGACACTTCCTCTCTACAGCCCGCCACTTACATGCAGGCCATCGAAGCCGGAGTGGATGCCGTGGATGTGGCCCTTGGTGGGATGAGCGGCTTGACCTCCCAACCCAACTTCAATTCCGTCCTCGCCATGCTCGAACATCACGATCGCGGGGATAAGGACATCGATACGGACAAACTGGACGCTCTGTCCAACTACTTCGAACTGGTCCGGGAGTACTACTATCCCTTCGAGACCGAGCTCAAAGCTGGAACGGCCGAGGTCTTCAAGCACGAGATCCCGGGCGGTCAGTATTCCAACCTGAAACCGCAGGCTGTGGGTCTCGGACTGGGTGATCGCTTCGAAGAGATCAAAAAGCGGTACCTGGAAGTGAACGAAATGTTCGGCCGGATCACCAAAGTGACCCCGAGTTCCAAGGTGGTCGGGGATATGGCCCTTTTCATGGTCAGCAACGACCTCACGCCGGAGGATGTGTTCAAAAAAGGAGAGAGCCTTTCCTTTCCGGAATCCGTGGAGTCCTTCTTCCGTGGCGATCTTGGTCAACCGCCCGGCGGCTTTCCTGAGAAGTTGCAAAAGATCGTGCTCAAAGGGAAAGAGCCCTATACCGACCGTCCGAACGACCATCTCGAACCGGTGGACCTGGACGGGGAGTACGAGGAGTTCAGGGAGAACTTTCAGAGTGGCTTCCCCCGGAACCTGGAATACGAGGATTACCTGTCCTGGAAGCTCTATCCGAAGGTCTTCGAGCAAGCCTTGGAGATGTTCAAAAAATACGGGGATGTTTCCAGGATCCCTACGAAGAACTTCCTCTTTGGCATGCAGGAGAACGAAGAGACGATCATCAGCATTGCGGAAGGGAAGGACATCATCGTCCAATTGCTTTCCGTGGGGCCTGCCAATGAAGACGGGACCCGCACGGTCTTCTTCAAGGTGAACGGGCAGACGCGGAACGTCGACATCGACGATCGCTCGCTCGAGTCCGCCAAGCCAAAGAACGCCAAAAAGGACCCGGACGATCCTCAACAGATCGGCGCTTCGCTTCAGGGGAAGTTGTCGCGCATGCTCGTGGAGAACGGACAGGAAGTGGAACAGAACGAGGCCCTCTTCGTGATCGAGGCCATGAAGATGGAGACGACCATTACGGCTCCGCAGGCCTCAACGGTGAAGAAGGTCCATCTCGAGGAAGGGGCGATGGTCGATGGGGACGATCTGGTGGTGACGTTGGAGTGACCGCAAAAACCACCCGAATTCGAATTCAAATTCCAACCCAGCCCCAAGCCCCATAGGGTAGAGGTAGGATAAGCTTTTTCCAGAATTTAAGGGATTCACTTCCAATTACGATTTGTTTGGATCCTGGGAAGGCTTATCCTCTCACTCGATCTGGATGATGATCATGCTCGGTCTATCATCCAATACTTCGAGTTCCTTTCCTTTTAGGATGCTGCATTTCTCTTTTGCTGAACGGACGATCGTTTTACCAAAAGCTTTTTTCTCCAGATCAAAGGGGCATCTGACATTGCTATATCCTACTTTGCCCATTCCTAGACCTCTTTTAGTGCGGACTTCCTTGCCTACGGAATGCTCCTCCAAAGCCTTTTTAAAGGCGGTGCGGATCCGTTGGTCTTCTCCATTGCCACATTTTTTGTGAGGAAGCGTCTTAGTGTTGGTCGTCTTGACCCTCACCTTGATCCGTTCTCCTTTTTTCTTCACTTTTTTCAGGTAACGATCCATTCCATCCGCTAACTCCTTGGCATTCCTTGATATGCCCTTTTTCAATGCCTTCCCCTTTTTTTCTTCATCACCCGGACGGATCTTATCATAAACATCGGCAGCCACCATCTTCCCACTTTTTGCGGTCACTTGGAGTTTTATCTGGTCTTCGTTCATTTCCAAATGGATCATTACCTTGAAGTACGGGTCTTCCCCCTCTTTTACTTTTTTCGCGGAAAGGGTTTCATAGCCTTTTTGCCCGAGCTCTTTACGCAAAGCCTTGGCAGCTTTTCTTAGATCAGCCTCGCTTTTTAAGGCCTCGTAGGGGTCGGCGGCTTTGTAGGACTCCCCATCATCGTTCTCTTTTTCCTTGTAATACCCGTTCTCCAAACACCATCGATCGCTCGGTAGGACGGATATGCTCTTTGGTTCGCTCTTTTGGGCGAAAAGGGACGGAATGAGGTGAAGAAGAATGAGAGTCAGCAAGCAGTTCATGCGACAGGCGCGTTTCATAGTGAAAAATTCCTTTAAAGAAGAAATTGCTTTGAAGTTATACGCATCAGCTGGAGTTCGTTCTCAAAGTCCCAAACCCGGCTCAGTACTGCATCTTTCCCAGATTCATATCGGTCGGATCCAAGCTGGACCGCAGTGTTTGGAATAAAGATCGGAAAATATGGATGTAGCAACTTTAGGATATCAGCTCCAGCTTGTTCCTGAACTTCTTGCTAGGGAAAGGGGCGTTTATCCCTTTGTAGATGGCAGCGGCTGAGGTCAATGCTCCTGAGAACGGGGGGGCAAAAGCCCCTGACCCTCGATCGGGATTTGAGTTAGAATTTGGAGTAGGAGCGACCACCCCCCTTTAGCCTCTTAAAACCTCATTCACTCTCTGAAAAACCCCGAGGAACGATCCCCACTTCAACCTCCCGGTATTCGTGTTCTGCTGGCTCGGGTGGTAGGAGCAGATCAGCATCTGACCGTTCGGAAGTTCGTGTTCGGCCCCGTGGGCGAAATCGAGGCCGGTCACCCCGTGATATTTACGGACTTCGTCGAAAGCGAGGCGCCCTAGGCAGAGGATGACCGGAGCATCGTTGAAGAGCTCGAGTTCGCGGTGAAAGAAGCCCGAACAGGTGCGGATCTCTTCGCGGGTGGGTTTGTTCTGAGGGGGTGCGCAGCGGATCACGGAGATGATATAGGCATTACGGAGCTGGAGTCCGTCGTTGCTGTCGATGCTTTCGGGCTGGTTGGAGAAGCCTGCTTCGTAAAGTGCGCCGTACAGCCAGTCGCCGGATCGGTCTCCGGTGAACATCCGGCCTGTGCGGTTGGCACCGTGAGCGGCGGGAGCTAGTCCCACGATCAGGAGGTCCGCCTCCGGATCCCCGAAGCCGGGAACCGGTTTTCCCCAATAATCCTGATCCCTGAA
>CAZIDL010000125.1:0-3956 GCA_964537825.1 uncultured Weeksellaceae bacterium
CAGCGACTTCCACGTCCCGAACGTGGCGCGCTAACCGGACTGCGCTACATCCCGTAACGGCCACAAATGTAAGAAAAGCAGTTCAGGCGCATCCCCTTCATCAATTCTCCTGGGCCTCTTTTTGGGAAAGGAGGTCTTTGGTGGGGGTGATCAGAATGTTAACGGTGAACCTGCTTTTCGGTTCGAAAGCGCTGTTGTAGAACTCCGTGATCTCGCAAAGGTGGATGTAGGGGATATAGGCCGGCCCCTTGAACCATCGATAAAGGGTCTTTTCCGATCGACCCAATTTCCGAAGCAGATCGTGTTTCTCGGCACTGGATAGTTGGCGCCAGAGAGTCTGGATGTAGTATTCGTCCGCTCGTGCTACCATCGGCATAGGGATGATTATATTTGAGACTTCAACGTCAAAAAAGACAGTCAAAAAGTACGGTAAGAAACCGGTTTACAGTACAAAAATACGATTTTCAATTAATCTTGATCGATAAGACCGTAAAAAAATACAGCAAGCAGCAGGGGTTGACCCTGAAAGAACTTGCTGAGAAAGTGGGGATGACCGAAACCGGCCTCTCTCGAGCCCTTAAGCGTAAGTCGTTGAAAGTTAAGACCCTCGAACGGATATCTGAGGTCCTTCAGGTACCCATCCCTGCATTTTTCGGTGAGGGGGAGCGAGCAAAGGAGCAGAATGGGGATTACAAACAAGGAGCGGGGATCGAGGACCGTCTGCGAGCCCTCGAAGAAAAGGTTGAAGAACTTCGGCGTTCATCCGGTCGCTCCTTCTCTTAGCCCTTTTTTCGAACCATCCTTTTTGATCGAACGGGCATGCTTTATCTTTGAAAGCAAAAGCTCGTTATGAGAAATTACGACTTTCGTGAAGTGCCATGGATAAAGGTGGAGGAGCTCCTTTCCGATCTCGAAAGCTTGGAGGCCCGAACGGCCTTTTTGCTGGAATTAAGCCTGGACGAACGTTGTGCGCTTCCTAAACTCGATGAGGATCGCGAGACCTTTACCCAAAAAGCCCTTGAGATCGGGAAGGCTCGTCCGGAGTTGCTCCCCGAACACGTCGATGTGGATCGATTGGTGTGCGGATTGGAATTGCGTCGGAAACTCATAGAACTTTTTAAGGTCAGCAACAAAGTGACCGAGCGGATCGATGACACCATCACGGCCTCAGGGTCCGAGGCCTACGTAACAGCTCTTAATGTCCTTCAGGCCATGGATGCCAAATTGGAGGAGGATCCTTCACTGCAGGAACCCTACGAGCAATTGCAACGCCTTTTCGAGCCCTGGGAGAACATCATCCGCTAGGTCCATCCCTTTCGATAGGGGTGCGGAACGGTCCCCTTTTGAAGCAAGAGCGAATATCATAGCTTGGTCCGCTTCTTGCTCAAAACATCCTTATCTTCGAGGGGAACCTCCAGAGCTCTCCTTATGCGTTCATTCCTTTTCATAGCCCTATTCCCTATAGCGTTCTTAATGATCCTCCCTTCCGGTAGGGCACAGCGTTATAACGTTTGGGATTCGGTTCTTGAACGTTATGTTAATGAGGATGGCTATGTGGATTACAAGGGCTTGCAAAAGAAGCAAAGCATTCTCGACGAAGCCCTATCCGAGTTCCGAAAGCGTTACAAAAGTCCACGCGCCTCGACGAATAAAGAGCTCGCCTATTGGATCAACGTGTACAATGCCTTCGCCATCGATCTGGTCCTCGAGCACTATCCGGTCGAAAGCATCCGGGACATCGACCGTGCCTTTGAAAAGAAATTCATCGAGCTCGGGGATGAGCGCTTTTCCCTGGATGGCATCGAAAAACGGATCATCCTTAAAGAGAACGAGGATCCGCGAGTGCATTATGCCATCAATTGTGCCTCCATCAGTTGCCCTCCCCTGAGGGATGAAGCATATAGAGGGAAAAAGCTGGATAAGCAATTGACCGATCAGGCCATTGCTTTCGTCAACGACCCGGAAAAGAACCGTTTGAAAAATGAGCGTGTCAGGATTTCGAAGATCTACGACTGGTACGAGGAAGATTTTACGAAAAATAGCTCTTTGATCGACCATCTCAACCGTTATGCGGAAGGAGTGGAGATCGCTCCTGATGCTGAAGTGACCTTTATGGAATACGATTGGGATTTGAACGAAAAACGCTGAACCCATGCCAAAGACCAAGACCCAAAGCCTTCATAGAAGGGGGAGCGATCTGGCCGACCCTGAAGAACAAAAGCGCTTCCTCTCCGAAAAGGAGAAGGAATTCCCAGCATTTGAAGAGCGCTTGAGCGCTTCTGGCCTTACCCCCTTTCAGGCTACGGGAGTGGATATTCTGCAGCTCAATCTTGGTTATAAGTGCGACCTGACCTGTGAGCACTGCCATGTGGATGCCGGTCCCGACCGCAAAGAAGTGATGGAACCTGAAACGGTGCGGCAATGCATCGAAGCCCTGGACCGCTCGAACGTTTCTACGGTAGACCTTACAGGAGGTGCTCCTGAAATGAACCCTGGTTTTGTGGAATTGGTCGAATCTGCTTCTAAAAGAGGCATGGAAACCATCGTCCGGAGCAATCTCACCATCCTGGTGGCCAATAAAAAGTATCGGGAATATCCGAGCTTTTTAAGGGACCACGGAGCTACTGTCGTTGCTTCGCTCCCCTGTTATACCGCAGATAATACCGATAAACAACGGGGGGAGGGCGTTTTTGCCCGTTCCATCGAAGCGTTGCAGAAGCTCAATGAGCTGGGATATGGAAAAGCCGGTAGCGGACTTGAGCTCGACCTTGTCTATAATCCGGGTGGGCCTGCACTCCCGCCGGACCAAAGCGAGCTAGAAAAAGATTATAAAAAGCATTTGGCCGAAGAGCACGGGATCGTTTTCAACAACCTGTATACGATCACGAACCTTCCGATCAGCCGCTTTCTCGAATTCCTCGTTTCCGCCGGCCGGTTCGAAGAGTACATGAGCACGCTGGTCAACGCTTTCAATCCCGCTGCGGCTGAAGGAGTGATGTGCCGGAACACCCTTTCCGTGGATCATCGGGGTTACCTCTTCGATTGTGATTTCAACCAGATGCTCGATATCCCGGTCCATTCCGCCGCCCCACAGCATATTTCAGAGTACAGGGATGCAGACCTCAGCGAGCGTCTGATCCGTACGGGGGCTCATTGTTATGGATGTACGGCAGGTGCCGGATCCACTTGTCAAGGGAGTATCGCCTGATCCAATATGACGGCAAAGGTTCCGAGCGGCCCAGAAAAAGAACGCGAGCTTCTATTGATCTTTGCCCGGAATCCTGAAAAAGGAAAGGTGAAGACCAGGTTGGCGCGGACGGTCGGGGAGGAGAATGCCTTGCAGGTCTATCTCGAGTTGATGGAGCATACGGCTCGGACGGTCCGGCCATTGGAGGTGGATAAGGTCGTCCATTACAGCGGGTTCCTTACGGGGAATGATCCCCTGAACCGCTCTTTTCTTTACAAGCAATTGCAGGTAGAAGGGGACTTAGGAGAGCGAATGGCATCGGCTTTCTGGAACGCCTTTTCGAACGGATATGAGCGGGTCGTCATCATCGGGACCGATTGCTACGAACTCAGTACGGATATCCTCCGTCAAGCTTTTAAAGCCCTGAGGAACGATCAGGATGTCGTGATGGGGCCCGCCGCTGATGGAGGTTATTACCTGATGGGAATGACGCATTACATCGACCGCCTTTTCCGGAATAAGACCTGGGGAAGCTCGGATGTTCTATTGGACAGCTTGGTGGACCTTCGTGAACTCGATCTTCAGTACCATTTGCTCCCAACACTCAATGACGTCGATGAAGAGGTCGATCTGGGACCTCTGCGGGGTCTGACCGAAGACTGAAACAGGGATCCCGAAAAGCCCCTTTCCTTCGATATATTCGCAACATCGCTATGATCCCTTTCGCTCCGCCATATATCGATGAAGAGATCGTCGAAGAGGTCGGCGA
>CAZIDL010000126.1:0-3874 GCA_964537825.1 uncultured Weeksellaceae bacterium
ATCAAGCTCAAGGGCTCAAGGGGAGTGTAGAAGATCAGCTTTGGTGGGGCTTCGTTCGTGATCCTGCTCGTTCAAGCGTTAGGAGTGATACGTGGCGAAAAGAGGAAAAGTCCTTTTTCGGGAGAAAGGAGTTGGAGCTGGACAGCATGGAGGTGGAGATCGAACGGGAAGAGTGGTGCATGAAAAAAGGCATTTTCAATGCGAAGAAGAAACTCGTCTTGGCTATACCCGACAAGATCAAAGGGGAGCAAATGCACGAGCATTTTCTTTTGGGGGACCTGAACGCTTCTACCTGTAACCTTGACCCCCTCTTTCATTCCCCGGATGAACTTTCTCAAGCTCTTCAAAAAGCCCCTTTGAAGAAGGAGCTGCGTGAGCCGTTTCATTTACCGACCGTTCCTGCTTATTGGGAATTCGAACGGACCGATCTGTTCGAGGAAAGGAAGCGAGAATCCTTCACCAGCCTCAGCGATCTTTTCTATTTCCCTTACAAGTGGCTTCTTTCTCGCGTCGCTCAGATCAAAGGAGGGGATTCGTTCCAACCGCCCGACTTGCGAATGCTTTATGGGAACCTTGCTCATCGGCTCGCGGAGTGGCTCTTTACCGATCACCCTGACCCCGCAGAACTCGACGATCGATCCATCGATGCCTATATCGATGAGCAACTGCCGGAGCTCTTGAAAAAGGAGGGTTGTACCCTCCTATTGCACGGTTTTAGGGGGCAAAAGACCTTTTTTGTTCAACAGCTCAGAGATGCTCTAAAGGGCCTGCGAACCGTCCTTTTGGAGGGAGGTTGGAAAGTGAAAGGAATGGAAGAAGAGCTGGACAACGCAAGCTTCGAAGGGGCAGGGGTCAAGGCGTTCATCGATGTTCTCCTTCAAAATGATGAGGGAAAAACGGCTTTCCTGGACCTGAAGTGGTCGAATCCCGCAAATAAGCTCAGCGAATTGCAGAATGAGGAAGAACTTCAGCTCGCCTTCTATGCCGATATCCTCGATCAGAAAGGATATGGCTCTCCTTCTTCCGGATATTTCCTTTTGAACAGCTCGCAGCTTTTCTCGCGATACAGGAAAGACTTCCCCTCCACGGAGTTCTCCGGTGAGCTATATGATGCAGAGGGGGAAGAGGTCCCGAGGGCGATCCTGCAGCGGATGAAAGCAAGTTATCGGTTCCGTATCGAGGAGATCCGGCAAGGACGCATCGAGGTCGCTGATGGCTTGAAGAAGGAGCTCTTGCTTTCGGGAGAACGGATGGACGGAGAAGATCTGCTCGATTTTCCCAGCGGAAAGAACAAGCAGGTCAAGCAAAAAGCGCCCTTTAACGATTACGAGGATCTATTGGAAGTTCATTGAATATGGATAGGATGCAAGCTGAAACAGCGGAGTATCAGGGATTCGAGGTCATCAATGCTAGCGCGGGGACCGGCAAGACTTATGCCCTGATCCAAAAGCTTCAAGAACTTCTGGATCCGGAGAAAGGGGCAGGCATCCAACCCCAGGAGGTCTTGATCACGACCTTCACCGAAAAAGCCGCTGAGGAGATCCGGGAGCGAGCGAGGAGAGCCTTGATGGATAAAGGGTTCCCCGGTATCGCTCGCAGGCTTCAATTGGCTTATATCGGGACCGTTCACAGCATCGGGAAGCGACTTTCCGAGGAATTCGCCTTCGAGGTGGGAGCTCCTCCCCAAAGGGAGATCATCGAGGCGGAAAGCAAGAGCATCCTCTTCAATCGAGCCTTGGAAGCAGTTCTACGGGATGAAGGGGTTTTGGAGGAAATGGAATCGATCGCGCGCCGACTGAGCATCGGGAGCGAAAAGGGTTCCTGGACCTCGCAGTTGGAAGGCTTGGTCGATAAGGCCCGGGCGAACGGGCTCGGAAAGGAAGGCCTCGAAAGGAGTTCGGAACGGTCCATCGAATGGATGAAAAGCTTCTTCCCGCGGCTTGAAGAAAATGAGGAAACCTTTTTCGAGCAATTCCAAGAGGAGCTCGAACACGTGTTGAAGACTTGGAGGGAGGGAGATGATGATTTCAAAGCAACGAGAGGGACGGTCGGGATCCTGCTTTCCATGCGGCGGCATTTGAAGAGGGGTCGTATCCCTCCCTGGGAAAGCTTCGAAAAGCTTCATACTCAAGATCCCGCCAAAAAATCGAGTGAGCTCTTCGAAACGGTGCAGGAGATGGCGCGGCATCATACCTCCCTTCCCCTATTTCAGAAGGACCTCGAGCGATTCGTGAGCAACCTGTTTCAGATCGCCGGCGAGGTATTGGAGCGCTACGAAAAGATCAAGCAAGAGCAGGGGGTAGCGGATTATGCGGATCTGGAAGCGGGCTTCCATCAAGTCCTCGCCTCCGATAAGGTCCGGGAAGAACTCGGGGTAAAGCTCAAGGTTCTGATGGTGGATGAGTTCCAGGATTCGAATCCGATGCAGCTTTCCATCTTCCTCAAGCTTTCGGGTTTGACGGATCGGGTGATCTGGGTGGGCGACCCCAAACAGACCATATATGCTTTTCGGGACGCGGACCCTGCCTTGATGGAAGAGGTGATCGATCGGTTCCATACCGGAGAGCCGCTTCCCTACAACCGACGTTCTCGCCCTGCGCTTGTGGATTTCGTGAACGCTCTTTTTCAGGACTGCTTCAGTTCCCGTATCGAAAACGAATCCGTTAAGAAGGTGGAGCCTTACCGTGAGGATGAAGGGGAAATGGCCCCGGCTTTGCGATGCTGGCGTTATCAAGCTCCGGACAAGAAGAGCAGCAACAAAGAAGAAAGGGTCCGGGCCTTAGCTCGGAAGATCCATCAAGTTCTTGAGGATCCTCCATCGGTCCATGACAAGGATCTCGATCAGCTACGCCCCATGAAAGGGGGAGATATCGGGATCCTCTGTGTGACCAATAACCATAAAAAGGAGTTAAGCCTTGCTCTTCAGAGTGAGGGGATCCCCGTTTCGAGCGAAGCCCCTGGGCTTTTGAGCAGCGCAGAAGGGGTTTTCCTGCATGCGGCCCTCCGATACCTTCAAGACGAACGGGACATGCTCGCGGTGATGGAGATCCGTATGCTTTCCCAAGAGGAAGCGGATATCGGTAAACTCATCGATGACCGCTTGGAATACCTGAAGGGGGAAGGGCAAGGTGAAAGCCATTGGGGAGCATCGAACCCCTTCATCCAACGTATCGATCAAGAACGGGAAGAGCTGCTAAAAGCCCCTGTAGGGAGCGTGGTCGATAAGCTCATCGTCCTGCTCGATCTTCCTTATTATGCGGCTCATTGGGGCGATCGGTCCCAGCGCAGTGCCAACTTGGAGGAATTCCTTCGGCTCGCTGGCGAATATGAGAAGCTTTGCTACGATAAAAAGGCAGCATCCACCCTCGGGGGCTTTTTGCAATATCTCGCTTCCCTGAAGAAAGAAGGGGATGATATCATCGGGCGCTCAAGCGGAAGGGACGCCGTTGCCGTTTCCACTTATCACGGGGCGAAGGGTCTGGAATGGCCGATGGTCATCTTATACGGCTTGGACAGCAAATTTTCCTCTCATGATCATTCCTTGCGCGATTTTCGGCTTCTATTCGGACTGGAAGAAGGGGATGAGCAAGAAGGGGTGGATCTGGAAGAGCCTTTGAGCCAGCGCTGCCTGCGTCTTTGCCCGTGGCCCTATGGGAACACGCAGAACATCGCGGATCAGAACCCCTTCAAAAAGGCGATGCTCGAAGAGGGGTATGTCGATCGAAAAGAGCAGGATCTTTACAACGAACAAAGAAGGGTTCTTTATGTGGGGATGACCCGGGCGCGGGATTACATGGTCATCCCTTGGAACGGCAAAGGATCCCTCTCATGGATGGACCATGTTCTTGGGAGCGAAATAAGCCGATCTCTCAAG
>CAZIDL010000127.1:0-3859 GCA_964537825.1 uncultured Weeksellaceae bacterium
GACGAAGGCTACGCGTCCATTGACAACGGGGCCTCGGCGGAGGTCGTGCAGATCGCGGAGGGCCCGATCGGCTTGATGACCCGCTGGGCGTCGCTGAAGGAAGACTGGGCGAATGTGGCCGAGACCCCGTTCCGCTACTACAAGAACAACAGCTACCAGGGCGGGGGGGCCACGCCTTTCATCGGGCACTGGCCGGGCGTGATCGAGCTGGGATCGACGAGGGAACCGGGGGGCGAGTTCATCGACATCGTGCCGACGCTGATCGATCTGACCGGGGCGCCGTATCCGAACGAGTATCGCTACCGCTTGACATTCGTGACTGTTGCTAGGTCGGATTTATACCGGAAGCAAGCTCCCCACGAGCAAAAGCGGCGGGGATCGGTACATCACCCTGCCTGACCTGGACCGAGAGCAAGAGACGTGAGCCTCCCAATGGACGATTTGGACGAAAGTGGGAAACGGAAATCGTCCTTCAAAATCCCCGTTCTACGGCGCTGAACGCCAATTTTCGGCCCGTTGAGCGAAAGGACGAAAGTAATCACGTCTCTGGGACAACACGGGGGTATTCAACAAGGGGGGGTGTAAGTAGAGACGGGAAACAAACCGTCCTTTCGTCCACCCCGTCCATTTCCGGTCGATGCTCTATCAACTGTTGATAAAGGCTCTTTCCGTCGATGCTCCATTGATCTAGCCTGGGTGTACGGTTCACATAGCATCGATCCCGCCTAGGTTCGACCGCCTCACCTGGGCGGACGTGTGGCCTGGGGAGGTTTATCGCTCTTTGTACTTCTTTTGATGATTTGGCTCGGTTATGGCTCGCTGGGACGGACACGAAAGGAAGACGATGGTGGAGGAGTGCCTGGAGCTACCGATTAACCTGTTTACCAGGCAAGGGCTCGTGGAACGGGAGGAGGCTACGCGTGGGGAGGTCTCTTGGTCACGGCCAAGGCGTGAAGCCCATCTTCGACACCCCCTCCCTCGGGGTGACCGAATTTGGGAAATCACCTACAGATTGTACCTTTCATTGTAGTATTAGCTATAGTTTTGTGGCGCTTCGCGTGTCCTCTCGCTGGTCAGATTGCCCACAAAGGGTGCGAACCGTCGATTGTCGTCGACGCCATCGCAGGGGAAAGCAGGGGAGCGGTGCAAACGCGGCCTACACATGCGATAAAACATACAATGATTATACCATGATAATACCTAATCTCTGACCTGCGTTGGGTCGTCAGCAGGGGTGTCGAAAGTCGGGTGAAGACGCCCTAGCGTCGATTAGCTTCGAAGTGGATCCCACGGGCTCACCTCCCGTGATCTGGCTCTTTTTCCGGTTAGAGTGTCGGAATGACACTTCTCTGGGGTGGCAACGGGTTGAGCTAGGCTCGACGGCCTGTCACTTTGGAGGCGTGAGGTGGTGGTTCCTGTGTCCCTTGCCCGTGGAGGGCGGGTGTGATGGAAGACGTTGTGGGAAGGTCTATCTTCCGCCCGGTGAGGATTTCTTCGCGTGTAGGGAGTGCTTTGACTTGACGTACGAGAGCACTCAAAGACCTGAGCCTCAAAATATCCTTACCGATATTAGTTAAGTGGCAATATCTCCAGTTCAGAAATTTACACCAAGGCCAATGAAACCGATAGGTGTTGCTGCATCAGGCTGGAAGCATCCCCCAGCATCGACGCATATCTCTTCCTCTGATGTTCGAGCATTGAGGGATACCTTGGAGTCCAGATACAGGTATTCATTAAACCGAAGAATGTAGCCAAGACCCGCTGAGAGATAGAAGCTCGCATACGTAGTTCGATTGTCGGTGCCTTGGTATCCCACATTCGTGCTGGTGTATTCGAGCCCACCCGAGAAGTAGGGTCCACTGAGATCACCAAGGAAGAGATATTGCCCATTGAGACGGAAGGCTTGTTCGATCCTTCCATCTTCCGGGCCACCAGTCAAAAACCCACTCGGGATGTCCAGGTTGTAGAACTCCCCTACCATCCTGAAGTGGTCCTTGCCAGCCCATACTTCTGCACCATATCCACTGAGGGCTAGAGGCAACGCGTTGAATGCTACACCAGCACGAGTCCGGTCGTCGCGCTGACGGTCATACACCTGGTTCCCCTGATAATCGAGGTCTTCCTGCGGAACGC
This sequence comes from uncultured Weeksellaceae bacterium, assembly GCA_964537825.1. Taxonomy (GTDB): domain Bacteria; phylum Bacteroidota; class Bacteroidia; order Flavobacteriales_D; family CAYVSK01; genus CAZIDL01. The sequence continues at coordinate 2,134 of CAZIDL010000127.1, forward strand.
GAACGGCTACGGCGCTAGAATTCTTTTCCGTAGCAGTTGCACCGAATGCACCATACTCGTTCGCGCTAATCACGAGATTCTCCTTCGTCTTTTCTGAGATCACGATTATCGCATTTGCGCCGTATTCAGCAGCCTTTTCCTGCATCGCTTTAAGCATGTCGGCACGGCTTTGAGTCTGTCCCCCCTGCGAGGAGACAATCCCGATACGTTTATAGTCCGTCTCCGGAACTTCAAAGTAGATCTTTACTGGTCCCTCGTAGGCAGTGTACGTCTGGCCCGTTCTCGTGAAGCTGGCCGTTGCACATCCTACCACCGCGAGCGCGGCGGCAAAGAGAAGTGAAATGATGACGAGGCGACGCACGGTGGAGGTGGCAGTAGTAGATGAGCTATTCAACGCTCTCAAGACCGTAATTTACGGTGGCACCCGTACTCTCAGTTCGTGTCATCAATACCGGAATTCGTCTTGTTCGGTTCTGGATGGAAAGAAGTTGCACTTTCCATTTCCTCTCGGATCAAAATATTTCCCTAATCGGATACACGTGGATTAAATAGAGATAGAAAAAAGCCAGAGAAATTACCAAGATAATAACACCAAGGACCGGTGATGTGACCTTGATGCCGGATGTAGAAAGTTCCAACTCTGTACCGCTACCTCCTTGCAAATCACCACCTTCAGCGAAACCTTGCTTAATGGATTTATAGAACTGTATACCAGAAAATATAATGCCCGAGAAGACCAGCATGAGGACGACCCAGAAAGTCACTTTGGTAGAGAAAGACTGCCAAGCAAAAACATTTTTCCGGTGTTCATAACCGAATACCCGGTACTGGTAGTACGCAGACATAGCCCTCTTGTACTCAGCCACAGTGGAGCTATCCATTAACTTCCTCTGTTTCGGCGAAGGCTGTAACGGAAGGGGAGTCGCATCGCCCGTGTCAGGTATACTGTCTAGAATCTCGCCGACCACCTCCTGTTCATCCGTAGTTGGGTCTGGGCTCTCATCATTCTGCGAAAAAGCTGGTACTGAAACCAGTGATAGGCAAACAACTACTTGCACGACACTAAAGCTTATTCGGTACATATCCCTACCACCTCAAACCCTTTTATCATACTTTATATACGAGAAGATGTTAATCTTTCGATAAACTCCATGCGAAGGGATATTTCGCCGTATATTGTTGATGTATTTGTTTGCTCATATCTTTTATACCTCTTGAGTGCTTCATCGGTATTTAGAATAGCCTTAATCTGATCCAACAATCTATGGCGATGATAGATTAGCCAGTCATTCAAGGCGGTTAGCCATTCTTGATTGGCCCGCGAGCTGTTATCTCCGATGAACTCCGGGGGAGTGGATCGTTGTACATCTTGCGTAAGAACCGGGACCCCAGCTGTATCACCCTCAGGACTTATAATGTACTCGTACTCAGCTCCATTCGCGTCTTTAGGAGGTTCAATCACACGCACATGTCCGGTAGTATATGATATTCGCACAATGCCGTCTTCATCTACGTTACGCTTTTCTACGTCGGCACTGTCAGGGACACGCCCAAAGCGGGGAGCCTTCGTAGTATCGTCTTCTGTAGTCGTGTCGTCTCCCCCGAACTTGGGGAAGTCTTGTGAAGGGATCGTACGCTGGGGAAGGTTTGTTACCCTCGGATTGAAAGGCGTAGAAGATGAAAACGTAAACTCAACAGGGACAAAAAACTCAAATATCGTCCGATT
>CAZIDL010000128.1:0-3826 GCA_964537825.1 uncultured Weeksellaceae bacterium
ATGATGGACAATTCGGAAGAACAGGAAGAGCTTTTCTCCGCCCTTCAGCACCTGCGTCATAATAAGCACGAAGTGCTTCTATTCCACGTGATGGACAAGCCCTACGAACTCGACTTCGAATTGGAGAACCGGCCCTATACTTTTATCGACATGGAAACGGGGGAAGAGGTGAAGGCCAATCCCAACGAAGTGCGCGAGCACTATACCGAACGGATGCACGAATTCCACGAACAGCTTCGGACCCGTTGCCACCAATACGGGGTGGATTTCGTCCCCTGCGATATTTCCCGCGGCTTCGATGCCGTGCTCTGGGAATACCTGAACAAGCGGAGCAGGTTGTATTGAGTGGGGGTGTTCACGGTGAATTTCTGCGAGGTCCGGATCTTGGGATGGATCAGTGGTATGTGGACCGATAGGGGCTGTTCCAAAAGGCTTTTTTCCTTCCATCTTCGTGTCCATTGAGCGACCCTTCGTGACCTTTGTGGTTCCCTTATGCCAAGACCTGTAGCTCTTAACCACGATGGGCTCAAAGGAAAGCCCAAAGGACACAAAGGGGGTTTTGAAACAGCCCCTGTACATTGCCCGATAGAGGCCGCCATGTCATCCTCAACCCCTTAGGGGTTCCCTAGCAGTTTCATTCCCTAATGAAACGCCCTTTCCATTCGCGTTCCTCTCCTTGGATCCGAACGAAATAAAGACCCGCTGCAAGATCCCGGACATCGATCCGTCTCCGTTCTTCCTGCAAGGTGAGCGCTTTCACGATCCGACCTTCTCGGTTCAGGATCTGGAGGGAGGGTGTCTTGAGATCTTCAGGGAGCTGTAGATTCAATTCGGAAGAAGCGGGATTCGGGAAAAGCTCGATCGCTCCTTGCTGATCGGACACCCCCTTAAGCGAGCTCGTCTCATCCACGTAGACCAGGACCGCTTTGTAGCGATCGGTGCAGTTCGGACGGGACCCTCCGATGAAGCTCAGGACGTAAGGGTGGTCCCGAACGTGGGAACTGTCGGGGGTCCACGAAAAGGAGGCATCGACCGCCGTCCCGCTGGTGGAACTGAAAAAATAGGGGGAGGGGGTCAGGGAGAAGAGTTCGCTCACTGCTTCGAGGTGGACGCTGTCCGCTTGTGGGGCCTCGAACTGCAGGACGAGGTTGAGGGACTGCCCCGGGCTGATGTGGACCTCGGAATACCCTTGGGGGTTGGTTTGGAAGCCGCTGATCTCCTGAAAGGAGGCCTGTTCCGAAATACTGTCCCGAACATCGATCGTGAACTGGCGTTGGGTCCGGCCTTTCAGCAAACCTCCTGCTTCGTATTCGCTCACTTCCATCGTGAAGGTATAGCGACCGTTGGTATCGGGGACCGGCCATCGGAGTTCGCCGCTCTTAGGGTTCACCGTAATGCCTGAAGGGATCGTATAGGCTGGAGCCGTGTCCTGTTCGACCAATTCAAAGGCCAGGCTGTCCCCATCAGGGTTCGTGAAAGCCGGATGATAGACCAGCGTGTCGTTCGGATGGACCTTTTTGAGGGGTTTGTCGTGGAAGTTGACCATGTTGTTGTTCTCCGCGGAGAACGGACTGATCGCCAATTCACTTCCCAGAACATAGGCCGAGTCGGTCCCTGGCGTATTGATAAAAGGGCGGGAAAAAGAGCTGTCCCGGATGCTCACATGATAGGTGCCGGCACTTGGAAAAGTGCTAGTAACGCGGTAGGAATATTGCTGCAGGGAGTCGCAGAACAGGCTGCTGTCCGCGATTTCTGTTTTCTTGGATCCAAGGACCACTGAGTCGGGAGGGTCGAGTTCCGAAGGAAGATAAAGAGCTGCTTCGAGCTCATAGCTATAGCCGCTTTGATGCGCGTATTCGATCTGTCCGCCAAGATACTGCGCTCGGCTTTCCTGAGGGCTTAGCAACAGGAAGGGAATGAGCATGAGGATCGATCTGCACATTTGGAAGGGTTCTATTCTCTAATTTAGAGCTTTTTACGGATTCCCAGAAGAGGGCATCCGTATTACTGCAAGGTCAGACCCTATCAATACTCCCTAGGGCTGTCTCAAAAGTCCCTTTGAGGCCTTTGTGTTTTTCTTTGTGTTCATTGTGGTTAAAGAGCTACAGGTTTTGGAATATGGGAACCACAAAGGGCACGAAGGAAAGCCCGAAGGACACAATGAGGGAGGCAAAAAAGACTTTTGAGACAGCCCCCCTTTCTTATCTTTGATGGACGATCCTTTCAAATGATCACCCTTTCTTTTCATCGCTTCCTTCATTTCCTCTTCTTCATCGTTTTTCTTATCCCCTTCCGAGGGGTGGCCCAGAGTCCAACGGACTCGGTCGATGCGGAGCAATACCTTGCCACGATGCTCTTCGGGGGTACCTGTGGAGTGAGTTGTCCTGAACCGAACTTCCCCCAGCGGATCGATTTCAATACCACGCAGGATGCGAACGGGGATAGCGTGGTGAACGCAGAGGATGCGATGGAGAACCTTATCCGTTATGCGATCGGAGATAGCCTTATCGATACGGGGCGAACCGGACTTCCTGGACGAGGGCCCAACGATCAGCGCCCTGCCGTCTATTTTCACCACATCGAACAATATGGATTCGATGTCTACCAATACTGGCACTACTATGCCGATAACGATTGGGTCAACAACCACGAGCACGACGTTCAGTACTATTTCATTTACGAACAATGCGGGGTTCCCCTCTTTGTCCTCCTGAGCTATCACAACTTCACCAACGTATTCAAATGGGAGCAGATCGCTAAGGACGACGGGCATCCCATGTTCGATGTGGAGGCTGGTTCGCATGGGTACCAGAACTCGACGGACCACAACGGGGTGCGGATCCGATACGATGGGAAGGTCCATGAGCGGCAGGGGAAATTGATCACGCAGGACAGTATAACCTCACCCTGGCTGATCTTCTCCAACGACAGCAATGTCGCCAATGCTCGTTCCTACCAGGCCAAGCCGGATACCATGTACAAAGGGGACCCTGCTTATCCGTTCCCCAATCCTTGTGAATATTGCGATGCCAAGGCATCCCCATGGTGGAGAACGGCTTGGGATTCGGTATTAAAGCCCGATACGGGGAATTGTCCCGATCCCCTTGCTGATTTCGAACCCTTTGGATCGGGGTATAGTTATGTTTTTCTCGATTCCAGCGAGCACGCTGCTCAGCAGATATGGAACTTCGGGGATGGCACCAGGGACACGGGCTTTTTCCCCATGCATACTTATGACAGCGCAGGGACTTACGAGGTCTGTCTCACCGTAGTGGACTCTTGTCGGGAGAATGCGGATTGCCATTGTCGGACGGTCACAGTGGAGGATACCACCACTTCCCTTCCTTCTTATGAAAAGCCCTTCGCTGTGAACTTGAGCCCGAACCCTGCGGGATCCGAGCTCGAGGTCGAATGGGAGGGAAGCCGCAATATTCGCTCGATCCGGATCCGATCGGCGGACGGGGGGCTTCTCAGGACTTTTCATACGGATGCAGCGGAAGAAGGAAGCTTTCGCTGTTCTTTAAAGGGCTTGCCAGAAGGGCTTCTCTTTGTGGAACTTAGAGGGCAGGATGGGGGGAGAGAAGTCCGGAAAGTGCTGCGGATCCCCTGATCGTTCATCCCTTCCTTGCTTCCCCAGAAGCAGTGAGCATTGCCCTTTTCCGCTTTTGGGCACTCTATAGCTCTTTCCTAGTAGGGCTTTTCGGATCTGCTTTTGGTGTTTCCTGATCTTATACATTAATGGGGTAGAGCGAACCCGAACCCGTCCGAAACTCCTTATGAAAAAGTGGAGACCAGACTCACTCTAAAAAACGGGGCGTTACCTGAA
>CAZIDL010000129.1:0-3821 GCA_964537825.1 uncultured Weeksellaceae bacterium
GGCAAGGACGAAGAGATACGGAATCGAGGAAATAGCCAGTTCGAACTTTTACATCCCATATTCTTTCGCTCATGGACAATTTCCGAGCTTCAGTATGTGGCTGGGTTCTTTCATCCCTTTTGGTCGTGCTATCAGAGGTCTGGCCATTGGCCGAAAGAACCGTTGCAAGGAGTAGGAGGATAGTCGAGACATTCTTTGGTGAGATCATGAAAGGGGCTTTCGAGGAGAAAGGTCTGTCTGTTCGTCAATAACGATGGACTGCCTAGTAAGTTATATGGGGTTCTTATTCACGGTGAAACAATTCGGTGGCCAAAAAAGCAATTTGAGTCAAAATGAAATGGACCTGACCCGGACCCGGTTCCAGTTGTGGGGGTTGGGAAATTCTATATCTTAGATCATACAATTCTCCTGTCATGATGAATGGTCCGAAGTTTTCTCCAACCCCTTCCTTTAAACTGTTCCTCTTTCTTCTTTTTCCGATCGCTCTCGGTTCTTGTAAGACCAAATCCTTTTATCAGGTTAACGAGGTGCGGAATGAAGACCAAGATGAACGAATGGTGTTCGAGAATGAAGACCTAAGGGTTGAGTATTTTTTGTGGGGTGAAGGAGGGAATTATTATTTCAAGATAAAGAATAAAAATCCAAAATCTTATATATGGATTGATAGTAAAAACAGTAACATTGTACAGAATGGAGAAGCAGCAAGTTATTATGATAAGATTTCAATAGTAAAGAAGTACAAAAAAAGGAAACGTGAGTTAGGGGAAGATGTTATTATTTCTGAGCGCGAGGTTGAGGTCAAAAAAGGAGAACAACGATACATTTCACTTCCGCCGGAATCGGAAAAGCTTTTTAACCAAGGACAAATCAGCGAGGAGCCTTTGCCAGCACTTGATGTTGACTCTATTAATACGGACTCTTTGAATCGATATGACCTAACTTTCGATAAAACGAACAGCCCTTTAAAGGTCAGAAATTTTATTTACTATTATAAGGACAAAGACCATGATAAAAGCTATGTTCTAAAGAATTCTTTTTATTTAGCTGAAGTTGATCTTGTGAACGAAAAAGAAAGAAAATTTGCTCAAAACAAGTATTACTATCACAAGAGTGAGACTACAGCGACTTTCTTCGGTGCTTTTGCTGGTTTGGTAGGGGTTGTAGGAGGAAGCGCGGGACTTATTGCTTTAATTGCGGTGGCTTTGTCTTGATACTTGGTTGTCAAAAGTCTGCGAAATCGCTCTTTTTGGCTCTCTTCTTCTCTTGGAAAGTTTGAAAGGTGGGCGAAAAAGATTATTGGTGCTTTTTTATCCGAGTGGCCGATTACTTTAAAAGCATTCGATAGGTGGTGAAGAAGCCCTCACAACGTTTCGATCTTAAATTCATCGGGTATCCTTGGAGATCGGCCAAAAGTTTGAGAGAAAGTGGCTCAGGGGGAGAAAAAGGATCGAAATGCTCGAATGATGTTAAAGGTTAAATTCGGGTTCAGGATGTATTGAGGAATAGGGAGGTATAGCCCTAATATCAGAAGCTATGGTGTTAGACCACTCTACTAATAGAAGCCTTCTCACTCTCATATTCAGTTTTTTGCCGATTTTAACCCTGTTTTCTAATGAAATCAAACTTTTTAAGGGTGAGTCTGAGAAAGATACTATAGTAAAAACGAAAACATATTACTCCTCGGTTGACAAAGATTCAATTTTAAGCAAGAAGTATTTTGTTGATAGCTCTATTGTCTTAGAAAAAAATTATTACAGTAATGGAAATATTCAGAGCAGAAGGCCCTATAATTCTGAGGGCAATCCTCATGGAATCATTAAGACGTGGTATAAAAATGGTCAATTAAGGTCAGAACTCAATAAGGATAATGATACTGTTTCCGGAAAATTAAAGAATTACTATAAATCCGGTGAAATTAAGGTTTCGGGACATATAGTCGATAATAGAGGGATTGTCACTGAATATTATAAAACCGGAGAAAAACAGGCCGAATATGTTCTGAGCGGCAAAAGAGCATTCGTTGGACCATATGTCGGATATTATAAGGATGGAAGTGTGCGGCATGTTACGAACTATGGTACTAAAAAATCTGCAAGGAAATACATTGATTTTTACAAAAACGGGAACAAAAAGAAGGAAGCATATTTAATTAATGGTACAGACCCTCATAAAAAATGGAAGTTTTTTAACAAAAAGGGAAAGCTTAATAAAATCAAAATATATGATAAAGGGGAGTTGTTAAAGGAAAAGGATGTTGATCCAGAAAAATAGCACACACCGAATTTCACCATAAACCAATTGTACACCTTCCACATCCAAAGCACCCACATGGACGATACCGGGCACCTAAGACTGATCGGAACAATGGAAGAGGGTGCTCAGGTCAAACCCGACCATAGGATCTCGGTAGGGGACCATACCGGAAAGAATCGGACAGGAAGGATCGATCTGGTTGAAGAACAGGGTGAGAACGGGGAACTTTCGCTTCGTATCGATAATGCCCATGCGAGCTATTTCGAGGGTGTTGAGCTGGAAGGAAAGACCGGAAAGATTTTACTCAACACAACGGGAGCCGACATGATGATCGCCTCAGGTTATGGTCCGCCAAGATGGTGGGTCGGTTTTGCGATGGTCGGGATGATAGGCCTGATCATTTGGTCCTTTGGTATTTCGATCTTGGCTGAAACCCTAAATCGATCATGGGTATGCGCTTTCTTTGGTTCAATATTATCGTTACCCTTCTTTACTCCACCATTCCACCCTTAGCGGTCTATCTAAATGGCCTTTTTGTAAGCGCTGGCTTTTGGTTTGGTCACATGATGTTGCTAAGCATGGGTTTTGTTCTCTTGGATGAGGACAAAGTAGATTCGCTACGTATACCCAAAGTTGCGATTTGGTCTACTTTTACCTGTGCTTTGGTATTGCTTGCATTTATTGTATACATTCTGGCGAAGCGGGAAGGTTATTAACTAAGAAGATTATGCGACTGGGAAAAATTCTTTTAGTAACTGCGGTTTTCTTTATTTTAGGAGAATTAATTCATTTTTTATTAAATGTTGGAATTTTATACTCTGGTGTTTTTGATACTACAAAAGTCTCACTTGTTTTAACGGGATTTGCAACCTCCATTTTGGTGCTACTTTTGGTTTATTTGTTTCTGGCAAAAGAATATGGTCAAGTTCTTAGAATTGATTCAAAATTTGGTATAAAAGAAGTTGTCATTCCAATAGCATTAGCTTTAATATGTGTTATTTTGGTAAAAAAGCCTCTTTTCAATGATCAGGGCTTTTTTTATCTTTCTTCAAATGATTTTAAGGGCTTAACTTTACTTTCTACTATCAAAGGGGTTTTAATAGGACCAATAGCGGAAGAATTGATCTTTAGAGGTTATGTTTTTAAAGAGTTGAAAAAACTAACACACTGGATTTCAGCCCTGACTTTTTCTTCATTGCTTTTTTCAGTTTTCCATTTTCGGGCGGTGATGAACTTTGATCCCACTTTCCTGATTTTCGCATTTTTTGTAGGCGTTGTTTCGGCTATATTATATAAGTGGAAGGAAAGTGTTTCTCTTCCAATAATATTTCATATGGCGATCAATTTTTTTTAGGCCCTCATTGTAGGAATGGAAGGCCTTACCTCTTGGATAAGACTTGGGTTTCAATATTTTCGATAGGGTGTAGTGTAATCTCCCCCGATCTTAAGACCGTGTTCTAAGGTGTATCGGAATCCCTAAATTCATTGTCATAAGCAAGGTCGGAAGGTTCCCTCCGAAGTTCAAAGCGCAGGTCGCCCTTGAGGCGATCCAAGAGAAGCGCACGGTC
>CAZIDL010000130.1:0-3803 GCA_964537825.1 uncultured Weeksellaceae bacterium
ATGAAGCTGAGCTCTCCGTTCGTCCCCTCTGCCATCAAAGCCATCCCTTCTGAGCGAACGCCTCTGATCGTCTTGGGCTCCAAATTCACGAGCACGCAGATCCGCTTGCCCGCAAGCTCTTCAGGGCTGTAGCTTTTGGCTGCCCCGGCGACCAGCGTCCGTTCCTCCACGCCGATATCGACCTTCAAGTTCAGAAGCTTATCCGCTCCTTCTACGCGTCCGGCCTCTTTGATCTCGGCCACACGCAGGTCCAACTTTTGCCAGTCTTCGAAGTCCACCGCAGCTTTTAGCGCTTCTTGAGTGGCTTCTGCTTCGTTCCCTTCCGTGGCGAGCTCTGCTTCTTGTTCTTTTTCGGCCGTGGCTTGACGGAGCTTTTCCCGCTGGGCTTCGATGGCTTCGTCCTTCAACTTTTCGAAGAGAAGCTTTTGTTCCCCAATGGTATGACCTTCTCGCAGTTGATGGAGCTTGCCGGCGTCCTGCCAACTCCCTTCTTCACCTTCTCCGATGCGGAGCATTCCTTGGAGTTTTTCCGCACTGAAGGGGATGAAGGGTTTGCAAAGCACGGAAAGGTCGGCACAGATCTGGAGGGCGTTGTGGAGGATGGTGCCGACCCGTTCCTGATCCTCCTTGATCAGGTGCCAAGGTTCGGTATCTGCCAGATACTTGTTGCCGGCCCGTGCAAAGTTCATCATCTCCGCCTGTGCCTCTTTGAAGCGGTAGCGTTCGATCAGATCGCCGATGCGTTGGGGCAGTTCGGAAAGTTCTTTTTGAAGCTCGTCGTCCAATTCCGTACTCGCCCCTTTTGAAGGGACTTTTCCATCGAAATGCTTGTGGGTGAGGACGACGGCCCGATTGACGAAGTTCCCCAGGATGCCTACGAGTTCGTTGTTGTTCTTGTCCTTGAAGTCCTCCCAGGTGAACTCGCTGTCTCGCTGCTCTGGAGAATTGGCAGTGAGGGTGTAGCGGAGGACATCCTGTTTTCCGGGCATGTCCTCGAGGTACTCGTTCACCCAAACCGCCCAGTTCTTCGACGTGGAGATCTTGTCCCCTTCCAGATTGAGGAAACCATTGGCCGGTACGTTGTGGGGGAGGAGCAGGTCGTGCCCGTAGAGCTTGAGGATGATGGGGAAGATGATGCAGTGGAAAACGATGTTGTCCTTCCCGATGAAGTGGATCAGCTTGCTCTCGGGATCCTGCCAATAAGGCCTCCAATCGCGTCCGTGGCTGTTCGCCCATTCTTTCGTGGCCGAGATGTAGCCGATGGGAGCGTCGAGCCAGACATAGAGGACTTTCCCTTCAGCTTCCTCGTCCTCGATGGGGACTGGGACCCCCCAGTCAAGGTCCCGCGTCATGGCCCTTTCGTGAAGTCCGCCATCGATCCAGGACATGCACTGTCCTTTGACGTGTTCTTTCCATTCGGCAGGGTCGTGGTGTTGCTGACCGTCCAGTTCCCCATCCCGAATGTATTCCCGAAGCCAATTTTCGTGATCCCCCAGGGGTAGGTACCAATGGGAGGTGCTTCGCAGCACTGGTTTCTCACCTGTAAGGGTGGAGATCGGGTCGATCAGTTCGTCGGGGCTCAGGGAGCTTCCGCAGGATTCGCATTGGTCTCCGTAAGCTCCATCATTTCCGCATTGGGGACATCTTCCTTTGATGTAACGGTCCGCGAGGAATTGTTGGGCTCGCTCGTCGTAATGCTGCTCTTTGGTCCGCTTGGTGAAGGCTCCGTTCGTATAGAGCTCGTGGAAGAATTCCCGGGCGGTCTCGTAGTGAAGTGGGGCAGAGGTCCGATGATAGATGTCGAAAGCGATCCCAAGGCCATCGAAGGCCTCCAGGTTGATGGCATGATAGCGGTCGATGATGGTCCGGGGATCCACGCCCTCCTTTTTGGCCTGCATGGTGATCGCTGCCCCGTGCTCGTCCGAACCGCAGACGAAGAGCACGTCTTCTCCTTTGGAGCGCAAGTAGCGGACGAAGATGTCCGAAGGGAGATAAGCTCCGGCGATGTGGCCGATATGAAGGGGGCCATTGGCGTAGGGGAGGGCGGCGGTTACCGTGTAGCGTTGCGCTTGTTGCATGGTCTTTTAGGAAGAAGCGCAAAGGTAGGTGACTATGAACCCCAAGCCCACTTTCAGATCCAACATTCCAAGTGTCTTGGATCCCTTCCGTAATGACTTTCCTCAATACCCGTCCTCCATCGGTATCGTGAGGACCACGTTCCCTGTTTTTTGTCCGCTTTCTACGTAGCGATAAGCCTTTACAATATCATCTAACTCGTAATGTTCATCGATCACGGGGCGGAATTCCTTCTGCTCGATCAACTCCTTGAGGAATTCCACGTCCGCTTTTTCGATCGTCGGTAGAGGAAAAAGGACCTTTTTTCCTTTTGATAGCGGGGCGATCAGTGCCCTCCAGACATTCGAGCCGTTCTTTCCCAGTTCGGTTGAGATATAAACGCCTTTTGCTTTCATCAAGGGACGGCATTCCTTAAAGGAGCTCTTGCCGACCGCATCGAACACGAAATCGAAGCGGTCTTCGGTTTTTGTGAAGTCTTGGGTTTGATGGTCGATAACACGTTGTGCCCCGAGAGAATGGACGAGCTCCATGTTCTTCGTGTTCCCGACCGCGGTCACATTCACACCGAAATGTTCCAGGAGTTGGACCGCAGCCGATCCGATGGCTCCCGTTGCTCCATAAACCAAGGCATTTTGTCCGCTTGCGACCTTCGAGGTCCGGATGTTGCACAGGGCGTAATGAGCCCCTTCCGTGCTGGGGACGATCCCCTCGTAAGAGAAACCTTCAGGGATCGTTGCGATGGCACCGTCCTCGGTTATGGTCAGGTATTCAGCATGGCCTCCGAAACGCTCATCGTTGTAGCCGAAGATGCGATCCCCTGGCTCAAAGGAGGTGACCTCCGCACCTATGGACTCGATCCTTCCAGCGAACTCGCAACCAAGGACCCGATGTTTGGGTTTGAAGAGGCCGCTCCAAAAACGGGATATGAAATATTCCGCGCTTCTGAATCCACAGTCCGTCCTGTTCACAGTGGAAGCAAAGACTTTGACCAGGATCTCGTCATCCGCTGGTTCAGGGCACTCAATATCCTTTATTTCCACGACCTCCGGAGGACCATAGCGGGTATGAACAGCGGCTTTCAACCAGCTCCCCCAACAAAAGGGTTCATCCGCTTTTCCTCCCCGATCGTGGTGCTCGGGCCATGGCCTGGATGGACCTCTACCTCGTCGGGTAGAGCGAACAACTTTTCCTTGATGCCCTTGATCAATAGATCGTGATCGCAATGAGGAAAGTCCGTCCGTCCGATGCCACCCTGGAAGAGGACGTCCCCTCCGATAAGCTGTTTCCCCGGCTCGTCGTAAAGGACGATGTGACCGGGGGCGTGTCCGGGGACCAGTAGGACTTCCAGGCTCGTGTTCCCGAATTCGATCCGCTCTCCTTCTTCGATGTAATGGTCCGAGCGGGGTGGTTCTTCAAAGTTGAACCCGTAAACTGGTGCATATTCTTTCACCCCGTCCATCAGCACTTGCTCGTTGCGGTGCATTTCCGGCTTCAATCCGTAGCTGTCGCAGACGTACTTTGTGCCTAGAACATGGTCGATGTGACAGTGGGTCTGTACGAGCTTGATAGGTTTTGCACCCTGCGCTTCGATCGCGTTCTTCAATGCTTCTCGTTCCGACCCATCGTAACAGCCCGGGTCGATGACGATGCATTCTTTACTGCTTTCATCCACAAGGATGTAAGTATTCTCCATGAAGGGGTTGAAGGTAAAGGAACGGATCTCCATA
>CAZIDL010000131.1:0-3738 GCA_964537825.1 uncultured Weeksellaceae bacterium
GAAGATGGGGGTGAAGAAGAAGAGAATCCGGAGCCGGATCCTGAGGATGGGAAGAGGAAGATTAAGAAGAAAGTGAGGCTGGGTGTTGGGTGAAGACTTATTCCTTAACCACCTTCAGCACCTCTTTCCCTCCGTCTACGGTCCGAATCTCGATCAAATACATCCCGGATTCTTCCCCTTCCAAGTTCATTCGGAAGCTACTGGCGTGCTTAACAGTCTTTGTGGTTATGGTCCTTCCGGTCAGGTGAAAAAGAGCGAAGGGAATGGAAGTCCCCTCTTCTCCCATACAGATCCCCTATATTTACGGGCCATGCGGCTCAAATGCCCCGAGCAACTGTTCCTGACCCTGCTTTTGGGGCTCAGCTCTTGCCTCTTTTCCCTATCCTCCCACGCTCAAACCCTACCACCGGAGGTGACCGCTTTTTCTCAATCCGCCTACAATGGCCATTCCCAAATCTTCTGCGTCCAACCGCTCCCTGACGGTCGTACCATCTTTGGAACATCCTCGGAAGCTCTTATCTACGATGGGGAAAGTTTCCGCCACATTCCTGTTGGAGCGGGGAAGGCCATTTTTTCCATGGACCGAAGCTCCCGGGGCCGCCTTTTCGTCGGAGGAAAGAGCCTGTTGGGCGTGATCGGACCTGACAGCACCGGTTCACTCAGCTACCGTTCCCTCCTCCCCCTTCTCCCGGACTCTATTAGAAATGTCGGGAGAATCTGGAACACCGGTAGTACGAAAAAGGACGGTATCTACTTCAACTCCAGGGACCATCTTTTCCTTTATAAAAACGATACCATAAAGGTGATCCACCCGGTGAACCGATTTTTTCTGATGCACCACCCCGCCTCACACCCCATCATTCAGGATATAGATTCCGGTCTTTTTCGTCTGCGAGGGACCAAGAAAGAGTACCTGAAGGGCTCTCAGGAGCTGACCGAAAAGAAAAAGGTCATGGCGATCCTTCCTACACCCGGAAAAAATGGAAAATGGACGGTCCTCACCGCCAATAAAGGCCTTTTTCATTATAACCCTAAGCAGGGAAAGGTGCGGCCCTATCCGAAGGAAAAAGAATACGTCCCAGAAGGAGGATGGCCAGCGGCCGGGATCTACACCGCTTGCCGCTTGGACCCCGAAAGCAACCCCTATGGGGCTGCTTTTGCGGTCGGAACCCAACGGCAAGGGGTCTATCTCCTCACCCCCGAAGGAAAGATCGCCATCCAAATGGGAAAAGAGGTCGGGATTCCGGCCGAAGCGATCTGGAAAGTAGCACGGACAGGGAGTGGAGATCTGTGGGCGGCAACCAACAACGGTATTGCCCTCATCCATACAGGTTTCCCCTTCACCCTAGCCCCGGAAGGTAGAATTATAAGTGGGAGCGTCACGGACATCACTCGCCCCTCTTTTTCGGGTGCTCCTTTGTTCCTAACTACCAGCCAAGGTACTTGGAAATGGGAGAAAAACTCAGAGGAATTCAGCCTCTTACCCGGAACTGAAGGGCAATGCTTCGAACTTCAATTCCTTCCGAAAAAAACGCGTGGGTCTAGCCTCGGTAGAAAAAGGAGCAAAGAGAAGAGGGGAAAACGATTGTTGGTAGCGGGAGCGAGTAAAGGTCTCTTGTCCATCGACCTTTCCCGAGGGAAAGAACGGAGAGCACTTAAGGCCGACACCCTTTTATCCAAGCAATCTCGAACCCTGGCACCCCTTCCCTTTCGACAAAGGGGAAAAAATTTCTCACCTGTCATCACGGGCGGTCGACGGGGGCTCTACCTCCTAGGCTCTGCTTCTTTGAAAGGCAAAAGCAAAGCCGACCCCCTCATCGCCTTAGAGAAGGTTCCGGAAGGGATATATACGGTCAGGTCGGATCGCATGGGAACGAACCCCGACTCCCTTCGCTTTTGGGCTTCCATGAGATCAAAGGGGGTCCTTGAGGTAACAGTGGACACTACCTTCAGTGGGTATAAAAGCACCCATTACGACACTACTGACGGACTGCCTAAAGGGGAGATCCTGGTATTCTCCGACCCGAACGGACCCGGCGTAGTCTTCGGGACCGATAGCGGTCTCTATTCGTTCGAAGGGCATCGCGGTTTTGTCCCCTCCTGCCGCTATGGAGAAATATTCTGCAACGGAAGCAGGGAAGTCTTCAGGTTGGAAAAAGGGGTTAACGGGGAAGTGTGGATCAATGACGTAAGGGGAGGACAGATCAAACA
Organism: uncultured Weeksellaceae bacterium; assembly: GCA_964537825.1. Lineage (GTDB taxonomy): Bacteria > Bacteroidota > Bacteroidia > Flavobacteriales_D > CAYVSK01 > CAZIDL01. The sequence goes on from CAZIDL010000131.1 coordinate 2,212, forward strand.
ACTCTTCTCCGAACAAGAAGCTGATCGAGTGGACAGTACCATCTTTCGGGGACTGGATATCGGAGGCATTCGAGCCATTTACCCGGAAAAGGGGCGAACCTGGCTCGGGGGAGACCAGGGATTAGCCTGTTATCACCCGGAAATGGAGGACGATCACGATCGCTCCTGGCAATGCCTTGTGCGGAAGGTTAACGGAAGCGGGGACAGTCTGCTCTTCGGAGGGAGTTCCCCAATGGAAGACACGGGGAAGGGAAACGTCCTTCAGCTCCCTTATTCCAAGAACCGCCTGGAGTTCCACTACGCAGCCCCATTCACGGACAAACAGGAAAAAGTAAGCTACAGCTATCGGCTCACCGGTTTTGACACCGCTTGGAGCAAGTGGAGCGACCAGACCCGTAAGGAGTATACGAACATCCCCGAGGGGAACTACACTTTCAAGGTGAAGGCGAAGAACGTCTATGGGGGGGAAAGCGAGGTCGCTGAATATGCTTTCCGTATCCTACCCCCTTGGTACCGGACCTGGACGGCTTACGGAGGCTACACCGTGGCGGGGATCGGTATCATTTGGCTCCTCATTTGGCTGAACAGCAGGCGCCTTATAGCACAAAAGCAGCGCCTCGAAAGGATCGTGGAGGAACGAACGAAGGAGATCCGAGAACAGAAAGAGAAGGTTGAATTACAACAAAAGGAAACGGAAAAGCAGAAGGAAAAGGTTGAAGAGCAACAAAAAGAGACCGAGAAACAGAAAGAAGAGGTGGAGAAACAGAAGGAAGAAGTTGAAAAAAAGAACCAAGCTCTTCAAGAAGCGAACCAAACCATCACCCAACAGAAAGAAGAGGTCGAAGAAGCCCACCGCGAGATCACCGCCAGCATCGACTACGCTCAGAAGATCCAAAATGCCCTCCTTCAGTCCAAGGAGTACGGTTCCGAACACCTCCCTGAGCACTTCGTTCTTTTCAAACCTCAAGCTACGGTGAGCGGGGACTTCTATTGGGCCAAGGAAGAAGAGGAGCACCTCTATTTCGCCGCGGTCGACTGCACCGGTCACGGTGTGCCAGGGGCTTTCATGTCCATGCTCGGGATCAGCCAATTGAACGAGATCATGGCGGCCAAGGAATCGCCAAGCCCTGGAGAAGTGCTTACAGACCTCCGCGAGAGGGTCGTCAGCGAACTCAGAAGTGGAAACTCCGAGGAAGGAGCCAAGGACGGAATGGATGCGGCCATGGTTAAGATCCCGGTCACTAAAGCCCAAAACGAAGAACCCAAAAGGATCGAGTTCGCCGGCGCGAACAATCCGCTCTATGTGGTGAAGAAGGGAATTGCTGATGTAGAGGCGACACATGTGTCGCCCGATCATAGGATGAAACCCTTCAAAAAATCCTCCGACGGTTTCGAGGTCAAGGGGGATAAAATGGCCGTGGGCTACGAGCCCGACGCGGCCGAGGCGTTCACGACGGTTGAACTGGAGGTGCCATCCAACGCCATGCTCTACCTCTTTTCCGACGGTTACGCCGACCAGTTCGGCGG
>CAZIDL010000132.1:0-3697 GCA_964537825.1 uncultured Weeksellaceae bacterium
AGAACGGCCAGGCCGAAGGTATAGGTAATCTCGTTCGAGCCGTTGCCCACGATGATGCACTCCGGATCTACGCCGTCGTGCTCGGCGAGCGCCCGGCGCAGACGTTCGGGCTGCTCGGTGGGGTAGCGATTAACCTCCACCTGCTCGTACACGTCGAGGAGTTCCTGCTTGAGGTCGTCCGGCAGGTCGAACGGACTCTCGTTCTGGTTGAGCTTCACGTCGATGCCGCTCGGCATGTCCACCACGTACTCGCTCTGGCTCCGCACCGCAGGACGGATGCGCTGGAGCAGATCGTCGATGGAAGTGGAAGCAGCGTCAACGGCCATGAGCCCGGCGAGTGATCTGAAAGGAGCGGACGGACGTATGCTGTGAAAGGTACCGGTCCGACGGCGCAATGTCTCCGGCGTCACGACTTTTTCGAACCCGATCCGTCGCCGGCAGTCCGGTTGAGCCGCACGCGAAGGGCCTCGGCGTGGTGGATGTGGGGGCAGGGTCTCCCCGGGTCGCCTCTCAGCACGACAAACCGATTTTCAGGCCGCAACGAGGCGCATCGGAGACTCTTCGCGCTCGATTACTGACTCCTCAATCTCTGGTCCTTCTCGCGTCCAATCGAGAAAGGAAAAAACACGCGTCTGCTGAGACTCCTCGACGGGACGTAATTTTCGCTTGAGAAGTCCAGAGAGGCGATCATCATGCGTGGAAAGAAAGATTTGACGTCCTCCCCCTCCACGCGTACGGCGGATTAGATCGATGAAACCTAAAAAATTAATGTCGTCGAGACTCTGAAGCGGATCATCGAGCATCAAAGTCTTCAGTGGGAGATTTGGAATACCCAAATTGAGGGAGAGGAAAATTGAGAGGGCTACGACATTAATCTGCGAGCTCGACATCACCGTAAACGGATCATAATCTCCAATGTCGGAATCTGGATCGACCACATATGGTTTGAGGCGTCCTCGGCGGTGTGAGAAGCTCGTAATGAGTCGGATGGCACGAAAGGTGGGATGCGGATCTACCTTCGAATAAATTTTCTGAAGTAGAGAACTGACATCCTCAAGCCTCCGAGTTACGAACTCCTTGGTAGCGTCTTCCAGCTCATCAACAAACGTATCTGCAAGATCGGACGCCTCTTCCCGCGAGTCAAGTTCGCGCTCTAATTCATTGAGTTGTGCCTCCAACTCTTCAATTTCCTGAGTGAGCTCCTCCCGGCGTGACTCTTGAGCAACCGTCGCAAGACGGAGAGAAAGATCCTCCCCAATCTCGACGTGCGATTCAAGCGCATCGATGCGGCCTCTCAGTTCTTTTTGGACCCGTTCTACGGCATTAGCGACCGATTCATCGTCACCTAGCGAGGCATTTTGGTTATCGAGCCACTCGCGCAACTCGTCGTCATGCTGTTGAACCTTCCGGTGAATTTCACGAGCCTGCTCCAGTTCCTCTTCAGCATCAGCAACAGCTTTTTCTGCGTCACTGACACGATCAAGCTCCTCCTGCACAATTTTTGTGATGTCTGGAGGTGATTCTCCGTTTTCTTCACCAGCTCTCTCAATCAGAGATTCCAAGTGCTGGCGAGTCTGCTCAGTAGAGTGAGTCTGTTGACACACTGGACACCGACCCTCGATGTGACGGAGAGCAAGCTCAGCGAGAGTTGCCAATTCTTCAATTTCCTCCTTCTGCTCCAATTGCTCCCGCCGTTTTTCTGCTGCCGACTCCTTGGCTTCGGCAAGGGTCTCTTCGGCGTCCTCCTTCTCTTTTCGAGCTTCAGCAAGCGATTCCTCTAATGGTTCTAGATCTGGAAGCTCGTCTTCTTTTGGAATTTCCTCTGCCTCATCAAGTAAGTCAGATGCTTCCGAGATCCCACGCTTTGCCTGTCGGCACAATGAGTTTAGTGTCTTTATAGCCTCGTCGATTGCAGAAGAGGCATTTGAGTCCTGAACGTTTGGAGGTTCTCGGTCTACACCGAGATCTTGGGCGTCGGACCACCACTGTGACCACTTATTACGCAAGTCATCGAGGTCTTCCCCTTCGGGATCTCCAAGCTCTTGTCGCTGGCTTTTTGCAGTTTCTAATTCCTCTCGGGTTTCCTCAATTTCATTCTTTAGATCATTTGTTTTTGACGACCATTTTCTTCGTTGTGTATCCAGTTTGGAGTTCAAGTCATTAATTCGGCCGGCGGCGACCAACTCACTAACGGCCTCAAAACGCTGTCGGGCAGTGTCGGCCTCCACAAACTGACGAACGAGATCTTGCTGTAGGTAGACGCTCCGCGTCAGTGCCTTCGAAAAAGCATCAGAGGCTTCCTCAGCTGTCTGAGCTCGGGGCCAGAGCTCAGTAAGTATCCAGGAAGTTGCTTTGTCACCACGGTATTCGTTCTCTTCCATCTTAACCCGGATTTGCTGTTTTCCCGAACCATCGTCACTTCGAATAATCTCGACACTTTTATTCTCCTCCTTAAGACGTAGGGCGACACGTGCCTGGCCGGTGTCAGAATAAAGTGAGATAATCGGCGCGTCCTCATTCTGAGACTCCAATCGAGGCAGCGAGCCTGTTAGTGTCCAGAGGACTGCATCAAAGACAGAGGTCTTCCCTCGTCCGTTTGCCCCCGTGAAAAGGACAACGTCCGCATCTAGATCGAAATCATACTCTCCCGTGAAGGCGCGAAAGCCGCGTATGTTAAGACCAGTAGTTTTCATCGACTTCGGATATAATTTTGGAGAGCCTCAAGGAGAGAAGTTTGCTCTTGGTAAGCTTCGATGAGCGCTTCGGTAGCCTCGGTGTCAACATCAAGTAACTTCGGTAGCTCTCTCAGACCAGAGGCCATTTCGCTTCTAGATTGCTCTACCCGTAGAGGGAGGAGAGGACGAAGGGCCCTCTCAACGTCACTTTTCATCTGCAAGGTCTCTCCTGTTGCCACCAGCTTACGGACGTGGGAGGTATCGTACCGAATTTTAGTGAGTGTCTCGTGGTCGTCTTGCGCAGGACGCCCGCTCGTCAGAAGAACAAGATATCCCTCTGCGGCCTTGGCTTCGCCTCGACCGATGTGCTCGGAAATTGCGCTGCTAAGTGTCCCCTGATCTTCCGGCCACTTGTAGATTAGTTCGTCGCATGTGCCATACACTACCAAGCCAACGACGCTGTACAAATCTTCGAAGAGATACGCCTCTTCCCTCTCTTCCCAATCTTGGGGAGGAACGCGAAGCTCATATCCCCCTTCTTTCAGTACTTCTCTCGCGTGCGCAGAGATTTGAGTCTCGCTGAGCATGTCAGGTAGAGCTGGAATCGGAGAAACGGGTGAAGGTAGATGCAAAGAGACTGCAAAGAATCAAGGCTCAAAAACCTTATCTAACTTGTCGGTTTTTTGGTGTAAATTGTGTGTCTCAACTCGCGCTATTGATGGATTTGATTCAAGGATGCTTGCCTTCTCTTCGTCTGCTTCGGCATCTGTTTCCAGATCACGAATGTCTTGAGGAGTCGAGTAGTCTGTGGGGTGTCCCTGTAGGCCTTCAGCTAGGATACACGTCGGCTGGGTGATACGCTCTCGTCGAGTTGAGGACCTAGACGGTATCTTATTCTCGAGTCTATCCCACGGCATTTTTGAACGCCCGTGAACAAGGTGTGAGATTACTGCGCGTCCATTTTCGTCTCTAAACCTCACACATCCATCCTGGAGAAGAAAAAGAACCTCCGCGAAGTCATA
>CAZIDL010000133.1:0-3652 GCA_964537825.1 uncultured Weeksellaceae bacterium
TTACCTGAAACCTGATAGCTATCTGTCTTCACTTCCTCCGCTCTCTGCTTCAGCCTCTCCCTGAACGGATGGGGTGTTTGCTCTTCCTGCTTCAAATGTTGGTGGAGGGTCGGGTCGTTTTTTCGGACCAATTCCAGGAGGGTATCTCGGTCCAGTTTTCGCTCCTCGCTCAAGCGGTCGGCGATTTGGATAAAAAGGCGCCAGTTCTCCCGAAGGCAGCGACGGGTCGCTTCTTTCCACTCGCTCAACCGGACCTTGGTCTTGGCATTGATGCTCCCGTCATCTTTCAGGAAAAGGCCGTGCTCCATCATTTCATTATCATAAAAAGAGCCCGGCACATCCCCTAAGCCGAAGGATTTCTGCATGCGAAGGGCCAGTTCCGTAGCTCGCTGCAGGTCATCGAAACTTCCAGGCGTGGTCTCCTCCTGCCCGAAGACCATTTCTTCGGCCACCATGCCGCCGAACAGCATTTTGCCGTGTTGGTCCAGCTCGTTTTTCGTCAGGGGCTCCTCCCGGTAAGGCAAGGAAGTGAAGCCGTCCCGCCCTTTGTTGATGCTCCGGGAGACGACCGCATCCGGAACCGTGTTGGTCAAGAGCATCGAGGTTATCGCATGACCCGCTTCATGCGTAGCACAAAGGGCTTGCTTGTCGTCCTTTTCCGGATTTTTCAATTCCCGAATGTCCTGGTGAATGGTAAATCGAAGCTCTCCTTCTTCCTTGCCTCCGTTCGACAGGAGCTTCACAAGAAGCTCTTTCCCCTCCACGCGAAGGATGAATTTCTTTATCGCTTCCGAGCAAGTCTTGGCTTCACCGATGATGCTTCCCAGCCGAGTGTCCACCATTTGTTGGATGGTGGAATAGACGGGCCTCGTCCCTTGTGTGGGGAAAACGCCTTCCTCGTAAACGGCTTCGTTCACCGAATCCTCGACCTCCATTTCGAAGCCTTCCTCCCAATAGACTTTGGAAGCAATGCGCTGCAGCTCCTGCTCGATGATGCGATGGAAGCTCTCTCTGGAAAAGGAGGGATAGAGGATGTGATTGTTGCCCAATCGGGCCACTTGTTCGCTTCTGAAGCGTTTGCGGAGGGCTTCCTTGACTTCCGGAATGTTGATCCTCAAGGAGCGCTCGTGCAGCTTATCCGGGTCGCACTCCCCGTCGTGGTCTTCCCCGATGCTATAAGCTTCGTCGAGGTTCCCGAGGATGCAGAAAAAGGCCTTTCTGCAATCGACCGTTTTGGGAATTTGCCCTTCGTCCACGACCCTTTTCAGGAAAGCGGAGAGTTCGCTTCCGTTCATTTCGCAGACTTCTTGCTCCACTTCGAGAACCGTAGTGTAGCGGTCCTCCAGGATGTTCATGATATCCTCCAAGTGTTCGTTGTCGAGCACGAAGGGGCTTTCATCGGGGACATTTCCACCGCGTGAAACGTGCAAGGGGCCCAGGGGGAAATATTTTTGGTGCAGTTCTTTACCGTCCACCACCAAGCCATCTTCTATCACCATTCCACGGTCGAGGAGGTAGTCCAAGATTTGGCGAATGCTGCTTATCCGAGCGATCGCCCGTTCGTGTTTTTGGATTTGGAAACTGCCGTTGTCCAACACCTCCCAAAGGATGCGCAGTTGTTCCTTCTCCCGCTCTTTCCCTTCCTCGATGGATTTGGCGTGCTGGAATTCGTCCAAACAGAGGAAGAAAGGTTCTCCGCTCCCAATGTCATGGATCTTCTCGAGGAATTCCTTCAACTTTTCGTTCGATTCCCCGAGGTCGAGGCGGAAAAAGCGTTCCTCCATTCCGAGGAGTTGACGCAATCGGAGAATGAGGGAGCTCTTTCCCGTCCCGGTCAAGCCCCAAAGACAAGTGACGTTGGGTTTATCCTGCAGGTTCGGATACATGTACCAGGAAGCGAGGGAATCCACCGATCGGTCGATGACCCCGTCGATGCCGATGAATTCCTCCTTGAGCTGTTCTCTTGCTTCGCTGAGCTGCTGTTGCCTTTCTTCGATGCTGCGTTCCGAAAAGACCATAGGGTTGTACTTTTTGAGTTCATAAAAAGGATCGATCGAAAGCGAGGCAGCAGCTTAGAAGGCGATAAGGGATTCGTAGCGGTTAGTTTGGGAGGTATGGACCAAACAGGGCACTCGTTTCATAATAGGGCTTCGGTATTGAGCGATTGGACCTTGTTTACCAAGGAGATCACGAAGGAAGCAAGGGGTTATGCCATATTGTGGCGTAGGGTTTTGGATTTTGGGACCCGCGGGTTTTTTTAAGCGAATGCGGTGATCTTGAGCGCCGACGACATGCCTCGGCGTTGCCAATATCCCTCGTGAGTTCGCTTCCCCCCTCTGGGGCGGGTAAACCTGCCCGGGATCGGAGATACAGAGTGAGTGTGATAAAGCCGAACTCGCTCTCATTCTCCACTCTCACTCTGCTTTGATGCCCGTATGGGCATCAAAGCTTAATAGCCTATAGGATCGTGGAAACGAAATTTCGATCCCGGTGAGGGATCGCACCCACCTCATGATGCTATTCCAATGTACGGAACGGACACGTCCGTTCCGTACATATATGAGCTCAAGGGGCACCAAAATGGAACGCAGGCGTGCGTTCCCTGCCGATCATCCTTTCTCCAGAACATAATACCTCAGGTTGAACGGGGCGGGGATTTTATGATCCTCATGCCGAAGGACCTTGAGACCGTTTTCGTCCCAGATTTCGTATAAGCGTTTTTCGTTCAGAAAGTACATGGGAGGTGGAGTATCCGGCAGATCCCCTTCTATTAATGACCTTTCCCCGATGGGTTCCGCTCCTTCAAAGCCCTCGATTAAGGCATGATCGAAGATCACGTTACCTCTTGGAGGAAGAATGTCGCTGATGTTCCGCCATGCCTTTTGCTGACCTTCTTCTCCGAAGATCCCATTAAGGCTCCCGCCCAAGATGGTTACTGTATCTACATCCTGTAAAGAGCTTTCCGACTCAGGAGCTAGATCCAGAATATCCCTGACGAGGATTTGGTCCTTATAGCGCTCGTCATTGACCAATCGTGAAAATTTCTCGATCCCGATGAAGGGGATGCCCTTTCTTTCCAAATGGGGAAAAAGGCGGCTTCCGTTCCCGCACCCTATATCGAGAACCTTTCCGGGGCTGAGCTCATCCAATAGTTTGGCCTCTTTGTCATTAACGTTCGGGCCGTTCAGCTTTTCAAGATTTTTCAGCTCCGCGGTTTGCGACCATTGATCGTATGTTTCTTGGCTCATGGTTCGAAGCTTTTTGGAGGTGGTATGAGGTTTTTCGCTCTCCTTGAAAAAGATAAAAAAAACTGGGCTAAATGGAGCGATCTGATCCTAACGGCAAGTTCCTTTCAAAAAGGAGGTAGCAATAGGAGACTCCCCAAACCCTTTCCTTTTACCTTATCCTTTCAGATAACCGATCGGCCAATCCCTCGATCTCTTCTTTCTTCACCAACTGCTCTTTCCATTCCTTGGGGATATCATGCTCCCCATAAAGGAGCCCGGCCAAAGCCCCTGTGACCGCTCCGGTGCTGTCCGTATCGTTGCCCAGGTTCACGGCCCGGAGGACCGCTTCTCGAAAGCTTTCGCTCGTTAAAAGGGACCAGATGCTCGCCTCTAGGGTGTGGATGACGTATCCGGAACTTTCGATC
>CAZIDL010000134.1:0-3606 GCA_964537825.1 uncultured Weeksellaceae bacterium
TTGGCTGTGACCACTGCGATCGTATCATCCAACGTGTCGACCCAGCTCTTTTGAAGGAAACCCTCAACCAGGTCCTCGTTCATGGCAGGGACATTGCTCCCGCTTAAAAAGACCTGCTTTTGAGAAGGTTTGGGGCGGGGATCCGTGATCGGGCCGTGGTCCAGACCTTGCACTTCGTTCGTGCTTTCCCACCTTGGCCCCAAAGTCATGCTGCAACTGTCCAGGAGTTGGGCGGTCTTCACGTTGAACCCACCGGTGACCAACTTTTGGCCGTTGGTTTGAAAATTCCCGGATAATTGGTCTCCCTTGTACAGGTTCACGGCTCCACTTCCCATGGCGATGCCCGTATCGCCCGTATCGATGCAAAAAGCCGTACGGTCATCCACGCCGATACCGAGCAACCTCTTCCCGAGGTCCATTTCCATTCGCCCCAGGAAACCCAGCATCCGACCGAAGCGCCCCCGTTCCACGAAATGGGTATCGAAGATCGTTCCATCCATTAGGGAAAGGAAGCTGCTGTCGAGCTGCATGAAGTTGTTGTAGGGATCGGCTAGGGCTTCCTCCGGGTAGACCGTCCCGTTCTCGGCCGTGAAGTCCACCTCAGAAAGCACGGCCATGCCGGCGGAAGTGCCCATGATGACCCCTCCTTGTTGGTAGGTCTCCCGGATGGCGTCTTCCGTCCGGGTATTGTCGTAAAGGCTGATGTACTGCCACTGGTCGCCGCCCTTGATAAATATGGCATCGTAAGTCATCAGGCTGTCGTAGGTCGATTGAGCATCTGCTGTTGGGAGATCATCGATGATGAAATTGCGGGCCGTGTCAGCGCCCAGGGTCATGAAATAATCAGGGATCCACTGGCTGGCTGTGCTATCGTAGGTGATCACAGCCACTCGTTGGTTCGACGCATGGCCTACTCCCCAACTATAGGGATCATCGCTCCACCCGCCATCCACTTCGGTGCCACCACCGATAAGGACGAGATGGCCTTGAGCCATCAGAATATATGGAAGGAGCAGGAAAAGGAAGAGGAATAGGAACCGAGCTGGAGCTTTTGGAAGGGGGTGCTTCATCAGGATCGGTTTATAATGCCCAGGTGAAAGGGAATTTATAAAAGACCTCCTTGCTACCTCCTTTCTAAGTTAGAAAATGCTGGAGGAAGAAAAAAGGGCGGATCAGCGATCCGCCCTTTGCCAATAGGTCTGAGCTCTTTTGAAACGGGTCAGGCAAAGACCTCTTCGATGTTGTCAGCCGGCTTGTGGACATCGAGCAGGTCGTTCGGAATGCTATCGTAAATGTCTTTGATCGGCTGGTACTTGTTCAGCGTGTAGAAGTGGATGCCTGGCGCACCTGCTTTGAGGAGGTCCTCCGTCTGTTCGATCGCAAGGTCGATGCCCCGTTGATAGACCTTGTCGCTATCGTGCTTGACCGGCTCGAAACGCTCCTGCACATGTTCCGGAATGGCCGATCCGCACATTTCAGCGAACTTCTTGATGTTCTTGTAGTTCGTGATCGGGATCAGGCCAGGGATGATACGGCCCTGGATGCCTTTCTCCCGGATCTTCTTCATGTAGTTGTAGAAGTACTCGTTCTCCAGGAACATTTGGGTGCAAACGAAATCCGCTCCTTTTTGGAACTTCTCCCGAAGCCGCTCGAGGTCGAAATCGAGGTCGTCGGCCTCTTGATGCCCTTCAGGATAGCCCGCAGCCCCGATGCAAAAGCGGTTCTGTTTGCCAGCGAATTCGATCAGGTCGGTGGAGTATTGGAATTCCTTGTCCTTGAAGGATTCCTGCCCTTCAGGAGCATCACCCCTGAGGAGCATTAGGTTTTCGATGTTGTGCTCGTAGAGGTGGTCGAGGTCAGCTTGGATCTTTTCCTTGGTAGCACCCACACAGGTGTAATGGCACATCGAGACCAATCCCATCTTGTTCTGGATGTAGTCGATGAGATCGAAGGTCTTTTCCTGGGTGGATCCACCAGCACCATAAGTGACACTGATGAAATCGGGCTCGAGCTCAGCGAGGCGCTCGATGCTTCGTCCGAAGCTCACAGCTGATTTGAAAGTTTTGGGAGGGAAGAATTCGAACGAAAAGGTCTTGTATTGTTTCTCAAAAAGGTCACAGATCTTCATATACGCCAAACTTGGTTTTGATGGCGGCTTGGTCGGGAGACCGGATCAGCCCCATCTTGGAATGCAAAGATAATAGAAATCGATAATAGCTATTTGAAGCTTATGCTAGGAAGCAGTTGTTCCGGCTTTTGGGGGTTTTTTCTTCGGAGGACCATCCGCTTTGGTCCTCTTAGCTTGGCATAAGCCTCTCCCCTCGATATCCAGACGGTCTCAATAGCCGATCGCCCCCTTTCAATGGAGAAGTTCACCCTCCTCTATGCTCCCCGCTCTCTGCACAAAAGAAGTCGTTCAGGAAGGTGCGCCTTCCTTTGCTTTGCCCTTAGTGGTTTAAAAAGGCGGACATCGATCATCGGTAAGAAGAACGAGTGACCAGGTCTTCCTCGGCAAAATGGTATCACGGAGCGCACTAGGGGTGAACAAGAGGTCATGGAGAAACTTTTGGGACTTTTCCCCTATGACCGACCCTTTTTTCCATTTGGAGATCAGGACTGCAGGCGGAGAAGCTGATTTCGGTAGAGGAGCTTCGAGAAGAGCGGCTCTGGAATAAGGGACGAAGAACCAGGAATAGGGATTTGGAGTGAAGCATGAAAAAAGGGTGGCTCGCAAAAGCCACCCTTGGATCATGAAGGTTGATCCTTATCGGATCCTTTACTCTCCAGCTTGTCCATTGACGGTGGATTCGGCCTCGACCGGTTTTCTGAACACGAGCTTGCCGTCGAATGTGTCCAGTACGATCGGCTGCTCCCGATCCACTTCCCCAGAGATGAGCTTCTTCGAGAGCTCGTTCATCACCTGTTTTTGGATCACCCGCTGGATCGGTCTTGCACCGAACTGCGGGTCGAAGCCTGCCTCGGCGATCCAATCCAGGGCCTCGTCCGTGACCTGGAGCGTGAGGTCCTGCTTGTGAAGCCGCTCGTTGAGCTCGTCGATCTGAAGTTGGACGATCTTCCGAACATCTTCGCGGTTGAGGGGACTGAACATGATCGTTTCATCCACCCTGTTCAGGAACTCGGGGCGAACGCTCTGCTTGAGCATTTCCCAAACCTGTTGCTTCGTTCGTTCCATGACCTCGTCCTCGTTCTGCTCGTCCATGTCCTCGAAGTTCTGCTGGATGACGTCCGAGCCGATGTTCGAGGTCATGATGATGATCGTGTTCTTAAAGTTCACCATCCGCCCCTTGTTGTCGGTCAGCCGGCCATCGTCCAACACTTGGAGCAGGATGTTGAAGACGTCCGGGTGCGCTTTTTCGATCTCATCGAGGAGGATCACCGAGTAAGGCTTGGTCCGCACTGCTTCGGTCAACTGTCCGCCTTCTTCATAGCCCACATATCCGGGGGGTGATCCGACCAGCCGGCTGACGGAGTGTCGCTCCTGATACTCCGACATATCGATCCGCGTCATGTTGTTCTCATCGTCGAAGAGATATTCCGTCAGTGTTTTGGCCAACTCGGTCTTTCCGACGCCTGTGGTGCCGAGGA
>CAZIDL010000135.1:0-3565 GCA_964537825.1 uncultured Weeksellaceae bacterium
TGCTGATGTAGAGGATCACTTTTCCCCAGACCACTGCTTCACCCTTCTTGGGAATCAACTTCACCTTGTAGCAATCCTTATTGCGGATCGTACTATCACCGACGCGTTCGTGCTCGTAATCCGTCACCATGCTCGCCTGTTGGACCAGGTCATCGTTCGTGAAGTCGGTCCCCATCCAGGACTGGGACATCATTGAGGGAGGCAGTTTGATGGTGCGCTCGACACGGGGGACCCAATTCCAAACCTCATCCCCGCGCTTGAGAAAGGCCGTACCTTCTTCCCGGGGAGGAGCCGTGATCAGGACCATCCCGTACTCGTTCCCCTTGGTCCAGCTCTTCATTTTCATGGTCCGTTCCCAATCGGGCCGCACGATCTTGATCGTCGTGGTCGACCTCGACGTCTTGCCCCGGATCTGCTCGTCCATTCGCTCCACGATCTCGGTCCCGCTTTGCCCGGGAAGCTCCAGAGCGGGAAAAAGAAAGACCGAGCAAAGCAATAAGAGGCTATGTAACTGCATCATTGCCGTATTTTTTCATGATGTGTTGTCGAACCGTCTTGAACGGGAAGTTATCCCCCATAGCGAGATACTCGACGGCCACTCCATCGAAAATGGCTCCGACGAGCACCGCTTCTGCTCTTGGGTCTTCGTAACCCAATTCCGAAAAGATCCCTTCCAAGAGCTCGTAATAAGCATTCACCTTATCCGCCATCATTTGGCGAACTTCTTCGAATCCTTGTTCTTGTAAGGCCAGGCTGGCAAATAATCGCCAGAACCCGGGATTCTCTTCCAGATCGTTGAAGAAGGTCTCGAACATTCCGATCAATCGGGTCCGTGGTCCCCCACTGGGCGTCTCCTCGATCACCTTGTCCATTTCTTCCATGCTTGCCTGGAACAAAGCCATTAAAAGGGCCTTTTTACTGGAGAAATAATTGTAAAGGAGTCCCTTAGAAACTCCTGCTTTTTCGGCGAGCTCTTTCATCGAGCTCCGCTCGAAGCCTTTTTGGGAGAATTGTTCCAGCGCAGCCTGAATGATCCGCTTCCGGCTCTCATCCCGGATCTTCTGAAATTGTTCTTCGCTCTTGGGGCTCATCCTGGTGCTACTGTTCAAGTTTAGTTGACCGACTGGTCGGTCAAATATACGAACGTGCTCCGATCCAACAAAAATTCCATCTAAAATTCAGATCAATAGGCATTTGAGCTTTTCAAGTAGTTTGATCGATCGACCGGTCGATCGAAATTCAGATCCTTATATAAGGAGGGGGGCTGTAAAGATCCGATAAAGAAATTTGCATCTGCTCCGATCCCTAACGGAGAAAAAAATCTTCGACCGACCGGTCGATCGAAGTATTTTTTCTTCAGTGGATCGGTACCTTTTGGAAAAATCCATGTAATGCGAACGCTTCAGAAAAGGGCGCTGAGTTTCAAGAACGCTTTCAAAGGCCTTTGGAGCCTGGTACGGGATGAACCCAATGCCCGGATCCACTTGATAGCGGCTCTTTGCACGATCGGGCTGGGTATCTATTTCAGGATCGAACCACAGGAATGGATGGCCATCACCCTCTGCACCGGCATAGTGATCGGCCTGGAAGGAGCCAACGCGGCCATCGAAGAATTGGCGGACCACAGCTCTTCGGAGATGAATGAACGGATCCGTCGGGTCAAAGATCTCTCAGCGGGAGCTGTATTGATCGCGGCTATAGCCTCCTTGGTAGTGGCCGGCCTGATCTTCTTGCCCTACTTCTTTTAAACGGATCTTCTAAAAGCATCCCGAGCGGAGGCAGGCCGAATGGAAAGGAGACGGGTCCTTGAAAAGATGTAAAGCTTCGAACTTCTCTACTCATCCCGGAAAAGGGTGACCTCCCCTTTGATCGGGTCTTGCTTCGGATCTGAAGGCTCGAAAACGTAGAAATACGTTCCTTCACTCAAGCCCTCCCCTCTCCAGTCGTTTTCGTAGTCGGACGTTTCATAGATCAGGTTCCCCCATCGGTTGTAGATCTTCAAGCTTGAGCCCGGATAGTACTCGAGGTTCTTGATCACAAAGGCCTCGTTCTTTCCATCCGCATTGGGCGTGAAAACGTTGGGGAATTCGAGCTGGCAATCCTTCACGCCAATATAGACATCGTCTTCGGATTCTTTCCCACAAACATCGGAGACGTTGACCCTGAAATAAGCTCCTTTTTCAGGGGTCACTTCAGCTCTTCCACCATTCAACATCTTCACGCTCCCATTACCGTTCCACTCGTACCTGTATTGGCCAGCTCCTCCGGACACTTCAGGTTCGACCTTTAAAGAATTCCCTTTGCACACTGTATCCGTAGCTCCCGCTTCAGCGGTGAGAGGATCGTATTCAGGATGATCCACAACGGAGCTATCGGAATCACTATATCCGCATTTATCCGTGACCTGAAGCACATAGAGCGAATCCTGATAAGAGCGCATCCCCCATAGGCTATCGTTCGGCCCACCGACCCATTGATAGGAGTAGCCCCCGTAGCCGCTATCTGCTCTTCCGATAAGTCGGATCGAATCGCCTTTGCATTGCACGGTCGTATCAGGCGCTGAGGCTTCCACAGGGGCTGGTTGGGGGACGCTCACGTAAACGCTGTCCTTCAGGCTCTCATTCCCACAACTGTCCGTCACGCTCACTTCATAGCCTGAACTCGTGTTCGGGTGGACTTCGATGCTTTGAGCGTTCGTGTTCGAAGGCATCCATACGTATTGATATTTGGTATGGCCTCCCGAAACGCTTGCTGAGAGGTCTACCGTATCTCCGGGACATCCGAGGGTCGTATCTGAACTGACCGAGAGGCTCAGCGAATCGTATTTGAACTGGAGAACGACGGTATCGGTCGGAGAGGTCTTCCCGCAACTGTCCGTAGCGGTTACCGTGAGCGTATCGGTCACATCGCCGGGCAAGTGAGTCGTATCATCATTGGTCCCATCGCTCCATGTATAGGAATAGGGTGGATTGCCTCCTTGTCCCTGAACGTGGAAAGGGACGGAATCGGTGGGACAGAAAATGCTGCTATCCCTTGCTAAGGTGCTCACCTGATAATCCTCCTTGATATAGATGGAAGCTTCCGAGCGGACCGTATCCCCACAGAGATCCACGAAATAAGCGGATACCGTCACGGTATCAGCGTTGACTTCATTGATCCCATCGTTCAAGGCATCGATGGTGACGGAAGCGCTCGTATCCGTGGGACCGTACACCACACTATCCCCTATGGAAGCGTAATCCGTTCCGTTGATCGCATCGCCGCTTATACTGTATTCGAGCGTATCCAGAATGCTCGTATCGGGACGTATGAAGGTGAAGGTCCCGTCCGTGCAGCCTTCCACGATAGAACTATCAGGTGTAATGGTCGAGACCTCGATGCCGATGGGATCGAAAGGCACTTCCACCAGAATGCTATCGGTCACCTGATCCGCAAAACAGCTGTCCGTGACCGTTACAGTGTAAAGGGTTGTCGAGTCGGGAGATATCGTAATGGAACTTCCGCTGCCTCCGTTGCTCCAGTTGTAAGTATAGGGGGTCTGTCCACCATTCACCGAAACGTTCAG
>CAZIDL010000136.1:0-3421 GCA_964537825.1 uncultured Weeksellaceae bacterium
AGAAAAGACCAACTCCGAACGGAAATCCGGATCAGAAGTTGTGTGCAAGGACTAGGGGTCAGCCGGGGGCATTTGGGCGGTCTGCCCCCCACGCGCGAGGACCAGTCCACCCGCTTGGTGCCGCGACCGATCCGCCGGTTGCGACAGGTCGGCCGACAAGTCTAAATCGATGAGACCTCTCCTACTCGTCTACGACACTGATCGGCTTCACCTCATCTTGGCCTTGTTGAACGAAGATTTTCAGTGCGGGCAGAACGGAGCTGTTCCGAAATCCACCGGCTAGACGGCGACTGAGCTCGTTTCCGGCATACCCAGGTGGGCCATTCGGTTCAGCGCTGTCGCCTTGAGCCTTCCTCGAGCTTCTCGTTTTCCTACGTTCGGGCCTCCACAAATTGCCCCATCAGCGTCTTGAACCGGTAGACGGCCGTCTCTGCAAGACTTCGACGATGATACCCTGAGGTTCCTTCCACCTTTTTTCGCCCGTGCTTGCGGATATACCGAATCGCCTCATCGCGGGGTAGAGGTGGCCCGTTGCAGTTGCCGTGCTTGGTGATTTTCGCGTTCCTTTGCGGCGGGATTACCGGCGTGGCTCCCCGATCAGTAATCGCGTCGCAGACATCGAACGTGTTGTAGGGCCCATCCGCTCCGACAGTAGAAGTCCGGTGTCGGCCTCTCCGGTCAGCGTCCCATTGAGTAGCGATTCGACCTGAGATCCGTCGCGGGCGGTGTTTTCCTCCGTCTTCGACACTCCCTCCCCCGAGGAGGTGTCGAAGACGGGGTTTTGCACTTCGTGAGTCGTATTGGACATACTCATCTCCTACTGGAAATGTTGGCCGAAACGGTGGAACCTCTTCACGAGTCGAAACTGCACGAGTTTACCCTAAATCGGAGATTCGCCCCCCCTCCCTTCGCCCAGCAAAGCCGTTCCAACATACTGATCCTAATACTCTCGACACAGCCGGGATGACGTGCGTGCACCGGCCGCCCTGCGTCACGTCGGTTATTCTCGAGATCTACCTTTCCAGGATCAGATCGATGAGCCGGTTCCGCACGCGGTCGTAGTCGTCGCCCCGAACGGACCAGGGCACTTCTTCCATTTCGCCGACCTCGCTGAATCCTCTCGGAACGATCGTACGAATCAACTCGCGCACGTGCTCGATTCCGGCGGCCTGCCCGGCCAGCCGCATGATCTCGTAATCCTGCTGTCCACGACGAATATTCTTTAGCCGGATCGAGGGCAGGATTTCATTCAAGCCACGATCCTGCTCCGGATAAAACGGCATCCGCCCGGGATACAGCGCCAAACCGTCTCCGTTCGCGAAGTTTCCGCCCCAAGAGGCGAACGTGACAGGGTCCTCGAACACGCGCTGGTGGTGATTCCCCTTGGGCCCCTGCCCGTTGTGCTGCCAGTGGGTGGCGTGCCACAGGAACCACGTCTGTACCCCGTAGAGATATTTCATCCAGGCGTTCACCCGCAAATCGACCGCTGCCGCTTCGAGTATAACCGCTCCGTACCGTGGCCGATAGCCGTTGTAGAACATGTGATCCTCGCCCTGCTCCCGAAGACGGGGCAGCTCCTCCAGCGGTATGTTCTGCCCACCGGCCCAGACGTCGATCGCCTCGTCCAGCGCCTGCGAGTACTCGCGGGTCGTGAAAATGGGAAGTCGGCTGCCCGGACCTGGGTTATCGTGCACCCATCCGGCCTGTTTGTTGATGTACGGATGCTGCACGTCGCCCGGCTCGTCGATGATATACCAGTAGTACTGCACGTCGGGGGCGTTGTCGTCGAACCATCGGACCCACTTGTCGGACTCGCGCTGGATCGACTCCCGGGTATCTCCGAGCACGTCATTGCCGTACATACCGATCGGGAATAGTTTCTCCCCCTCCCCCTGTCCGGGCCCCTGGTATCCGTTGGACGGCGTGAACGCCTGGCCGTTCAGATACGGGAGATACTCTTGCATCATGGTTGAGTCGAACGCCGACTGGTGCGGACGAAATCCGCCGACTGCGTCAATTCGGTGGCGGTGCGCAATGAACTTTATCATCTGATCGACTCGGTCTTCCGGGACGTTCGGAAAGTACTCGTCGACGCTGTTGGTGAACATCCAAACATTCGAATGATTCTCATCGGGAAGATACGCATCGACCAGCTTGATCTCGAGCGGCAGCCGCTCGACAACCTCGCCGGCCGACCGAACTATCACCGAGCCGCGGTAGGTTCCCGCGGAATACGAACGGTCCCTGGGCAGGTACAGATCGATCCAGAATCCCTGGTTCTGAAACTCCGGCGCCGGAATCACGTGGACGCTGTCTTGCCGTCGGAACACCTCCCGTTCGGTCGGGGGAATGTCGAGCGGAAATCCGCCCCGCCCCTGCATTGCGTCCGCGGGGATCAGGGCATCGGGAATCCATCCGGTCATCTGCTTGGGAGCCGACGCCTCGGATCCGTAAAACCAGAGGGGCCGCGTCGGACGGTCGACCTCGAGGTAGTGCTGGCTGTAGAGCTCGACTCCTCCGTCCGCGCTGTAGGGAGTTCCGCCGGTTCCTCCGATGATCTCCCCCGTCTCTCCGTGCACCGGAGGCTTTACGTCGATTTCCACTGTGGAGGCGCCGTTGCTGTCGGCCTCGACAATTACTTGAAAACCCAGCACCTCGTTGCGGAGACCGCGCACGCGGATGGTCTCCCCGTCCCAGATCGAATTCTCCGTCTGGGAGGGATGGTCGGTCGCATACCGGAATATCTTCTCACCGTCGCCGACGGCCCAGGCATCCGTGACCTGTGCCCGGACCTCTCCGATCGAAACGAAGGTGAAAGCGAGTAACAGGAACCCGAGGTGCCGCGAGATTGTCATCATAAAAAAGTATGCTATATAGAAGGAATAATTGCTGTCGATGACTCCGTTGATCGAAGACAGGAGGGGTGAATCCGTCAGTTCAGCGAGCCCTCTATCTTTTCCATGACTTCGACGACGAGCTGAAACTGATCGTCACCGATCTTTTCCTTCCACGAATTGGCCGACGGGTCGGTCGATCCGGTCTCGAGCTCAGAGAGGACTTCTGCCGCTGCGTCGGCTCGTCCGTCCAGGCGTGCCCGGATCCAGCGGACGACCGGCGAGTCGCTTCCGCGGGCCGCGCTCAACTTGGAAAGTAGAGCTTCAGCTTCGTCGGTCATCCCCAGCTGCTGATAGGCGAGCATGCCGAAATAGTCCATGAGCTCCGGCCGCGTCCGATGAGACTCGGTGTACGCGACGATCTCTCGAAGCTTATCCTCGGCCCGCGTGCCGGCGCCGGACCGCCGCAATGTTTCGGCAATGAGATAATCGATCATACGCGTATCCGGATGATAGGGACGTCCGACGCCCAGATGTTCAGGCCACTCGTTCGCGGCTCGAAACCGCTCCAGAGCCGCATCGTCTTC
>CAZIDL010000137.1:0-3348 GCA_964537825.1 uncultured Weeksellaceae bacterium
GTGCTCCCAAGCGGAAGTGGGACGCGCCGCCGGTCGATCCGGGCGCGCTCTGGGCCATCGGCAGCGATCTCGTCGAGCGGGCCGAGCAACTGGGGACGGACAGCCGGCGGGCGGCCGCGCGCTACCGGGACGGGCTGCTGTTTCAGCTTTTGGCGTCCGCGCCCGTGCGCCTCGCCAACCGGGCCCCGCTCGAGATCGACACGCACCTCTTGCTGCCTGCGGACGCGCCCGGCCAGCTCGTCTTTACAGGCGGCGAGACGAAGGCCCGTCACCGCTCGGCGCACCCGCTCTGGCCGGAGCTGCGCGCGGTTCTCGACACCTATCTCGCGCGCTACCGCCCGCGGCTGTGCGACGGCCGCGCGCCGACCGATCGACTGTGGATCGCCCTCGGGGGCCGGCCGCTCACCGAGCAAGGCGTCGCCGCCCGCATTTCGCGCATCTCGGCGCGCTACCTGGACCAGCCGATCAGCCCGCACCGCGCCCGCGACGCCGTGGCCACGGCGCTCGTCCTGGAGCATCCGGGCCAGCCCGACCTCGCCTCGGCCATGCTTCAGCACCGCCACCCGCGCGCGCTCGCGGCGTACACTGAGCAGGCTGGTTCGCTCGGCGGTGCCCGGGCGCTCGCGGCCGCCTCAAACCGGGCGTATGCGCACGCCCGCGCGGGCGGAACGCGTGCATGAAGCAGGGCGAACGATCCCATGCCCGCGTGGTGGGCGTCGCGGCGGTCTCGTGCTGCGCCTCGGCAGCGCAGTGTACAGCTGGGAACTGTTCAATTTCTTCTTAACGATTTTCGTTAACCCTTGATGATCAGGATGATGTTTCGACGCTGCGGGGATGGTGATGCGTGTGCTTCTCGTTGAAGACGACGCGGCGATGGCCAAAAGCATCGAAACGATGCTCAAAGGCCAGAGCTACGCCTGTGACGTCGTGGACTGCGCCGAAGACGCGCTGGACCTCGCCAGGCTGTATGAGTACGACATCCTCATTCTCGATCTCATGCTGCCCGACAGCGATGGCTATGCTGTCCTCCGGCACCTTCGCAACGCGGGTATACGGACACCCGTTGTGATCCTCTCCGGCCTCTCGGGGATGGATGAGAGGATCAAAGGGCTGAACCAGGGCGCAGACGACTATCTCACCAAGCCCGTCGACAACCGCGAACTCCTGGCACGCCTTCAGACAATCGTCCGGAGATCGCGGGGCCATTCGCAGTCCGTCATCCAGACCGGCAAGATCAGGCTCAATCTGAACGCGCGCACCGTCCACGTGGACGGCCGGTTTGTGCACATGACACCCCGTGAATACGGGCTTTTGGAACTGCTTTCCCTGCGCAAAGGCTATTCGCTGACGAAAGAAACCATGCTGGATCACCTTTACGTCGACATGGACGAACCTCAGCCGAAGATTATCGACGTCTTCGTTTGCAAACTTCGACAGAAGATCGCGAATGCGACGGGTGGTGACAGCTACATCCATACCGTCTGGGGCCACGGCTACATGCTGTGCGATCCGGAAGCGGATTTCAGCGGGGAAACGCCGGGCACCCTCCACCAAACTCCCGCAGAAGGGCCCGCGCTCGCGTCATCTGTTTGAGCTTGAGGCGACGGGGCCGCGTGTGCGCACGCCTCCAGCAGGCATGGAAGAGGGCGGCTCCGGTGCCGTTGCGGCGAAGCGGTGGGCCACGGCGCTTTCGCGGCTCTCGTAGTCCCACGGGCGTAGCACGGCGACCCCCGAGCGAAGCTGAGGGCCCGGGGCGAACGACCGCGGTTGTTGCTCGCTCGTTGCACCCTTCAGCGATCCCGCAGAAAACCGCAAGCTCGATGAACTGATGCGTATGCAGATTGAACCTATGCGTATTTTGGATGGTCCAAGAAAGAAGAAATTAAGATTTATCTTATCTCATGATCGGGAAGGGGCGTCGAACGGACCATCCATGCGCAACGTGTGCCCGGTTTACAGCAGCAAGAGGGACGACACCCAACCGGCCGCCGTGCAGCAAGCCGGAACGATACGCCCCAGCGCAGATTTGACTGGCGACGGTTAACAGTTCGGCATCCGGAGGCTTCATGACCAGACACGCCGGCTCATTCCCATCGGGCGAAACGGACGTCGTTGTGGCGCCTTCGTCAGAGACAGCCGGGACGCCTTCGTTCGACGCGGATATCGACAAGCTGGTGAGCCGACGCCTGCGCGCCGCTCGCTTGGCGAACGGTTTGTCGCAAACCGACTTCGCCAAACGCGTCGGCCTCACTCTTCAACAAATTCACAAGTATGAGACGGCGCGCAGTCGCATCGGCCCGACCCGCTTGCTTCAGTTCGCCAGCGCACTCGGCGTTGACATCGATTGGTTGTTTGGCGGTTCGGCCGCGAACCCCAATCGAATTGCCGATGTTGACAATAAAGATGCCATGTATTTGGTACGCGCATTCAAGCAAATAAAGGACATGAGGCAGAGAACGGCTTTGCTCGCCTTCTTGAAGAGCCTGAAAGAAGTCGAGGACAGTCACCAGGATATTGACGACCATGACAAAGGTTCTCACGCATATTTCCAAATTGAAAAATGAACCAAATTTAATCGAAGCTTATAATATTGTAAGTATTCAAATCGACTGTTTTGCGAGGGGAAGCTAGACTCCGATTGCCATTGATTGTTTGGATAGACAACAGCGCTGTCGTCTGCAGGGGAGCGGGACGCCGAGGGAGGTGGCAGGAATGGCCACGCCGGAAGACGTCAAAACCAGGGACGACTGGTACGTGCCCAGCCTCGACGCGGTGCGCGATGCGGTGCGTCGGCACACCTTGTACGTTGCCGGGCGTCCGGGTGGTTCCCGGGCTGATCTCTCCTTCGCCGACCTGCGGGGCTTCGATCTTGAGGGGTTGAACCTCGCCAACGCCGAGTTGACCGGCGCGATCCTGCGCAAGTGCAACGCTCGCCGCGCGAATTTCCGGGGTGCTTCGCTGTTCATGGCGGATCTGCGCGCCTGCGTGCTGGACGGCGCGGTGCTCGACCGCGCCGACCTGCGCGGTGCATCATTGCGTGCGGCGCAGATGAACGAGGCCAGCGCCGTGGACTGCGACGTGCGTGCCGCACGCATCGCCGTTTCAGAGACCAGAGACTACCGCGATCTCGAACATGCCGCGGACGCCGACGTCATACCGGCCATGGCGGCGAAGTTGAGCGCGCGGGGAGCCCGCATGTCCTGGGTTCGTATGGCGGACGCCCAAGCCATGCGGGCGGACTTCAGTGAGGCCGATCTGCGCCAGGCGAACTTCAGCCAAGCCACACTTGTGCAATGCGTCATGCAGGGCACGCGCCTGACAGGCGCCAACCTGCAAGGCTGCGACCTG
>CAZIDL010000138.1:0-3306 GCA_964537825.1 uncultured Weeksellaceae bacterium
ATA
Organism: uncultured Weeksellaceae bacterium; assembly: GCA_964537825.1. Taxonomy (GTDB): domain Bacteria; phylum Bacteroidota; class Bacteroidia; order Flavobacteriales_D; family CAYVSK01; genus CAZIDL01. Next base: position 4 of record CAZIDL010000138.1, read on the forward strand.
GTACTGGGCATCCATCTGGATGCTCCCGCTGATATTGCCCGGGATGTTCTGTCCGAAAGACCAGAACGGAAATGAAGTGAGGAAGATCAGGAGCGCTGCCTTCAAAGATCTCATGAGAGGAGGTCCGACCTGCATCGCTCACTCTTCCTTGGATGAACCCTCATTATCCTTTTCCGCGGAACTCAGCCCCTTCAACTTCTTGTAAAGCTTATCCTCGTCACCCGGGGCATACCCGTTGTGCTCCCATACGATCTTTCCATTCCCGTTCACGAGGAACGTATGGGGCGGGTTGTTGACGTTGAGAGCTCGCATGAAGTTCTGGTTGGGATCCAGGTAAACTTTATAGTCCCAGCCACTCCCGTTCACGAATGGCCGCACACGGTTCTTGCTCCGCGAATCATCCACTGAGATGGCATATAGTTTCACTCCGGTCTCCTCCTTCCATTTGTCGTAAACCTCGTCGATCGCGTTGAGCTCTCGCTTACAAGGCTTGCACCAAGTCGCCCAGAAGTTGATGATCATGGGCTTGCCCCCATTGCTAAGGTCCTCGGTATCGAAGGGGCGTCCCCGCAAGGTCTGGACGTCGGCCGAGGGAACGGTCCTTCCTTTCTGTGCGAGCAGGCCAGGCGCGAGGGCGCATGCAATCAGGATGAGGAAGAGCTTCCGGAAAGTTATCATGAGGCGATCACTATTACGCTTCTAATATAAGCTGCATTCAGCTTCTTGTCCATGCAGCTTCGCGAGAAATTCACGGAGTAAGGAACAGCGTAAAAAAAGCCCGAAGGGAAATTCCCTTCGGGCTTTTGGATCCGTTAAAGGGGCTTTGGGTCAGCGCCCGACCACGGAGAAGCGTTCGGTGAAACTTCCCTTTTCTTCAGTTGTGAATCGCACGGTGTACATGCCACTCTCTTCGCCGCTCATATCGATCGGCATATAGGAAGCACCGGGCTCAACCCGTACATTCCGCTCCAAGCGAACGATGCGCCCCATCATATCCCGGATCTCCATGCGGCCTTGGAGCGGGATCTCGGTCCGGATATCCACTTTGGCCTTTCCAGAAACCGGATTGGGATAAACGCTAAGGGATGCGGATACAGGCTTTCGGTCTTCGATGCCCACCGTGGCATCTTCCATGACCGAGCTATCCGCTTTGGCGTTCCAGATCGGACGCTTTGCTAAATCGCTATCGTACTTCTGCAACACACCGATCACCACAACATCCTGAGCTTTATAGTCGCTCGGTAGGGTGTAGTTGTAGGATTCCGTATAGGAATCCCCATCCATGACCCCTGAAGAGGGGATCACACTAGGTGTTCCCCACGGGCCACCCAGCATCTTACGAAGCACGTGACGATGATCGTAACCTACGATCGGGTCTCCGGCACCTTCATATGGATGGCCGGATTGATTGTTCAAATAGTTCGCTTGGTCATAGTTGGAGTCACTACTGTCGGAAACATGATCCTCAACCACGTAAGCATTAAGCCGCAGATCCTGGTCGGTAGGTCCGTAAAAATCAGCGGTCACATCAACAGAGATCTCGCGAGTAGCGGTATCGTAGCTCGCATTCGTGCTCACGCTTGCAGGAACACGAACCGATTCACGGATTCCGGCAGCGCTGTTCCACTTTCCGCGGGAAAGGTCCACGCTTGACTCACCATCGAACTTCTTTCGATCAACAAGACCTGCGGGGAAACCTCCGATATAGGAACTGATGACCGTTGCACCGTCCGGGATCTCCATCGGATCGCTATCGTGAATGGACACCCCATAAGTATTGGGATTGTCGTCCAAAGTGTTCTCCAGCTTAACAGCACCGTCCGGACACCATCCGCACCAAGCACCTGTGGCCTCTTCCACGAGCACATTCTTATCTGGGATCTGACTCAAGCCAATGACCTGATGACGGAGAGTGTCGTTCGACCTGTTCTGATCGGTCCCGCCGTTCGGAGACTCTAGCCATACAGTCAAATTCTTTTTTGCCGGATTAGGCATGCTAAGCTTATCCTGGTGGGTGAATTGATGTTCACCCAAGGGAGCAATATTAAGACTGCTCAGGGTTTGGCTTTGGACGCTGCCGCCATCGGCCTGCCATTTTACGGTGACCGAGTTCAGAGCGCTCGAACCGAGGTTGGTGAGGGTCCCGCTTATGTCGACATCGTTACCGGCTTGAGAATAGTTCAGGATACCATGCTCTTTGAACGCCACATTCGGGCTAACGGGCTCATAGATATGCACATTATCCACAGCAAATCCAGCGACCCATCCGCCATTGTCACTGTATTTGAAGGCGATAAGAACACCAGAATTCCCTGCATAAGAAGAAAGGTCTACCCCTTCCCGGACCCAATCGCCCACTCCATCCAGATCCATCACCGTAGTCCAGGTCGAACCACTATCGAGTGACACTTCCACCATTCCATCTTCTTGAGGCTGCGATTGAAAGTTCAGGTTCCGGTAAAAACGATCGAACCTCATATGTACGTTCGAATAACCAGTAAGATCGAGCGTATCAGTTATCAGCCGCTCATCGGCCTTATCGCAATCACATTCATCATCGTTCGTCGCCATCATGAGCGTATGAGGAGGAACGGGAAAATAGCTGCTGGAATGCCCACTGGCATCATCGTTCAACCAACCTCCATCGGAGGCATTGCTCTCTTGGGTCCATTCCGAAGGCATACTGCCCCCTTCGAAATCTTCTTGTAAGATCGTATTCTGTCCTCCGGCTATCGTGGTAAGTCCGAAACATAGTAGAACGGAGAACGTAATTCGCTGTAGAAAGTGTGCCATGATCCTTCGATTTTGAGTGCTCTTTTGGTAGGTCAGAGACTGTTTGACCCAATAAATTTAAAAAACACTTTTGGTCCAACAAATTCCTTTTTGATCTCGTAAATTGGGAATCAGAAAATCCCTTTATGATGAAACGATCCTCACCCAAATTCCTTCTCTTCTTTTTGATGAGCTTGCTTGTTGGAAAAAGCGCATTCCTTCAGGCTCAGAGCCTGAAGATCCTGGATGCGCCTTCTCAGCCAATAACGGGCTACTACGATGACGGGTCTGACCTTCAGTCCACGATGTATGTAAAGAACACGTCCAGCAGCGATAAGGATGTCAAAGCTTTCCGGAACCCGATCGACGAAGTTCAAGGATCGAGGAACCAGTTCTGCTGGAGCCCGCAATGTTGGAGCTATAGCACGGACACTCCGAGTGTTGCTCAAACCATTTCTGCGAACGGAGGGATCGATAGCACTTTCAAAGCCTATTACGATCCGCAGGGGAATCCCGGGATCACCACGATCC
>CAZIDL010000139.1:0-3300 GCA_964537825.1 uncultured Weeksellaceae bacterium
CGTATCGAGTCCCATCCGTTCAGCCTTTTCCGTACCCACGAGTTCCGAAGGCTTCGCCCCGTAAGGATCCTCCCCTTCCACCACGATGCGACCATCCCAGATGAAACGATGCAGATCGTCGGACCAGTTCGGGGTCATCCCGATGAGCAGTATGCGGAATAAGACACCCAGGATCAAGATCTGGCCGATATCAAGCCGTATGGAACCCCAGCACCAATAGCAAAAGATCCCGAAAAGGACCGAATAACTTCCTAGCAAGGGCCAAAAGCTGCTCCGTGGCAGAAAGTACCCGAGCAAGACAAGCCCACACCCAAAAAGGAAGGGCAGAACGAACCCGAGTGTTCTCCGCAAAGGCCTACCACCTTCCATAGCTTCCGATCACAATTTCGCACTTCCACTTTTCCTTCAGGAGAAAGTGGACCTTGAATTTATATTCGGGAGTAGATGAAGCGCTTTATCCTTCTTTACCTTTTCCTAGCACCCTTCTACTTATCGGCCCAGAACACCCCGATCGTGGTCGATCCCTCGATGATAGGCGACGATCGGGCTCACCATGCCGCCTATTTCGAAGATCGCTCAGGAGCATTGGGGATCGAGGAGGTAATGAAGCTCGATAGCGGTAGCTTCCAGAAAATACGTTCTCATCGAAAGAACTTCGGGAGACCCCTTCAGCCCGTTTGGGTCCGTTTCAAGGTGAAAAATCCTTCGGATCGCTCGCAGGATCCCGTTCTTCTGGAAACCTCACGGGCCATGACCAATAAGATCCGACTTTATCAGGTCAGGAACGGAGAGGTTGTGGACCACATGCGATCCGGGGATCACGTACCCTTTTCGGAGCACCCCTTCACACACCGAAGGCCGATCTTCCCCGTTCAGCTTAAAGCGGGCGAGACCAACACCTTCTACCTCAAGATAGAAGCTGAAGGGGCCACTGTAGTCCTTTCCCTAAAAGCCTGGACGAAAGAGGCTTTCCAAAGTTTCGACCAAAAGGAGCGCCTCCTGTTAGGCCTTTTTTATGGCTTCCTGATCTTCGTGATCCTCATCTTCAGCTTTTTCTACTTCGAGCTGAAAGAACGTTCCTTCCTCTTCTACTTCCTCTACGTGATCAACATTGGGCTACTACTTTTTTGCCTGGACGGCTTCTCCTATCGCTTTTTCTTTCCAGAGGCCCCTTATTTGGCGGACCGAGCGGTGCTCTTTTTCTCCTTTTCGAGCATCATGCTCCATCTCCTTTATGGTCGGGATTACCTTCGCTTTTGGAAATACTTACCCAGGACCGACCGTCTTGCCAAAACATTGATCCTACTCGCCGGGATCGGCATCCTGATGGGGTGCTCCTACGGCACGCTTTATCTGGTGGCATTTCCTTTCTCCCATGTCTTCTCTTTCTTCAGCCCCGTTTTCCTGCTGGCTTGCTCGATCTATTTGCGTTCTAAAGGGCATGCCATCTCGATACGCTTCCTCTTAGCCTTTGGAACGCTGATCGTAGGCATCATCTTCCTCCTTTTGGGGAACGTTGGATTGATCCCCCCGAGCCCGGTCACCGTGCATTGGCTGAAGATCGGTGTGCTCGGAGAGGTGATATTCCTTTCGCTCACGATGGCGGAAAAGTACCGTCAACTTCGTCTTGAAAAGGAGCAAGCCCGAAAAGAATCCCTCGAAAAACTGCAGGAGCTCAATAAGCTCAAGGACGAGTACAACAAGGAACTAGAGGAAAAGGTCGCCCAACGCACCGCCCAACTCGAGGAACGCACAGAAGAATTGGAGATCGAGCGGGCCAAGCTCCGGGAAGTGAACCAGAACGTCTTCAGTAGCATCCGCTACGCCGAACGGATCCAAAACGCGATCCTACCCCGGAAAGAGGAGATCGAACCTCTGTTCCGGGATCATTTCATCTTCTTTCGGCCCCGGGACATCGTGAGCGGAGACATCTATTGGATGGCACGCGTCCGGACGAGCACCCCCGAAGAGAATAGCCCGAGTAGCATTCCGCAGGTTGTAAGCAAGCAGCCCGCAGTAGCAGAAGGATCGGAGTTGATCGTCTTCGCAGCTGTGGATTGCACGGGCCACGGGGTTCCGGGTGCTTTTCTCTCCATTCTGGGTCACGATATCCTCAACCGGACCGTTCAGGACCCTCAGGTCAACAGTCCCGGGCAAGCCCTTCAGCATTTGGACGATGCCGTACAACGAACCTTCGAGCGGAGCCAAGGCGGGGACGAAAGCATCAAGGACGGTATGGACATGGGCATGTGCGCTTTGGACCGTTCCCGGATGATCCTCTATTTCGCCGGAGCTCAAAACCCCTGCTATATCATTCGGGAAGGAGAACTCTTCGAACTCAAAGGGGACAAACAGGTGATCGGAGGCTCAACCCCCAACGAAGAAAAGAAGTTCACGGACCATCGTTTCGAGGTTCAGCAAGGAGATGCCATCTATCTTTTCTCTGACGGATACCCCGATCAATTCGGCGGCCCCAAGGGTAAAAAGTTCAAATACAAAGCTTTCAAAGAACTCCTTATCCAGGTCCATCACAAAGAAATGAGTGAGCAGCACCGCATCATCGAAGAGACCTTTGACGATTGGAAGGGCGAACACGAACAAATAGATGATGTGCTCGTGATAGGAGTGCGGGTTTAGTCGACAGTTAGAAGGCCTTCTGCTAACTGACCACCACCCAGCGCCCCTTCGGATAAACTAAGAGATCCAGGGGAATGAAGCCTGTATTGGAATGTTGGAATGTTGGAGCATTCCCCTACCCCTCTGCATGCCGAACGGAAAAATAGCTGACCACCCCGAACCCAAGTGTGAGGAGCAAATGGAAGGGCAAAAGGCCTGCATCTCCAAAATGATAGGCCAAATAAATGCCCCAAGCGAAATAGATGCATAAAAAGCCTTCCAGAAAGGTGAGAGGGGATATACGCCCCACGAAATAACGCTTTCCCTTCCAATCATCCTCCTTGCCTTTGATATTGAACTTCGGCGTTCGAAGGAACCTGGACTTCTTCCCGCTCCACCCCTCCAGTACTGCAAGCCCATTATGGAGCGACATCCCCATCGATACCGCCAGGAACATCGGGAACCGCACGATGAAACGAAGAAAACCTTTCGTTCCCCTTAAACTCCGGGAAAAAGAGGTCCAATAAAAAACGATCAAAATGATCAAAGCCAGGGTGTACATGCTCCCGATCTTAAAGGCGATCCCGTACTCGGGTCGGTAATGCTTGATGAAGAGCGCTGGCACGCTCAGCAAGGCTGCCAGCAACACGCAGACGAAGATGCTGCTGTTCATCAAATGAAAGA
>CAZIDL010000140.1:0-3258 GCA_964537825.1 uncultured Weeksellaceae bacterium
GGAAAGCGAGTGAACCGGGAAAGGTGAAAGCGATCGCGGCCAAGGATGGGATCACTGGCATCCGGATCCGTTCAGGGTGTATGCTCATGGCCTATGGCTTTCTGAAGCAAGTATTCGAGGTCTTTGAACGCTACCGAACATCGATCGATCTGATCAGCACCTCTGAGGTAGCCGTCTCCCTCACTATCGACGATACAACGTATCTGGAGCGGATCGTAGCTGAATTGGAACACCTCGGTTCCGTCGAGCTGGCCGAGGAACAGAGCATCGTTTGCCTTGTGGGCGATCTGGGCAGTGGCAATGCAATGACCGCTGCACGGATCTTCGAGGCCATTGGAGCGATCCCCCTTCGGATGATCTCTTACGGAGGGAGTATGAACAACATCTCCTTTCTCGTGGATCAGAGGAAGAAACGGGACCTTCTGAATCGTTTGCAAGAAGGCCTCTTTGTGAATGAATGGGACCGATCCCCAACTTTCTCTACCCCGTAAGTTCCTGAAATGAACGGTCGACCATTCATGCAAACATTATTAAATTTGCTAGCCAAAGCTAGCAGCAGCCCTTTGGCTTGAAAGCAATGGAACGCAGCAATAAAACAGGATCGAACTTGTACCTCCTCCTTCACGGGTGGTTCTCCCGCTGTTGTTGGCCTGCCCGGATCGGGTCCTGTTGTTGCCATCATTGCTGTTGATCCTTTCGACAGGATCCCCTCTTACCATCGGAATTCCGCTTAGTAGCTTCGATGAGCTGGGCCTATAGGCGGTTCACTTTCTCAACGCTATTCAAGTCAAAAACCCATTCCAACAAATTGTACCTATGGCACGTTTTTTCAATTTCAACGACACCGAAGAATTCGTTCTGGAACTTCAACCCGGCGATCTTCTCAGCCCGGAGGAACGGGCTTTAAAGGAGGTCTCTTCCAGGAAAGCACCTTATCCTTATGAAGGGCTTTCTAAGAAGGAAGCCGAAAAAAAGAATGAGCTCCGAGTAAGGGGCCGTTATCAGCGCTTTTACGGAAGGGATCGTAAGGTTTTCCTGAATTGAACCTTCTTTGGGGGCAGAATGGCCCATGAATAAGGGGGGTCCTGAAGAAGGACCCCCTTTTTTGTCCTTAAGTGCGCGTTCTCCTTGCCGACAAACCTGACCCCAAAATGACGAATAGGTTCTCTATCATTCCCTTATAAGCCATTTTGGGGACCAGGGACGCAAGATCAGCTCTGAATCCAAAGGGAGTCTAGAGATACCTTAATGCCTGAAAAGATCATCGGAATTTTCCAGAGCGCTTTGGTTAAAAAGGGTTCCGGCATCCGGGTTCGGCACCCTTTGGGACACTTCCTTATTTCGATACATCGGTTCTTTTTTCCTCCATCTTCTGTATCTTCATAATCCTTAACAGGAACGATTTCCCACGTTCAACAGATCATTTCCGACCCTATGGTCCCAGACCGTAAAAAGAACGTTTTCATGCTCGGCATGAACGACTTCAACTATGAGAAGATGCGTTCCATCGAGCATTTCAACGACTATAATATCTACAGCGTGATCCCGCCCGAGGAGGCAGAGGACGCGGCCAGCTACGATATCCAGGAATTGATGGATCGGATCACCGGTTATCTGGATGATTTCGAAGGTTCCATCGATGCCATCGTTACCTATATCGATTTTCCGATGAGCCTGATCACACCGGTCCTCTGTAAACGCTACGGTGTTCCTTCTGCGTCATTGGAAAGCGTGCTCAAGTGTCAGCACAAGTATTGGAGCCGCCTGGAACAGCAAAAAGTGGTCCCCGACCATATACCGGGTTTTAAGGTCTTCGATCCCCTGGAAGATGATCATATGGAGCAGGTCAACCTGGAATACCCTTTCTGGATCAAACCGGTCAAATCCGTTGGATCTTACCTCGGATTTCGGATCAACAATGACGAACAGTTCCGTGAAAAGGTTGAAGTGATACGGGAACATATAGGGCGTTTAGCTGGTCCTTTGGACTTTGTGATGGACCATTATGCCGAGGTCCCTCAAGAGGTGGCTGATATCGGTGGACAGTACTGCATAGCGGAACAGATCATCGGAGGGCGTCAGTGCACGCTCGAAGGGTACGTTTTTAACGGGGATGTCCGTATCCACGGCGTGGTCGATTCGATCCGTTTTCCCAATCTATCGACCTTCTCGCGCTACGAATACCCTTCGAGCCTGCCGCGCAGCGTCCAGAAACGGATGTACGAGATCACCGAGGATCTCCTTCACTCTATCGGCTACGATAACAACTCCTTTAACGTGGAGTTCTTCTGGAACAAGGCCAAGGACAAGATATGGCTCCTCGAGGTGAACACGAGGGTTTCCCAGTCCCATTCCGACTTGTTCGAGAATGTGGATGGCGCCTCCAATCATCAGATCACGGTCGAGCTCGGCCTCGGACAGGATCCCCATTTCCCTAAACGGAAGGGGGATCATAAATCCGCCGCTAAGTTCTTTTATCGCCGATGGGAAGATGGTTTTGTAAAAAGGGTTCCTACCGATGAGGAATTGAAAAAGGTTGAGGAGGAAGTTCCCGGTGTTCTCATCGTGCCGCAAGCCAAGGAAGGGATCAGGCTCTCGGATATGCTCGAAAAGGACAGTTACAGTTACGAGCTATGTTGGATCTTCATTGGAGGAAGGGATCACCAGGATCTAATGCAGAAGTATCGGGAAACGGTATCTTACCTTGATTACAAGATCGACCCCGTAGAAGTCGAGGCCTGAACAAGCGTTACACCTGATGGGAAAAGAACTCAGAGAACGAACGGACCTCCCGTATTCGGTGGAGAATTGGGAGAACGTATGGATCCCGATGCGGGATGGGACCCGCTTGGCTGCTCGGATCTGGATGCCGGAGAATACCGAGTGGGAAGCTGTCCCCGCGGTCCTCGAGTACATTCCTTATCGGAAAAGGGACAACACGAGAGCCCGCGATCAGCAGATGCATCCGTATTTCGCTGGCCACGGTTATGCCGCCCTTAGGGTGGACCTCCGCGGTAGCGGGGATAGCGAAGGGATCCTCAAGGATGAATACCTGGAGCAAGAATTGCAGGATGGTGAGGATGTCCTGACCTGGATCGGCCAACAAGAGTGGTCGGATGGATCAGTGGGGATCATCGGGAAATCCTGGGGCGGTTTCAATGGGCTTCAACTCGCTTACCGGCAACCACCCGAGCTCAAAGCCATTATCACCGTATGCTCCACGGATGATCGGTACGCCACGGATGTGCATTATATGGG
>CAZIDL010000141.1:0-3208 GCA_964537825.1 uncultured Weeksellaceae bacterium
AGCTTATCAACAAGAAGCCGTGAAAATGGTCGAGGAACAGATCATCGAGAGAGGGATCTCCGACGAACGGGTGATCGAAGCAATGAAGCGCGTTCCCAGGCACCGTTTCGTCCCTTCGGAAGAACAGGACCGCGCTTATGGGGATCATCCCCTTCCGATCGGAGAAGGACAGACCATCTCCCAGCCCTATGTAGTAGCTCACATGACCGAATTGCTGGAATTGAAGGGGGAGGAAAAGGTCTTGGAGATCGGCACTGGTTCGGGTTATCAGGCAGCTTTGCTCGGTGAGATCGCGAGGGAAGTCCACAGCGTGGAGATCCGAAAAAGCCTTGCTGAAAAGGCAGAGCGAACTTTACAGGAACTCAAATACACCAATGTTCACGTGCACGTAGGCAACGGATATAAAGGATGGCCGGAAGAAGCTCCATATGATGGGATCATCGTGACAGCTGCTCCGGAAAAGGTGCCCAATGCACTTAAAGAACAACTCCGCGTGGGAGGAAAGCTCGTGATACCCGTCGGGGATACGTTGCAGCGATTGCGGGTCTACGAAAAGAAAGCTGAAGGGGATTTCAGAGAGAAAAGCGTTAGCTCCGTCCAATTCGTTCCCATGGTAAAGGACACCAACGAGCGCCCTTGATGGGCTCCCCACAGACCAAGCAGCGCGTCCTCTTAACGTTCCTCTTCCTTTTTACTGGAATTGCGGCATCTTTGCCTCAACGAAAAGCCAATGATATGGAAGACCGTGATAGTGAGCTGCGTCCGGGACTTGAAAAAGCCACTTTCGGAGCTGGTTGCTTCTGGTGCACCGAAGCGATCTTTCAGCAACTGGAGGGCGTAGAAAAGGTGATCACCGGTTACGCAGGAGGCAACGTGAAAGATCCGTCCTATAAGGAGGTTTGTTCGGGTACTACTGGGCATGCTGAAGTCGTCCGTATCCATTTCGACCCTTCCCGGATCCGTTACAAAGAGCTCCTGGAGGTCTTCTGGAAAAGCCACGACCCCACTCAAAAAAACCGGCAGGGGGCTGATGTAGGAACCCAGTACCGATCGGTGATCTTCTACCACGACCAAGGGCAAAAGAGCGAGGCCGAACATTACAAACGAGAGCTCGACGCATCTAATGCATGGGAAAAGCCGATCGTGACCGAGATCGCCCCTTGCGAGAATTTCTATCCCGCCGAGGAAGTGCACCAGAATTATTACGATGAAAACCCCGATGCCGGTTATTGCCAGGTTGTCATCGTTCCCAAGCTTGAACGATTGAAAGAAGTCTTCGCGGATAAGTGGAAAAGGGAAGCCCGTTGACCTTCCACCTCCGGGCTTTAACGTGCTTTAACAGATCTTTAGTCCCTTTTCCCTGCCCCTTTCATGCAGGATCGCACCAAGATCCTATCTTCGCCCCGCAATTTTGGAAAAAAGCGCATTTATGAAGAACGGAAAACAGCTCACCAAGAACATTTCCATCGCTGGTAGCACGCTTTTGATGGTCTTCTTACTCTCTTGCTCAAGCAACGGGGATAACAAGAGCAATTTCGATAAGAGCAAAGGCTTTGAGAACGAACCTGAGAAGGTGAGTTACGCCTTTGGGGTGAACATCGGCAATAGCGTGGCCAAAATGAAAGAAAAGCGCGGTGTGGACTCCCTGGATGCACAGATCCTGGCCCAGGGGATCATCGATCGTCTGAACGAAGGGAACGACGTGCTCGTGAACAAGGACAGCACGAAGAAGATCATCCGTTCTTATTTCCAGAAGGTCCAGAAAAGGAAGCAGCGGGCGAATCAAAAGAAAGGACAGGAATTCCTCAAGAAGAAGCGTCAAGAGGAAGGAGTGAAAAAGACCAAGAGCGGGCTCACTTACAAAGTGATCAAGGAAGGTTCCGGAGACCAGCCGGATGAATGGGATTCCGTCAGGGTCCATTATCACGGGACCAAGATCAATGGGGATGTTTTCGACAGTTCCGTGGACCGCGGCAAGCCGGCTGAATTCCCCGTAAAAGGGGGGATCGTTCGAGGCTGGACCGAAGCGCTTCAAATGATGAAAGAAGGGGCTGAATGGAAGCTGTTCTTACCCCCCGAACTCGCTTACGGGAAGCGCGGTAAGGGAAAGAAGATCGGGCCGAGCGAAACCCTCATCTTCGAACTGGAGCTAAAGGAAGTGATCCAGGTGGATTCGGCTGAAGCCGCTAAGCGGAACAAGGGACGAAAAGGAGGAGGCCTCTCTCCTGCTCAAAAACGAAGGCTCCGTCGCCAGATGCAGCAACGACGCGGCCGCTGATAACCGCTTCATATTCATACTACTGAAAAGAAGCCCCGCTCTCATGAAACCTGGAGCGGGGCTTTTTTATGGTCCCCGGGGAGCATTACCTTCATGTTCGCCTCAAACTCCGATCGAACATGAAAAGCTTCTTCCCTTCCCTTCTCTTCCTCATCTTTTCATTCGATGCCTCCCTAAAGGCCCATGAGTGCTATCCGTTCGACGATCCCCCTGCGGAAGCGCCGGATCCCCAACCCTGGAAGAACGTTTCACCGGAAAGGAAGTTAGTGGGAACTTCGACCCAAGCCCCCCTACATTCCTGACATGGAGGGTATGGACAGCAGTTATAAGAACTTCGTTGCTAGGCCTGGCAGATCATCTTCATAAGAACGGCTTCGAATGGGAGCAGCGTGTTCGCTATATCCAAAGGATCTATTTCGAAGCCGACGGGAAAGCCGCTTACTACCTTCACGAATTCCGCAATGCAGCTCCCAAGGGTTCAGAGAGGAGACAGTTCGAAGAATTGGTGGTGGAATACTTATCACGGAACGAACTCGATATCGAAGGAAAAGAACCCTTCGCCTTTTGCCCCCCGGTCATACTCCGACCGAAAGAAGAACGCCCCCCTTTCCTAGCGACTGATCGAAACCTTCTTGATCGCCTCTTGTCCTTTATCACCTTGGAAGCGGAGCAAATAAAGGCCTTCGGAGAGCTCGTTCAGGTCGATCAGCCCCCGGCGATCCCCGGAAAGTTCGAACGCTTTCAGGCTCCTTCCACGAAGCCCTAGAACCTCAACCTCACGCGGACGGAAATCCTGAGGCGCCACCCAACGGATCCTTCCAGGAGAAGGATTCGGATGGACCTTGAATTTCCCACTAAGGTCAGTCTTTCGATCAATTACGCTGCTGGTGGTATCCGAAACGGTGGTATCCAAACCACTGTCATCCATAT
>CAZIDL010000142.1:0-3161 GCA_964537825.1 uncultured Weeksellaceae bacterium
TGGAAAGAGGGCCAGGAGCAGGTGGATGATGTGTGCTTGGTGGGGGTGCGATCTTGAGGATGTGTGAAGTCGACACCAGTCCAAAAGACAAACAGGCCAGGAAGCCAATGGACCTACCTTCCCTAAAGTTTTATCCATGATCATTCGTTCGATCCGCGCCATCCGTGTTCGTACAACAGCGTGAATGATCCAGTAAAAGGAGGACTCCTTCTTGACACCTTTTAAGACAACTCAAGAGGAAAAGGAAAGGCTTTTCCCCAAGCTTTTCCCCCAAATGGGAGAGAAAAACCAGAGGCGATCGTTTCAAAAGTAAGAGCGAGTTAGCATCCACTCAAAGCCACTCTACTAGCTAATTGCAATGTTCCCTACATTTCCTTAACTTTTTGGCTTTAGGGGATCCTCCACAAGCCCGTGAATTACCGAAAAAAGACCATAAAGCCACAGGTCCTCACCCTAAAGGTCTTCTTTATGAAAGCTTTCCGTTCACTCTTCCTGATCCTCTCCTCTTGCCTCTTTTCCCTATCCTCCCAAGCCCAAACCTTACCACCGGAGGTGACCCCTTTTTCTCCCTCTGCTTACGAGGGCCACAACCAGATCACCTGCGTCCAACCCCTCCCCGACGGCCGAACTGCTTTTGGGACCTTCCTTGAGGTCTTGATCTATGATGGGGAGACCTTCCGTCACCTTCCAGTAGGGGAAGGTAAATTCGTCTTTTCCATGGACCGGGCTCCCGGCAACCGGCTTTTCATCGGTGGACAAAGCCTCATGGGAGTGATCCACCCGGACAGTAGCGGTTCGCTTAGCTACCGGTCTTTTCTTCCTCTTCTTCCTGACTCTCTCAGGGACTTAGGGATCGTCTGGAGTACTGTCCACACGGAAAAAGGAGAAGTATACTTCCGTGCTCGGGACCATGTTTTCCTATACGCGCACGACACTGTAGAGGTGATCCGCCCTGAGAACAAATTCTACACAATGGACCAAACCGCTACCGGTGTGGTCGCTCAGGACCTCGATACCGGCCTTTTCCATTTCCGGGGTACCGAAAAAGAGTATATAAAGGGCTCTCAGGAACTGGCCCGGAAAAAACAGGTCATGGCTATCCTATCCTCTCCCAGGGACAGCGGTGATCTTACGATCATAACCGCCAATAACGGCCTTCTCCACTACGACCAGAAGGAAGGAGAGATGATCCCATATTCCAAGGGACCAGGCTATGCACCCGAAGGAGGCTGGAATGCGGCGGGTATCTATACTGCTTGCCGAATGGATCCGAAGAAGAACCCTTACGGTGCTGCCTTTGCCATAGGGACGAAGCGTCAAGGCCTCTATTTGCTTACCCCAGAAGGAAGGATCGTCCTTCGATTGGGAAAGGAAGAAGGGATCCCGGCCAAGTTGATATGGAATGTGACCTCCACCAATGGGGGAGACCTGTGGGTCGCTACAAATGGCGGCATTGCTCTCGTCCATACCGGCCTTCCCTTTACTGTTGCTCCGGAAGGAGAGAGCTTTAAAGGGAGTATCGACGAAATTATGCGACCGCCTCTACCCGGCTCTTCCTTGTTCATGGTCACCGCCCAAGGCACCTGGAGGTGGAAGGAAACTTCCGGAAGGTTCAACCTCATCAGGGGAACGGAAGGGCAGTGCTTCGACCTACTCTCCTTTCCGGCAACGGACGGAGCTGCTGCCACTGGCCGGAACGGTTTGAAGGACACGGAGTCCTCGCGATTGATGGTCGGAGGAGAGCAACTCTTTCTTATCAATACCCCCCTTGAAAACGGAAGCCCCCCTCCGAAGGCCGACCCGATCCTTTCCCATCGTTCAAGATCTCTTGCCACCATTTCTACCCGGACAAGGGAAGAAAGGCTTCACTACCTCCTTGGGGGTGGGCCGGAAGGGATTTACGTAATTGCTCCAGAGGCCCTGAAGAGTGAGGGGATGGCGGAATCCATCCTTACCGTAAAGGATCTTCCTGAAGGGATCATATCGGTCGGGGCGGACCACACGGGCACCAAACCCGACTCCCTCCGTCTCTGGGCCTCCATGCGGTCGAGAGGGGTCCTTGAGGTGACCGTGGACCCTGCCTTTAACGGGTATCGGACCACCCATTACGACACAGCTGACGGCCTCCCCAAAGGACAGATCCATGTCTTTCCCTCTCCCGACGGTCCGGGTGTGGTTTTCGGGACCGATAGCGGGCTCTACGCATTCGAAAAGGGACAGTTCATCCCCTCTTGCCGCTACGGGAAAAACTTCTGCGATGGAAGTCGCCAGGTCTTTCGCCTTGAAGAGGGAGTTGGCGGAGAAGTTTGGATCAACGACGGAACCGGTGGACAGATCAAACACCTCCTCCCTAAAAGGGAAGGTTACCGGATCGATAGCACCCCGTTCCGGGCCCTGGACATCGGAGGCATCCGTTCCATTCACCCCGAAAAAGAGCAGATCTGGCTCGGGGGTGATAAGGGTCTGGCTTGTTATTATCCTGAGGTGAAGGACGACCACGATCGCCCCTGGTCCTGCCTTGTGCGGAAAGTGACCGGAAGCAGGGACAGCCTGCTTTTCGGAGGGAATTCCCCATTGGAGGACAAGGGGAAGGAAAACGGCCTTCAGCTCCCCTATTCCAAGAACCGCCTGGAGTTCCACTACGCAGCCCCCTTCACGGACAAACAGGAAAACGTAAGCTACAGCTATCGGCTCAACGGTTTTGACACCGCTTGGAGCAAATGGAGCGACCAGACCCGTAAGGAGTATACGAACATCCCAGAGGGGAACTACACTTTCAAGGTGAAGGCGAAGAACGTCTATGGGGAGGAAAGCGAGGTCGCTGAATATGCTTTCCGTATCCTACCCCCTTGGTACCGGACCTGGACGGCTTACGGAGGCTACACCGTGGCGGGGATCGGTATCATTTGGCTCCTCATTTGGCTGAACAGCAGGCGCCTCATAGCACAAAAGCAGCGCCTCGAAAGAATAGTAGAAGAACGGACACGGGAGATCCGAGAACAGAAAGAGAAGGTCGAATTACAGCAAAAGGAAACGGAAAAACAGAAGGAAAAGGTTGAAGAGCAACAAAAAGAGACCGAGAAGCAAAAAGAGATCGTCGAGGAAGCCCACCGCGAGATCACCGCCAGCATCGATTACGCGCAGAAGATCCAACACGCCCT
>CAZIDL010000143.1:0-3110 GCA_964537825.1 uncultured Weeksellaceae bacterium
CCACCCCTGAGGGGCGTGCACGGAATAGGCGGACCGCCTACGAGATCATCGAGAAGTAGCTCTTTTCTTTACCCGATCCATCCTCCGGTCAGGAAGTGAGAGGCCATCCATACCTGTAATGAAAAGTTCCCTAAGATCACCAAGAAAAAAGCGGTTTGAGCTATTCTTGGCTTCGGGTGACGTGTGGCCAGTAGGAGACAGAGAAAGGCGACTAACAGCTCATAGGTCAGAAAAACCTGGATATGGACATGGCTGAAGAAGACCAGAAAAAATAGGGAGATCAGGAAAAAAGCTCCTAAAAGCTCTTTGGACTTCCAAGTGCTGTTTCTGTATAGGGGAGCTATCAGGACCATGAAAAAGGCGGTGGCATACACAAATCGGTTCAAACTGAAAAGAGAACCTCCTCTGAATAGGAGCACAAGAAGGGTGATGCCTGCTAAATAAGCCAATGAGGTCCAAACAGGTCCTCTTAGTCCCTCCTTATCCTTTTTTCCCAGGATCTTCTTGAGAAAGGTGAGACCAGCGATCGTCCCAAAGAAAAGGGCTGAACCTTCAAGCATGACAATATGGTCTCCTCCCCATGCTTTAAAAGGAATGGAAGGCAATCTGAAGCTGTTGTCCCAATTTTTCTGGGCGGACATAAAGGAAAGCCATTCTCCGGTGTAAAGCTGTTGATAAAAAGAAACAGCTGCCAGGCCCACAAAGAGGCCTATGGCTCCAACAAGGGAGACTATGCGTTCCTTTTTCCCGGGGTAGAAGAACGCTGGAAGGATGAGGGCAGGGATCATGACCAATGCAGCAGGGCGGGTCGCACCACATACGATCCCCCCGAGGAATAAAAGCGCCCAGTGCCTTCGGAACAGCCCAAATAGGAGAAGGGCGGATCCTAAGAAGAAGGTGGCTTCAGAGTAAGGAAAGAACATGAAGACCGTTCCTGGGAAGGAGAGGCTTAGGATCAATTCTTTCAAAGTGGGGGGATAAAGCCTTGTGATAAGGATAAAAGAGAGCAAAAAGATCACCCCGTTCATGATAGAGACACCCAAGGGACCAAGCCCGGACATGCTCCATAAAAGAGGAAATAGGGGGAAAAAGGCCGTGCGGAATGCTTCTTGGTATCCTCGTTGGGAAATGGCTCGGTAATGTTCAGCATCCCATTGCAGAAAGTTCCCTGCTTCTAGGGAAGGGGTCAAAAAAAGTATCACCCCCCATAAGATGGACAAATAGAGAAGGCTCCAGGCAAATGTGCCAATGGTACCTAAAGGTCTCATCGAGTTATCGACAAAAGAGGGGCTTTACCACACTTTTTCCATCTTTTCGGATGACCCTGACCCTATAAATGCCGTTCGAAAAAGTGGAGGTCTTTAGCCTGAAGATGTTTTGGTGGGATCGTGCTTCGAAGAGTTTTTGCCCTTGTTGGTCGTAGATCTGGATCAATACGGGCTCTCCTTTTGCGTTCCGAAAATGGCTCAAGTCGACCCGGGTCATTTTCGAACTTGGGTTGGGATAGATCTTAATATCCGGACCTTGCTTCCTCTTATTGATCCGAGATACGGTATGAGTGGGCATAGCTGTATAGGTGGCCGTGTCGAGGATGAAATTGGAGACCATGGTGTCCACGATCACCAGATAGATCTCAGAACGTCCGTTCCCATAACTTTTAGTCGTCCCAAGAAAAGCGCTTCGTTGGGAACTCATTCGGACCAATTCCTCTCCTTCATCATCTTCAGAGTCTCCAAAGGAGGGGGCTACTTCAAATCCTCCTCCTGAAGTCCGCTCGATCATATACATTCCCTTCATCCCCAATCCAAAGCTCAATGTCATTCCATTGATCAAGATGTTGGAAGAAGGGCCTTCCATTATGGCTTTTCCAACATCATCCTTGGAAGTAGGGTTCCCATAATATTGACTACCTCCATCGACCGCATCCCAAATGAGGTTTCCCATATCATCGGTCCGGATCGTCCAAACATCTCGATCGCCATCGCTGAAACTGGTACTGGACCCGGTGAGCAAGCGATCTCCATTGGATGCTTGAGCGATCCCATAGGCGATCTCTTCCGCTGCACCTCCATAAGTATTCAGCCATAAGCTATCCCCGTTCTTCAAGATCTCGAATTGGAAAAATGCTTTGTTCCCGGGCCCTTGAGAGCTGGTCACCCCGGCCAGAGTGAAAGAGGTGTCGGAGCTTTTGATGACGGAATGAGCTTCTTGATATCCGCTATCCACTGCTAATAGCCGGTCCCATTCGAGCGTTCCATTGGAGTCATTCTTCTGGACCCATATATCCGAAGACCCTTTGCGGTAACTACGACCGACCGCTACCACTCCGCTATCGGGAGTGAGGGTTATATCATTGAAGAAATCCCATGTTGGACCACCGCGGTCACGGGTCCAAAGGGTATCCCCCTTTTCATTCACCTTGATAAGTAGTCCATTATAGCCTGCTCCGGTCGCCCGGGTTGTGTACCCGGCTATTATATAAGTGCTATCGGACACGGCTTGGATGGAAGTACCGACCTCTAGGTAGGGTCCTCCGATGGAGCGGGACCATTTGAAAATTCCATTGCTATCGGTGCGTATGAGAAGAATGTTGGAGCTTCCGCTCCCATAGTCCCCACTGTTCCCCAAAAGAAGCAGCCCTCCATCCGAAGTCGTGGCAAGGTCCGCTCCTTTTTCGATCCCTTTCCCACCGAACGTTCGGACCAAAGCCGTATCCGATTGCCCTGTTCCTCGAAGAGGAAGAAGGAAAAGGAAGAGGACGAAGAGGGAATAGGCTTTAGCTCGCAAAAGCAATGCGTTTCAGTGTTTTGACCAGTTCCTCTACGCGCTCGAGGGGCAACATGTTCGCCCCGTCCGAAAGGGCTTGATCGGGACGGGGGTGCGTCTCGAGAAAGATCCCGTCAGCTCCGGCAGCGACTCCGGCCCTCCCCATCGTTCCGATCAATGAAGGGTCTCCTCCCGTGACGCCTGTGCTCTTGTTCGGTTGCTGGAGGGAATGGGTGATGTCGAGCACGACCGGTGCTCCATGTTCTTGCATCTTGGGGATGTTCCGGATGTCCACGATCAGGTCCTGATAACCGAAAGCGTTCCCTCTTTCCGTTAACCAGATC
>CAZIDL010000144.1:0-3077 GCA_964537825.1 uncultured Weeksellaceae bacterium
GCAGAAAATGCTCGCAAAGGGCAAAGCGCCAGGCAAGGGCCACGCTCCCTTTGGTTCCGTGGGATAACAGCTCGTAGGGCAGCGCTTCACCGTCCCCGTTCTCGAAGCCTTCGGGAAGGTCCTCTTCCATTCGCACCTCAGTGAATCGCTTGCCTGTGACCGTTGCGAGCCAGCTCTTGAAGGAACGCTCGAGCCCTCCATAGGTGTCCGCGTCCATCGTCTCCATCATTTCCAGGGCCTTATCGCGGATCCGTGCAATGGTCTCGCCTTCTTCACGGATCCTTTGAAATTCCTCTTCCGCTTCTTTCCGCTCCTCGCGAAGTTCTTCGACCGAGCGTTCCGGGGCCTTTCCTTCCTGCCCCGCTTTTTCCTCCCGCTTATCAGCGATCCGTTCCCTGAGATCCCGGCATTCCTGATCCTTTTTCTCCACCTCTCTCACGAAGCTCGCCGCATCCTCGAAGCCTTCCGGAAGCTCCGGCAGACCTTGCAGCTCCTTTTCGATATCCGCCAAACGCTTGGTCTTGGTCCCGAGCTCCTCGAGTAGCTGATCGTGGCTTTGGTACTTTTCTTTCCATTCCCCGAGCTGCTTTTCGAGCTCATCTTTTTCTTCCTGGAGCTTGTTCCGCTTCGTCCTGATATCCACCAACTCATCGTTGATCGCATCCGCTTCTCGGACCTCCTCAGGAAGCTCGAATTCGGCCAACTTCTTTTCCAAGCTCTCCAAACTTTCCGACTGGCCGAGCTCCTTTTCGAGTTCCTTTTTCTTCTGATCCCGCTGATAGATCTTATCCCGATAAAGATCGGCCCATGACTGCGCGTCATCGATGTCCTTCACCCCGAGTTCCTGGAATCGTTCTTTCAGCCTCTTTTGATTCACTTCCAACTGATCAAGGACCCATTGCATGTCCTCGTCCCCGGAGCGCACTTCCAACTCGAAATCCGAACCCTCCAAACGAAAACCCCCGCTTACGGTACGTTCGATGCTTTCCCCTTTCTCCGGTCGGAGCGTTTCGGAGTCCTCCTTGCCGTATTCCTGGAAGTCGGTCCGATGACCTTCCTGAGTCCCCTTGATCTCGAAATGGAATTCAGCCCCTTCCTTTTTCGCCTCGAGTCGTTGGATATCGTCTTTGTATTTCCGCAGTTCTTTTACCTGCTCGTCCTTGATCGGGGTTGCCTCATCCAGCTCTTTCTGTTTATCGTCGAGCTCTTTTTTGAGGGCCTTCACTTGCTCCACCCGTTTGCTTAGCTTTTGATACTCTTCCAGCTTTTTCTGGCTTTCCTTTTCCTTCTCAAGGGCCTGAAGCTTTTGCTCGAGATCCTCCAGCTCCTTGGGGAGCTTTTCGAACCGCTGTTCTTTTTGAGGCCATTCCTCGTTGATCTTCTTGAGGGTTTCCTTTTGGCCTTCCAGCTTTTCTTTCTCATGCTCCAGGTTCTGCCGCTTTTGGACCCCGTCCTTCAGGGGCTGCAAGCGATCGAATGCTTTTTTGACTTCAGCATACCGTTTTTCCAGATCTTCCAGCTCCTTTTCGATCCGCTCCATTTTAGCCTCGTAGTCAGCGACCTCTTCTTCTTCCAAGCGAATGCGTTCCTTTTTGTAAAAGGCATCTACGATCCACCCTTTGTCCTTTTGATAGGGATTACTGATCCCACGGCCATTCTCTGGATATTCCTGATCGGTATCCCACCTCTTGAAGAAGTTCTCGTATTCATCTTCCAAGAGTTCCCGAAGGCGGTCCAGAGAAACCCCGCCGGTCTCCATGACTCCTTGGCGAAGGACTTCACCGAGTTCTTCGCGGACTTCTCCTTCTGCCTCCATGCGTTCCACGGTCTCCTGCAGGGAGGACTGATCGGCCAGGAAGACCGTCTCCAGAGTGGCCGGGGAAACGGGGAGCTGATCTTCGATCCGCCTCTGGACTTCATCCCGGTCCGCGATCTCGGTCCCGTCGTCGAGGGTCATTTCCGCGCTCCCTTCGCGATTCCCTTTCTTCCAGGTCTTGGTCCAATTCAGGCTTTCTCCATCGTCCGTTTCCATTCCGATGCTGACCCGGATCACATCACCCCCACCTGATGGAAAATAAGCCCCCATCGTTTTTTCCATCTGCCTGGTGGTCATATTGCTGTCCGTCAGGAGCCCGTGGTAGAGCGCATTGAAAAGGGTGGACTTCCCGGCCTCGTTGGGACCTTGAAGCACGTTTAGGCCGTCCCGGAATTCGAAGGAGCGGTCCTGAATGCCTGCGAAAGGATGAAGTCGAACGGAACGGAGTTTCATGATCGTGCGTTTTGAATGAGTTCGTATGCCTTTTGGAGCCCAGCTTCATCTCCTTCTTCGATCAGGTCTTTCAGAAAGCGCTCGGGAAAGGACCCTTCGGGGAATTCCTTTTCAATATCCGCTTGCGTGACCTTGGAATGAAGCTGCGAGCGATCCAGCTTCAATTCCAGGACCTCTTCCCGGATCTCAGCGATCCGCTTAGACCATTCCTCTTCCAGTTCGGGATTGAGGCGTCCTTCTACACTGAGCTTGAGGACCGTGTCCGAAGCTCGCTCCCCTTCCTTGATGGACTCGTGCAGTTTTTCCAGATCCTTTTCTCCTTGGATCGATCGATGCAGTTTCCGGAACAGGCAATTTCCCGTGCTCATCGGCTCGACCTCCCATTCCTTCTTGGACGGGTCGGCCTCGATCCAAAAAGCTTTTCCTTCATGGCTGCAATCGAACCCGTCGGGTTCGGGAGTACCAGGATTGAGAACCGGGGCGTTCTTTTCCGGCTTTTCGGGATAAGGGATATGGGTATGGCCAAGGAGCCATATGTCCAGCCCGCTCTCCTTGAGCTCTTTCTCATTCATCGGGAAATAATTCCCGTTGAAGTCGGGCGTAATTCCATCGATGCTTCCGTGGGCCATTCCGATCAGAAACTTCTCTTCATCCTTTTCCAG
The DNA here is from genome assembly GCA_964537825.1 of uncultured Weeksellaceae bacterium. Lineage (GTDB taxonomy): Bacteria > Bacteroidota > Bacteroidia > Flavobacteriales_D > CAYVSK01 > CAZIDL01. The sequence goes on from CAZIDL010000144.1 coordinate 2,932, forward strand.
TTCTTTCACCCATCCGATGGCGTTCTCGCTGGAATGTTTGGAAGCGCAGGGACCGGGATAAACTTCCGCCTTCGATCCATAAGGTTCCAAGTCCACAGAAGCTTCCTCGTGCAGAACGAGGACATGGTCATTAGCTCCTTCCCGAA
>CAZIDL010000145.1:0-3060 GCA_964537825.1 uncultured Weeksellaceae bacterium
GGGGCTTATTCATTGGCTACTGGGATGCTCAATATTCCTTCCAATGTACTTATCGATTCCATCAGTCCGATCTATTTAAAACGCATCAGGGATCTTCATCAAGAAGAGGGATTGGATCGGATCAGATGGATCAGTGAAGAATATCTATCCAAGATCTTCCGGGCAGGGATCCTTCCTGTGGTGGTCCTGTTCCTAACAGGGGATGAACTCTTCCGTTTTGCGTTCGGAGCGGAATGGGGAAGAGCGGGGAGCTATGTCGGGATAATGGTCTGGTTCGTATTCTTCAAAGCGCTCGTCTTTCCATTGACGATGCTCTACCGGGTCCTTGAAAAGGAGAACAAGTTTCTGGAACTTAACATAAGCTTATTGGTTTCGAATCTCTTGGGGTTGTTCATTGGTGTTATTTATGAAAGTCCCGTTATAGCTATAGCCGTTTTCTCTGTATGTAATGTGATGGTTTACGAGTATTATTTGTTTGATGTGCTGAGGGGATTGGGAAATCCTCGGCCGTTTTGGGATTCTTTTAAGTATTTGCTCTTTGCTTTAGCAGCATTTTTTGTTTCATTGGTTATAAAATATGCATTTATTGAATAATGAGTAGCTCTCCTTTATTGAGTGTACTTATTCCTACTTATAATCATGAAGATTATATTGCTGATTGCATCGAAGGTGCCTTAATGCAGCGCACTGATTTTGATTTTGAGGTATTGATAGGAGAAGATGATTCGGATGATGAGACAAGAAATATATGTATCGAATACAGTAAAAAATATTCCGATAAAATACGGCTTTTTTTGAATGAAAGGAGTGAAGTTATCTATATTAATAATGTGCCGACGGGTCGTGCGAATTTACTCAAACTATTGAATGAGGCCCGTGGTCAATACATAGCTTTGTGTGAGGGTGATGATCGTTGGATAGATGAAAATAAAATTCAAAAACAAGTTTATTTTCTTGAAAATAACAAAGGGTTTTCTTTTTGTTTTCATGATTGTTATATAGAAGATGGAGGGAAGTATAGAAAGTTCAGTGAAAAAAGGGTCACGGAAGGGAAAGATTCTTTAGTGCTTGACAGTTATGACCTTCTTGCTTCCTATAATGCCCCGATCCAGACCGCTACATTCGTTGGAAGGAATTTTGACTGTACGGATCTTCCGGATTGGTTCTACAGTTTTCCTTCCGGAGATAGACCTCTATTCATCTATTTGAGTACTTTAGGGTTTGGTTATTATTTCAATTCTTTAATGTCGATTTACAGAAAGCATGAAGGAAATTTATCAAAAAGGAATATCGATTCAAATCTTATGAAGATCCACAAGAAAGGTTTGAATGATATGGCCCATTATTTAAGTAGGAAAAATAATGATTTTAAAGATTATTATAAAGCTTCAAAGAAATCTTTTCGAGGTTATTTGTTTGTTTTTTATATGCGTAACTCTAGGGACTGCTTGAAAAGAAAAAGCTATTTAAATTATATTTTGAATATGTTTAAAGTAATTATTAATATTAAATATTCTTATTATAATTTTAGAGATATTATTTATATTTTAAAAAGTGATATTTTTTATAAGTGATGCATTTTTTGCCCGCGAAGTTCCCTATAGAAAAGAGGTTTGGGTGTTGCTCTTTTGAAAGGATTTCAACATCCAATGAAAAGAGCGCGTTAGGGGGCTTCATAAGTAGACCCTTGGACAGGGCGTCGTGGATTGCTTTTGGTATTAGGGAATTTTCTGTAGGGAGCGTTTTTGGAAGCTCCATATTTCTTGCTCGTTTCTTATCATTTAAAGCTCCTTTTGTGAATCTCTTTTATTGATCTGGGGATGAGGATTCTATTTTGAATTGACCGCGTTTTTCAAAAAATCTAACGCAAGCCTGTTAATATCGTGATTTTCCAAAACGTAGGCTTTGCCTCTTTCTCCGAGCTCCTCTTTTTCGCTCGGGCTTTTATGGGCCATTTTTTCGATCGCATTTGCCAAGGCCTCTGAATCACCCGGCGGGACTGTCGTACCGCAACCAGCCTCCTGGATCGGATCGTTGGGGCTATCTAGGGCTTGCACGACGGGCTTACCCGCCATCATGTAATCGAACCATTTGTTGAGGCCCATTCCAAAGCGATAGAGAGGGCTCGGGGCCATGGTCAATAAGAGGAGGTCCATTCGGGAAAGCAATTCGGGCACCTGGTTTTTTTCTACTGGAGGGAGCATACTGACATTGTTGAGACCCTCCGCGCTGATCCGGAGCCTCAGGCGTTCCTTTTCAGCACCGTCCCCTACCATGATCATGTGGATCCGCTCGTCCCTGATCTTGTGAGCGGCGTCCAATAGTTGGTCCAGGTCGTTCGATATAGCATGGCCACCGGCATATCCGGCTAAGATCTTGTCCTCAGCTCGAAGCTGCTCTATCACTCCCTCCTGTTCTTCGGGGATCCCTTTTTTTTCATCCCATGCAGCGGTATCGATTCCATTGGGGATGTGGACGAACTTCTCAGGGGCCATTCCGTGTTGGACCATGTGCTCCTTGGCGTAGGGTAAAATGGACACGACCTTCTTCGCTTTGCGATAGGCATCGTTCTCCGCTTTTTGGAGCAGCATGATGAAGGGATGGTATCGGGACATCCCACCGATCTCCACCAGGGTGAGCGGCCAGATGTCGTGCACCTCGTGTACGAGCATTGCTCCGGTCCTTTTGGCGAAGCTCTTTCCCAAATAGATATCGAGGGGATAGGTCGAAGATGTGATCACAAGGTCAGGCTCGATCTCCTGGAGGATAAGTTCTATACTCCGCCAGGCCCTGTAAAGAAAACTGAAGATGTTCCGGACCCTTCCGATCCCGTTGCCACTATAAGAAGGAGTGGGGATCCAGCAATAGGGGACTCCTTTTTCATCTGTAAAAAAGGGACGGTCCACCCCTTCTTTCTCACTTCTCAAATGAGAGAAGCTGGAAGCGAGCACCACCGCATTGTGCCCTGCGGCGATCCACTCCTTGGCAAAATACCAGGGGCGGTACTCCATCCCCAATTCAGGGGTCCCAGCATAATGATCGATGTAGAGGATCTGCATT
>CAZIDL010000146.1:0-3020 GCA_964537825.1 uncultured Weeksellaceae bacterium
ACGTACAAGTGGCCTTTGTGCTCGCGGACCCAATAGAAATCCCCGCTCACCTGGGTCTGCGGACGGAAGAAGATGAAGTGAGCCGGCAGGTGCTGGGAAGCGTGCTCCTCCGAATGGAGAAGGGCCTCTTGGATCTTCTGGGCGTAATCGATGCTCTCGGTGATCTCCCGATGGGCTTCCTCCACCCGTTCCTTTTGCTGGCGGATCTCACTCGTTCGTTCCTCTACCGTCCGCTCCAGTTTTTCCTTCTGCGCCATCAAACGACGGCTGTTCAGCCAGATAAGGAGCCAGACCAGACCGACGCCGGCGACCGTATAGCCTCCGTAAGCTGTCCAGGTCCGGTACCAAGGTGGAAGGATCGTGAACCGGTAGCGGGAGACCTTGCTTTCTTTCCCATATACGTTATGGGCCTTCACCTTGAAGGTATAATCCCCGACCGGAAGGTTGTAGTATTTCTTAGAGGCCTTCTTCACAGGTTCGCTCCAGGCCGTATCGAAGCCTTCCAGTTTGTAGCGGTAGCGGAGTTTATCTTGATGGCCGGGATGGGAGGCCGCGAATTGGAAGGAGATCTTGTTGTAGTAGTTGGGAAGGTCCTGAAAATAAGGGAGCGCGGGGACCATTGCCTCGGGCTGTTCTTCGACCGGCGTCACTTTATGGGCCTGAAGGGTCGTATCCGCGGGATCGTAGCTATCTGAAAAGCGCGCGTAATGGCCGCCGAAGAGGAGGCTGTCATCTGCGGTATGGACCCTGCTGATCACGCATTTTTCGGGAGTACTGTACTTAACATCCACGTCCCGCCTGTAGGAGCATAGTTCTTGCTTCCCTGCCATCCAGACCTTTTCTTCTTCAGGGAGAAACACCTTTGGACTTTTTAGCTCCATTTCTAAAAATGGGATACTATCGATCCTATACTTCCCATCTTCTTGATGAATATGAAAAAGCTTAGATCTTTGTACGTTAGAGGAAGAATAGGTGTCAGTATCGACAACCCAATATTCGTCATCGACACCCTTTTCTACTTTATGCCATTCCTTCACCCGTTCCCTTGGGATCCCCTCAAAAGGTGCAGCCCGAACAAATCCATTGTTTTCATACCGGTATATCCTCCCTTCAGAATTTTCTTTTTCATCTTGGGGAATAACGATCAAATGGAGAGAATCTTCAGGGCCTTTAAAAGCGGTTTTCAGGATAAAAGGACCCTCTTCATTAAGTGTATCCCCATAATCCACATTTTGAGCATAGCTTAAAGAAGTGTCAAGAATCAGCTCGCTGATCTCTGTATTATCAACAAGTCCGAACAAAATCCCTTTATCATTGGCCGGTAATGACCAAATCCGAATGGAATCCTCCGAGGAAGAGCTTTCGATCAGCCTACGATAGGCAGAATTGTACATCTCGGAAGTATCCCTTTCTGCAGCTGGATCAGGGGTCTCCAATAAGGAGATCCACTCTCCCGTTGGACTCCAATAACCGATTTTCATTCCCTTAGCGGTGCTAACCACAACCCCTCCTTTATCAGAAGGGTAAGGGATGGAAGCAATAGCTGTTATCCCCTCAAAGAAGGTTTGGATCATTGGGGAAGCTTTCCCATCGGAAAGTTGAACCGATAGAAGACCTTGAGGAGGATCTCCTTCTCCCCTCGAACTTTCGTCCTTCCTATCCTTATTTCGTACGGCGCCTGCGACCAACATCGCCCTAAACCCCTTATCTCTGGCTCCTCCGGATATGGAAGTTCCAAGAGATGAAGGAGGATAAGGAAAGAGGTCCCCGTTTAATCCGCTTTTTATTTCGAGTTTTTGAAATCCCTCCTTCCTTTCATCCCAATAGTGAACATGATCAAGCGAAGAAATGAAAAGAGGCCCTTTATCCTCTCCTTTGAGGGAAGGATAACGCGCGATATCGATCAAAGATCCCTTTATTTCCTCAAAAGATATGGTTTGGGTAAAGCGAGCCCGCAACTTGGCTAAGCGGATATTTCCCGATCTGATCCAGAGATTTCCCCGACCATCCGGATAAACATGGTATTCCTCACCCTTTTCAAACTCATCCATACGGAGAAAGTCAAAAAGCTTCTCTCCATCCTTTCCCAATAAAAGAACACCGTTCGCTTTCGTTCCAATAGCGTAAGCAGCTCCATATAAATTCTTGGAAGGAACCAGCGGGACCACCTCTGTTACCGAGAGCTGTTCCTTTTCCTGCCTTGCATTTCCTTTCAAAAAAGCATGGAGAAGTTTTTCACCTTCTCCACTTTCTCTTTCCCTAAAGAGGGGAATGATCTCCCCTTTCTCCGGATGGTAACGAAAGAAGCCACTTGAATCCGTGACTATCGTCCATGTTCCTTTATCTTCCGAACCATCTAAAGATCTGGAAAAAACATTAAGAAAGGACCTTCCCTCAACAAGTTCTTTCGAATTCGGGAGTAGTTCCTTATCCCCCTTTTCGATTTGGAATAGGCCGCTATCGCCTTTTCGAAGGATCAAAGCATCGCCAATACTAAAAAGCTCCAATTCCTGAGAATGGCTGGAATCGATCGGATGAAGCCCATCCTTTGAATACGAATAAACAGCTTCTCCCCCTCCATTATAAGAAAAGGAGATATTAAAATAGACCTTTCCATCAGGGGTGGAAGATAGATCAGTAATAGACCCAAAGCTATTTACTAGAGAATCGTTCAAACGACTATTCTTACCGAATGGAGGGGCTGAAGAGAGATCCACACGTCGGTTCTGCAACCTTCCTTTTGCATCGGGACAGTAACCCCATAAGCTCGACTTTCCTTCAAAAAATATACGGCCCTGATAATCAAATTCATAATCATCTATAAAATAATAGTGAGGGACTTCATAAGAGGTGAAACCTTCTCCATTATAGATCAAAAGAGCCCTTGACGTCCAAAATGCTGTTCTTCCTTTTGACAAGGGTTGTACATGTCTTATTGATAAGTGAGTTTCTTGGTACTCCTTATCCGTTACCTCAATTACCTTAGGGGGTAAAGTCTGCCCAAAAAGCTTGACAGAGAA
>CAZIDL010000147.1:0-2989 GCA_964537825.1 uncultured Weeksellaceae bacterium
GGTCGAGAAACGCATGGAAAAGGGGGGTGTGAAGGAGCTGGACCTTGGAAGCTTCTACACACCGGGAGATCGGATTCTCTACGACATAAAAAACGACCTCTACGAGGGAGTGATCCTGAAAGAACAGGATTTTCGGGATAAGGTGAAAGGTCACGACTGGAGCCGATACGAGGGTCAATTCGTTGCCATCACCTGTTCCGAGGACGCGATAGTTCCTACCTGGGCTTACATGCTCTTAGCAGCCTCCCTGGGCCCTTATGCGGAAAAGGTCATCTTCGGGGATCTCGAAGCGCTCGAAGCGACCCTGTTCCGGGAAAGCATCCAAACCCAGCTCGATCCGAGCGAATACGAAGGGGCTCGTGTGATCGTGAAAGGTTGCGGGGATGTCTATGTGCCCAATGCTGCTTTCGTGGAGATCACGCAACAGCTTCAACCTTATGCCAAGACGATCAGTTACGGGGAGGCTTGTTCGGCGGTGAAGGTTTATCAGAAGAGCAAAAGGGCTGCAAAGAGATAAGGCCTTCAGGTCTCCTTAGGCAGCTCATATCCAAGCCGTTCCACCACTTCGCGGTCGAGCATCTCGTTCAGTAGGAAGACCCCTTTCCGATCGAAGGCTTCCATGAAACGACGTTCCCGATAATAAGCTTTCCGTTGTTCCGTGAACTTCTTGCTCTTGAACACCTTCTGGACATCCTGGTAAGCCTTCCTTTGCTCCAGGCCGAACTGGTCCGCAATGCGATCCAAGGTTTCTTCAAAGCCTAGGAGGAACTGCTCGTAGTTCAGGATAAGGACCCGTTCAGGAGCCTCTTCCTGAAAATCGAGCCATTTCTTATGAAAGAGGTTGTAATCGATCATCAGGTTCGTATTCCATCCCGTTGGGGTGTAGCCCGGCCATTTCCGCTTCTTAGCTTCTTTCCGAACGCTCAGGTACCAACTGAAAGGGTCCTTCACGATCACGATATAGCCCATGTTCCGGACCGGAACCCCCGTAAGATGGCGTAGGTGTTCGTCAAAATCCTGGAGGGAGGCATAGTGGAAGTTGTTCATGTACTTATATCCCGCCGGGATGAACCACTTTTCCTCGTAAAGGCGGAAATGCTTCTGAAGGGGGAGGCATCGGGAGAACCCATCGTTATGCAAGCGAACTTCGGGGAAGTTCGCAAAGAGAAGGTTCTTCAGGTAATTGGTACCGGTCCGTTGGAGCCCGTAGTGCAAAAGGTCCATAGCTCATCAGGGGTCAGAGGAGGATTCAATAAGCCCGTTCTTTCACCCCTTCCATATAGTACACGAAGGCCTTGTTCACCACCTTGTTGCCACCGGGAGTGGGGTAATCCCCCGTGAAATACCAATCGCCCTGGTGGTCCGGACAGGCGTGGTGGAGCCCTTCGATGCCTTGATAGAGCACTTTCAGATCAGCATTGAGGTCTTCGGGCCTTAGGAGCTCCGAGATCTTGTCGGAGATCTGCTCAGCCGTAAAGGGACGGTAAACTTCCTTTACCACGTTCCGCATGCTTCCGATCGGCATTTCTAGCTGTTCCTTCGCTTTGCCGTAAACATGTTCCAGCAATTCCTCTTGCCCGCTATCCTTAAGAAGCTCCACGGCGGCTTGAAAAGCTACTAGATTCTCCAGGCGGGCCATATCGATACCATAGCAATCCGGATAACGGATCTGTGGAGCGCTCGATGCGACCACGATACACTTGGGCCTTAAACGGTCCAGGATCCTTAGGATGCTCTGGCGAAGCGTCGTTCCCCGTACGATCGAGTCATCGATCACCACGAGATTGTCCTGATCTTCCTGGACCGTCCCGTAAGTGATATCATAAACGTGAGTGACCAGATCATCCCTGGCCCTATCGTTCGTGATGAAGGTCCGCAGCTTCGCATCCTTGATGGCGATCTTTTCGATCCGGGGCGTCATGGCCAAAATGCGGTCCACATCCTCATCGCTCGGATCGTTGCCCAAGTCTTTGATGTACTTCCGCTTGAAACCATCGAGGTAACGCTCGACCCCTTTTACCATGCCGTAAAAGGCAGGCTCGGCAGTGTTCGGGATGAAAGAGAAGACGGAATTCTGCAGATCATCACCTACTGCCTCCACGATATCGTTCACCATGTTCCGTCCCAACTGCTTGCGTTCCGCATAGATGTCCCGATCGCTCCCACGCGAGAAGTAGATCCGCTCAAAAGAACAGCTCTGCCGGTGCATGGGGGCCCGGACCTTCTCTTCCGAGACCGCTCCGTTCTTCTTGATGATCAGGGCATGTCCCGGTGTCAATTCCTGGATGTCCTCGATGCGTGTGTTGAAGGTGGTCTGGATGACGGGGCGCTCGGAGGTCACCACAGCGATCTCTTCATCCACGTAATAATAAGCAGGACGGATCCCTGAAGGGTCCCTCAATACGAACGAATCCCCATGCCCGATCATCCCGGCCATGGTGTAGCCACCGTCCCAATCCTCGGCCGCATTCTGAAGGATCCGTTGGAGGTCCATGTGCTGGGCGATCTTATCAGTGATCTCCTTCTTGGAGTAACCCAGCTCCCGATACTGCCTGTACAAACGCTCATTCTCCACATCGAGGAAGTGCCCGATCTTCTCGAGGACTGTGATCGTATCGGACTTCTCCTTGGGGTGCTGTCCCAGATCCACCAAAAGCTGGAAGAGCTCATCGACGTTGGTGAGGTTGAAGTTACCGGCAAGGACCAGGTTCCTTGTCATCCAGTTGTTCTGACGAAGAAAAGGGTGGCAGTTCTCCAAGTGGTTTTTTCCGAAAGTCCCATAACGGAGATGACCCATAAAAAGCTCCCCCGTAAAGCCTTCGTTCCCCTTTAACCAATCCACATCCTTTAGCCGTTCAGCATTGCGGATGTTGTTGAAGTTGGAGTTGATATGGTCAAAGACATCCTGGATCGGTTGAGAACTGATGGAGCGGTAGCGGCTGATGTAGCGGTTCCCGGGTTCCACATCGAACTTGATGTTCGCTACTCC
>CAZIDL010000148.1:0-2909 GCA_964537825.1 uncultured Weeksellaceae bacterium
GAAAGAACCTCACCCCTAGCCCCCTGCCCGACTGCCGTCGGGCAGGGGGGCTCTCCACGTGGAGAGGGGAACCCCTTCGCGCCTGGCCTTCTGGCGAGTGACTACACACTCACTCTGAACCCTTGGAGGTCTTGCGCTGCTTCTTTCCCCCGTTAAGGATCGCTTCCCGCTCCTTTTGGTTCACCGGGGTCGTGCTCCATTTGTAGACCGGCGGCGGGACCCAGATGAAATTCTTGCTTCGGCGGTTCTTTTTACGAGCCTTTTCCCAAGGGCTTTCTTTATCCTTTTCGCTCATGGCTCTGCTTTTTCTCGATCTTTTCATCATCCCGGGAATGACTTTCTCCCTTGATCACCTCCATGCTCACAATGGCAATAAGATATAAAAGCAATGCGAGCATTCCCCACATCAGGGTCTGTCTGTTTCTTACATTCACCAGGTCGTTCTTGTTCTTATTGGCTTCCACCCCAAATTCCAATTGGCTCAAGTAATTCTCCTTTAAAAGCTCAGGGATCTCCCTGTCCGGGTCCTTCATTTCCAGCTCCCCTTTTTCTCCTTCCCTTAGATAGAGGTCGTACTGCTCTTTATAAAAACCCGCAGGAAGGTCGATGAAAACGATCGCTTTAGGCCATACGAGGTTGACCGTCCATCCGATGAAGAGGAGAAAGGAAAGAAGGAAGAGAATGAATAAAGTAAGAAAGACCGTATGATCAATGCCTTGGTGATAGGAGAAGGCGAAAAGCTTGTGTAAAAAAGCCCCGATCGCCGTGTAGAAGAGAAAGAAAATGGTCTGGAAGTTCCGTAGGCGGTAATAACGGTCATACTCGAAGTGAAGGCGGTCCTCGTTCATCCGGACCCTTCCCGCCGTACTGGAGAGGTCCAGTTCGCTGCTCGGGAAATGGTATGGAGATGCTCCTTTCGCCATTTCGATGGCAAAAGTCGGTCAGGGTTGTCCGATGAGGAAGGATGGAGGAACGGAGAGATCCCAGGTCTCATCGATCTCATGCCTGACCGGCACTTCCTCTAGGGGGGCTTCGGGAAACGGAGGAGAAAAGGGAGAGAGCCGTGAACGAGCAACCCGTTCCTATTGCTTTCGTCATGAATCATCAAGAATACTAATAAGTCATCAAAAGCAGCTCCAAAAGAGCCCTTAAAATCCCAGAATATGCAGCGTTCTATTCCACTCCTCACCGTTTTCTTCCTTTTCACGCCTGTCTCGTTGCTCACCCAGAACATCGAGTGGGAAGAGAATTACGGTGGAAGTGATAACGAAGGGATACGGTCCATCGATCGCACCGACGATGGCGGTTATGTCGCTGTTGGGATCAGCCGTTCCTCGAGCGGGGACGTAAGCGACAATAACGGAGGCATGGACTATCTGGTCACGAAGGTGGATTCCAACGGGAACCTCGAATGGGAGAAGAACTATGGAGGGAGCTGGCACGAACGGGGGCAGTCCATCCAGCAGATCGATGACGGCGGCTACATCGTGGCCGGCTTTTCTGCCTCCGATGATATCGATGTTTCAGGGAATAAGGGGAGCGATGACTATTGGATCCTGGAGCTCAGCCCATCCGGGACCATCGAATGGGAGCAGAATTATGGAGGAGGTGGATCGGACCAAGCGGTCTCCATCCGTCAGACCAGTGACCAAGGCTTCATCGTCGGTGGAGAGACCGGCTCTTCTGGTGGGGACGTTTCAGCGAACAACGGGGACGAGGACTATTGGCTTCTACGGCTCGATGAGTTCGGAAATATCGAATGGGAGCAGAACCTCGGAGGAAGTGGGATCGATGAAGCCCATTCCCTGCGCATCGCTAACGGGGGAGGTTTTATCATCGTAGGTGGGTCTTGGTCCTCCGATCAGGATGTATCCGGTAACTATGGAAGCCAGGATGTTTGGGTCGCCAAGACCAGTTCCCTCGGTTTCATCGATTGGCAGCAGAACTTCGGAGGGAGTGACTACGATGAGGCAAGGACGGTGCGGAACACGAACGATGGAGGATATATCGTGGCAGGGAATTCAGAGTCCAGCGATGGTGATCTATCAGGGAACAATGGGCTCGACGACTATTGGGCCATCAAGCTCGATGGCTCGGGCAATTTGGAATGGCAACAGCACTATGGGAACAGCGATGGCGACCTCTGCCGTTCCGTGGTCCAAACTGCGGACGGGGGATTCCTCTTCGCGGGAGGATCCCAGGACACTGTTTCTACGGTCGATGACCAATGGCTCATCAAGACCGATGCTTCGGGCAATGTGGAATGGGATCAGCGGTATGGAGGAAGCGGGATCGATGTCGCCTACGATGTCCAACAGACATCGGACGGGGGTTACATTACCGGTGGCGAGACCTTCTCGGATGACGGTGACGTTTCGGGACCCTATGAAGGAGGCGGCGACTTCTGGATGGTCAAGCTCGGGGATCAACCTGTTTCCCTACCATCGAAGAAAAAAAGCGCTTCCCTGGACCTCTATCCCAACCCAACCCAAGGGGTCCTCCACTTCCGATCTTCGGAAAGCAAGAAAAAACTAAGGGTCCGTGTCCGGGACATCAACGGTAGGACCGTTGCGGAGCGAAAGGTCCGGAACACCCGTTCCTTCAAAATGGAACTGGAAGGGAAACCGGGCCTCTATTTGATCGATATTCGTACCGCGGACGGTGAAAGGATCGTTCGGAAGGTTTTGAAGGAGTGAGCTTGGAGGTCAAGCTCCAAATTCCCACAGCTCAAGATCTCAAGCTCAAATAGGGAGATACACGCAACTGAGCAAGTGAAGCTGCTCCTTGTTCATCCGCCCCCTTCCCTCCATGCTGGATAGGTCCAACCCCCTGCTCGGGAAATGATATGGAGATGCTCCTTTCGCCATTTCGATCGATGGCAAAAGTCGGTTAGGGTTGTCCGATGAGGA
>CAZIDL010000149.1:0-1014 GCA_964537825.1 uncultured Weeksellaceae bacterium
AGCCTGTGAGTTGGGATCTCAGAACTGTGCTCCCCTCGGGTAGGCGGCCGACGGCGCCCCCCCCGAAGTACTCGGTCACTGCGTTCCCAGTGCAGAATCAAGCAACCCCTTTGGGGTAGAGTCATTCCGAGCGTAGCGTAGCGGAGTCGAGGCGCTGCGGAGGGGCCGTAGGTCATGCCCGTGGTGCGAGTGCTCTTGGGGTGAATCTCCCTGAGGTCATCAGAAACGACGGTAGAAAGCAACCACCTCCACTGGATGCTCTTTTCGCCGGATTCGAAGAGCTCCCAATCCCAAAGAGACCGATTGAGGAAGCACCAGTGCCCCGAACCTCCGACAATGCTGATGCGGGACCAGAAGCATTTCACGGGGTCAATGAGTCCTCACGTCGCCGAAGGCATCCTGCTCTCCTCCACTCAGGCTCCCGGGTCCCACTGAAGATCCAATTCTCCCACCGCATGGCATCACTCAGCTACTGATGAATGTGAGCCCCCCTAATCTCAAACCGAGCGCCCCCTTTCCGTCCGTCGGTGACCGACAGGCTCCACTCGTGCGAGTCGGCCACCGACCGGGCGATCGACAACCCAAGGCCGGTGCCGTCCTCACTCGTCGAGTAGCCGGTCTCCAGAACCTTCTCGCGTTTCTCTTCGGGGATGCCCGGTCCGTCGTCTTCGATGAAAAAGCCCTCCCCGGACACCTCTTCCTCCAACTCCCTCCCCGACAGAATGCCGACCGTGACCGCTACGTCCTCCCCGCCGTGTTCGACGGCGTTTCGGAAGAGGTTTTCCAGAAGCTGCTGGAGGCGCCCTTCATGTGCCACGATGTTCCTGTCTGTTTCGACCGTCAGTGACGCCTCATTCCCCTCCACGTCGGGCCAGCACCGCTCGGCCACCTCCCTGAGACTAACAGGCACGACCTCGTCCGAATCGGCCTCGTGGCGGCTCCACGTCAGGGTGAGCATATCTTCGATGAGCTCATCCATGCGTCCCAGCGAGCGCCATGCCGCGTCGATGTGCT
>CAZIDL010000149.1:1024-2839 GCA_964537825.1 uncultured Weeksellaceae bacterium
TCCGTGAGCTCGGCAGCCCGTGGGGCGCTCACGTCGGAAGAAGGCGCCTCTTCATCACCGTCTGCACGGGGATCAGGCGTCTGCGTGTCCGGATCAGCGTTCATCGAAAGGGCCTCCTCGGCCAGCTGGAGGCGCCCTTTCGCAACGTGCAACGGGTTCCGGAGGTCGTGGGACACCACGCTCGCAAACCGATCGAGACGCTGATTTTGTTTCTCGAGCCGGCGGGTCGCGCGGCGCTGGCCAATCTCGTAGCTGATCCAAAGCGTCAACAACTCCACAAACGTCTGCTTCCGCTCCGAAAACGGCCTCTCCCGAGGCTCCTCCGCCGCAAAACAGAAGGTACCGTACAGCTCCCCGTCTACCTGTATCTTCGCCCCGATGTACGCGTTGAGCCCAAACACCTCGGAGGCCGGATCTCCCTTCCAGCCTTCCTCTAGCCCGTCCTGGACCGCCAAAAGGCCCTCCTTGATCGTCTGTCGGCAATAGGATTGAGAAAGCGGGAGACTTTGCCCAGACTCAATCTCCGCGTGCCCTCCCATAGCGTGTGTAACCTCCAGGGTATCCTCAGAAACGCGTGTGACGTATCCGTAAGGGAGATCAAGGTAGGACCGCCCCAGATCAATGAGCTCCCCCACTTTCGTGTCAAAGGGCTTTTCCCGATCGGCCGTGATGCGATACAGTTGGCGCAGGACCTCCTTTTCCTTCCGCAAGGTCCGCTCGACTTCTTTTTGTTCGGTAATGTCTTGAAGCGTGCCCGTGAGGAAGTAGGCCCCTTCCTCTGTGCGCTGCCGCTCCCCGCGCACGCGCACCCACCGCCGCTGACTGTCCTCTCGGATGAGGGGCGTTTCTAGATCGAAAGAAGTCCCCTGCTCGAGACAGCGCCGTACCTTCTGGCGGATCTCACCTCGCCTGTCGGACGGATAAAACTGGAATGCACGCTCTAAGGTAAAGTCTGCCCCTTCCGGCATCCCGATGATCTGGTTGAGCTGATCGGTCCCTTCGACCGTGTCGGTAGAGGGGTCGTACTCCCACCCGCCGACCTTTGCAACTTCCTGCGTTCTGCGAAGAAGATCGCGGTGACGGCGAAGCCTCTCAGAGAGCGTCTCCAGCCGATCGCGCTCCTCCTTCAAGGCCTGCTCGGCCTCCCTCCGCTTGGTGATGTCCTGAAAGGCCCCGGCCACCTTGACGATCTCTCCGTCCTCCTCTTCGACCGGCGCCCCGACCGTGCGGATCCACCGCCGGTTGCCCTCTGCGGTGACGATGGAATGCTCTAGATCGTAGGGCTCCCCTTCTTCTATGCACCGCTCAAACGCCCGACGGACCCTCGGGCGAGCCTCCGGATGGGGAAATTCAAACGCCTCCTCAAGGCTCAACTCGGTACTGGGGTTGAGCTCGTGGATCCGATATCCTTCTTCCGACCAGGACACCTCATCGGTTCGGAGGTCCACCATCCACGCCCCAGTCAGACGTTGGGCTTGTTCCAGGAGACTTTTCTGCCGGCGGAGCTCCCACTTTTGTCCCGCGAGCCGGTCTCGCATCGACAGCACCCACCACGTACACACGCTCTCAAAAAGGGCGACCAAGACCATGGTCGCAGTCAAAATCAGCGGGCTTGTCTGTAGGGTCGACGCTCCCAAAAACCCACCTCCCACAAACAGGAAGCCTGCCCCGAAAAACCATAGGACCGGCCGAACCGATTCGCTCCCCAAAGCTACGATGCCTCCGAAGAGCACGTAGGTAAACAGAAAGCCGGCCACGTATTCACCAGCAAACTGATTCAGCGTTGTTAAGGCCGTAACCCAGGCCATGATGAGG
>CAZIDL010000150.1:0-2751 GCA_964537825.1 uncultured Weeksellaceae bacterium
GTCGAGCCATCGGGCTTCGACACAACCCCTCAACGCCAGTCGGAGAGCGCCTCCCGAGCCCCTTCAAAATCCAGGTCCGCACTTGCATGATCTGCAGCAAGCAGCTCCGATCTCAGGAAGCGGTGATGCTTTTCCCTACTGAGGCAATCCACGTGCGAACTCAAGAGTTCTCTTCACACACGCGGCCAGCTGATTCTCATTGATCTGTTCGGGTAAGAATGGATCGTCGCTGTGATGTGGATCGTGGCAGTACTCAGAACTGGCGATCTCCTGAAGCTCTTCGAAGTAATCTGTCCCCTGAAGGTTAGATAGGGGATCGTCATTATCTGCATCCTTGACCATTCCAATAAAAGCTCCTATAGATCCGTCTTTTTTTCTGTAGCGGTCGGGGAAACGTCGCCGCAGATTCCCCTCAAGGACATGACGAATGGAATGCGCAACATTTACCGGATCCCCTTGTCGTATGCTCTTGTATGCGGCGAGCCTTTCGAAATGGTGAAAGTACGGATCCTGGACTTTCCGTCTCATCTCATCTTCCTCCCAATCTGTTAATTCACTTGTTTTCTCTCCGGTTTTCTGAATTTGAAAGAGACCCAACTTAGAGTTCTCGTCGGATTCCTCCCAAAGGGACGAAAGGAAACGGGGGCTGTGAGAAAGCACGATAATCTGCTTACATTGCTCTGCAAGTTTCAGGATGGCGTTTCGGGTCGCTCCCCTCCGATGCTCATCGAGACTTGAGATTGGATCGTCGATCACAATGACTCGACTATCAAGGTCAGAGACCTCCTTGATACGAGCATAGAAAAAGGCAAAAGCAAGAGTATTTTTGTCACCATCACTCAAAAGGTTGCGAAATGACTGTTTGCCTACCTCAGTAACTGCATTCCCTATTCCTATCTTCTTTTGATTTATCTCGATCGAAAAACGAGCGTTAGCAGTGCCACCTTGATAGCCCACATTTGCATTTCTAATCCGAAAGTCAGCTCCCGCCTTCCGAAGAAACTCGTTGATTCCTTCCTGACAGGAACTGAGTATGCGACGTTGGTACTCGTCGAGATCCTCTTTAGCCTCGTCTTTAGCCTCCTCGATTCTTTCCTTACGCCTTCGATTTAACCGTAAGCGCTCAGACAAGTCTCTACCGACCTCCCCGTGTCGAGTCTGGCAGTCTTCAAGGTGGGCGAGGTTAGCCTTTGCTTCCGTAAGGGAACCAGATTCTAATTCCGACTTGAACGCCTCGATCTTCTCGTTCACATCAGACACCCTCCCCCTATACTCATTCAACTGGTCACGTAAAGACTCGTACGCTTCCAGAGCCTCCTCTGTGTTCTGATCGATCTCAATGGAGTCAAGCGGCGCTGACTTCTTCTTCTCGAGCAGGTTGATAAGTGCACGTCTCAACCTATTCCATGCTTCCTCTACTTGCTCACTCAGACCAGAAGGAACTTGGTGAGAGGCATCGATTCGCTGCTTCCAAAACTCAAAGCGCGATTGATTTTTGTCGACAGCAGAGTCAACTGAACGCCATCCCCCCTGCGGTAGCACGTCTGTTTTAACCTTCTGCAACACATTCTCTACCGACGACTTCAGATTGGCGTATTCTTCGCTGAAGTAATCCCGATAGGCCTCGATCAGGTCCACTCCCTGGAGGTCTTGTCCACAGAAGGGACACTCGTCGTCTTGGATATAGGATAGCCCACTTTCGACCCATTCTTCTCCTCTCTCGTCCATGCAATTGGAGATATGATCACTGACCTTCGACTCTGCGTCTTCAGAGATGTCATCCAAAGTGGTAGCCAGCAGGACCTTTATCTCATCCAGGGGGATCTCAGGAAGCGCAGGTTGGTCGAGATCGTCCTTTTCTTGGATCTCGCTCGCTTTCTTTAGTCCCTCGACGACAGCCTTTGCCTCCTCCATCTCCTTCTCCAAGTTTTCAGGTTTGGAGAGTCCGAGAAACTCATCAACTGTGAGAACCTCGCTCTCAATTTCCCGACCTATATCTTTCTCAATAGCACGAATATGCTTGGCAGAATTCCTGGAAACCGAGTCGAGCCGATCAATACGATCCGCGAGATCCTGCCCCTTTCTGCCGATTACGAAGTGATGCAGCTTCTTCTTGTGATCGTGACTAAGAGTATGTCCTGAATATATATTTTTGTTTACAAAGTGAGAATCGAAGACATTTATTTCTATTTGTCCAATTGGCCCGCCCCAAAATCCATTTTTGAAGTGGAGCTGATCTTTGTTTGTTGTTAGGATTTTTGCTTCGGGCGTCCCACCCCTGTCGACCGTTGCACGCTCTTCAAGGAAGCCAGGCTCATTTTTCGCAATCGAGTGCATAATGGCCGATAGTGTCGTTTTTCCGCATCCATTCTCTGCAAAGACGAGGTTGAAGTCACCAAAGCAAAGGGAGCCATATCCTTCATCGTGAAAGCGCGCAATATTCTTGAGTCGCAGGAACGTTTCAATCATGGCAGTATCCTCGTGTGCAGTGACATGCTGATGGGAAAGACTCGACCTATCGGAAGAACCCAGTTACCGAGTTTATTCATCCCGTAATGCCTGGCGCTTGAGGGCCTCCATTCGCATCGTTTCCACCCCGAGGCGCCGGTGTCGGTCGTGATGGCAGGTCGTCAGGACAATCTGCATCTCCCGGGCGGCGCTGCGGAGAATATTTGCGATGGCCTCGAAGCGCTCCGGGTCGGTATCCGAGAGGGCATCGTCCAGAAAGACAGGATGAGGCCGCTCGCGGGC
>CAZIDL010000151.1:0-2746 GCA_964537825.1 uncultured Weeksellaceae bacterium
CGATCGCGACGCTCACCGTGGTATCGTCCGTACAACCGTTGTTCGGGTCGGTGACGGTGAGCGTATAACTCCCAGCACTGCTGACCGTGGTGGTCGCGGTATTGTCCCCGGTCGACCAACTGTAGTCCACGCTACCGCTCGCACTCGTCGACGCACTGCCGTCAAGGGTGATGCTGGTGTTCGTACAGGTGAGGGTGTCGGGTTGTGCAACGACCGCTTGCGGGCTAACAGTATCGATCGGGACCGTTACACTCGTGTCATAGATGCAGCAATCGGCGTCTTTTACAGAAATGCTGTAAGTTCCTTCTGAAAGCCCTGTATAGAGTGTTTGGGTGGAATATCCGCTTCCGTTGAAATCGTACTCATAAGGGGATGCCCCACCTGATACACTGGTAATATCGACTTCGCCATCAGCCCCTGCACAAGTTTCGGGCTGGATGCTGACATCGATGCCGTTCGGTCCATCGCATGAGAATGAGGTTACGTTCGAGGTGCTCCCTCCACAAGGACCGAACGTATAATCGGCTTGCGTTCCATCTATGGAGGCATCTGTGATGGGATCATCAAAAGTGATCGAAAAGGTGATGCAATCATTATCGGCACCCGAGAAAACCGGACCGCTCGTATCGTCCCAATCCCCGTATTCGATCATCCCATCCCCGGAAACAGGAGGTAGGGAGGCATTAATGGTCACCCCTGTGGAAGGGGAAGTAACGCTTCCATCATAGCCAACGATGTTGGCTCCGCCTCCGAAATCCAGGTAAAAGCCCCACGTGTCCTCGATCCCCATGCAAGCTTCAAAGGTGTAGGTGTAGGTACAATCTCCATTGTTCACCGCATCGGTCTCGGTGATGGTCACATTGTGACAACTGAAAAGGTCATTGAAGCTAAACAGTGCGAGAACCGAAAGGAAGGTGTATTTTAATTGCTTCATCATAATGAGAAGGGCATCATTTTCTATTATGTAAGGGGGTGATCGAACGATCAGGTTTTCCTGTGCTTGGCCCGGCTATTTTTGTTGCCGAATAGGAAGCCCCTTTTCTCTTTGGTTCGGACGAGAGGGATCCTATGTAGTTGTGCCGGGATCAGGATCGTTCATGACCAAAATCTCCGTAATCTTGGGATCCTAATGGAGCTTTCATCGGGGATTCCGAAGGTCATGGTCCATTCCAGCCACTATATGAGAAAAAGCGGACCGTCTTAAAGAACACTGTGATGGCCGTTTCTCGTGCTGGTCCGCCCCATGGGTCACGGGCATTCATTCCGTTTTCCCGCGTCAGCCCCGATGGTCGTTCCATTTCTTTGCGCAAGGGGTGGAATAGAAAGAAAAAGGACTTGTAATGGACCCAACCGAAAGGAAGGAAGAAGTGGGTCAAAGGTCGAAGTAGGGTCAAAAATCCTCAATACATTGGAAGTCATAGGCGATCGAAACCTGCCCGACTGACATCGGTCAGGCGAGCTTTCGTATTTTGGCTTTGGAACGCTTGTTGAAGGTCCTGGGCAATGAAAAAAGATTATTTTTTGTCTCCAATAAAGGACCAAGCTCAATAAGACACCTATGAAACGTTTATATTTTCTTTTTCTTCTGATTCCTTTCTCCTTGTTCTTTCAACAGTCTGCAAAAGCATGCGTGAAGCCCGATTCTGTTGCTCAGGTGATCGTGAAGTACGATACGATATGGAAAGGTGGATGTGCTTATGCTCATCAGATCGAATTGCGTGTAACGAACATTCGCCTCATGAATGAGAATCCCAATAAGATATGTTCTTGTGCCCTTGCTTCTTACTCCAGCATATTCGATAGCCTCAATTATGTCGCATTCGTCGATTCCGGGACCAGTGATCCATATCAGGGCTTTGCTTCCTTCAACAAAAACCCTTCGAGTTCATCGGCATGGCAGAACCTTCATCCGGGAGAAGGAGATTGGAATGGCTTTGTAGCAGATGTGATCAATTCTGGTCTCAGCTCCCAAGATCCTGTAGAAATGGTGATAAGAGCTACTTCCACCCGGAGCATTGCTATCGATACGGGCTGCGTCCCTTATGACAGCACGCTTTCAAGGACCATTGCTCAAAGTTCTCTGGGAACGGATGCTTGGGATTCGAGTGCTCAAGACCTTGTTATGTCCCACAATAGCGTCCGCTCTTTTGATCCTTCTAACCAGGATAGTAGTTGGGTCACGTTGGAGCAAAAAAGCTCGTCTTATTTCACTCAGCTTGATTCGGCCATCCTTAATAACATACCGTCCTCCTTAACTCACTATGATCAAGAAACGTCCTTGCGGATCTTTCCAAATCCTGCAATTGACCGATTATTTATCCAAATGCAAAAGGGTGAACTGCAAAGAGTCGAATTTTTGAATATGCGTGGAGAGTCGTTGAGAATGCTGCAAATGGAGGAAAGAACTTCAGGCAGTACAAAAACGATTTCTTTAGAAAAAGGGCTTCCTTCTAGTGGGATCGTTTTCGTCAAGTTCCATACTTCCAAGGGATTGATCGGAAGGAAACTCCTACTGCAAGCTGAATAGGGAAAGTGTTTACTTTAGGGGATATTGGGGATGTTTTCAATAAATGGATGATCCTTTTTGCATGGTAGATTTTAAAGCATCATCTGTTTCTTTTTATGCCTCTAAAGATCCTCTACACAAGTGATGGAGTGAACCTCCTTGAACCTCCTACATTTGAGTGGACAGCAAGTTAAGTCATAAGCGGTTCATTTCCGCAAAACCGCAAGAATGAAAGAACAA
>CAZIDL010000152.1:0-2736 GCA_964537825.1 uncultured Weeksellaceae bacterium
TTCTCCGCCTGAGCCAGCAATTGTCCGACTACTGGGAAAAAAGAGCAGCGAGAAGAATGCCGCTAATAAAAAGGGGAGCAAGTTCCTTCCAGAAGACTTCCAATGATCATTTCTTTGGAAGAAAGGACTCGCTCGATCCGTTTGAAAAAGAAACATGGGCGGCTTCTTCATTAACTGCGACAAAGTTGGGTGAAAAATACCGCAAAGGGACTCCGCTTCCTAGAGCTCACCTTTTTCACACCCTCACCCCGATCACGATCACATCGTCCACCTGCTCGCGGTCCCCCTTCCATTCTTCAAATTGCCGTTCGAGCTCAGCTTTCTGCTCTTCCATCGGCTTGTCCTCTAAGTCGACCAAAAGCCGTTTAAAGGGACCGTATCGGAACTTCTTGCCTTTGGGCCCTCCGAACTGGTCCGCATAACCGTCCGAGAAGATGTAAAGGGCATCCTCTTGACGGGCATGGAAGCGAACGGTCCGAAAACGATCCACCCTATGTTCCCCGGATCCGATCCCTTCCTTATCCGCTTGGATCTCCAAGCCGTCCGAACTATCCCGAAAGGGTTTGATCACTTTTTCATTGACGGCTCTCTCACCTCTTAGGGACTCCAATTCCGGAGGAGCGTCCACGATCCCTTTGCGAATGATGTAGAGAGGGTTTTGAGCCCCTGCAAAGCAAACTTCTCGGTCACCGTTCGCATTCTTAGGGCCGAAGCGAAGCAAGGCCATGTCCATCCCGTCCTTGGCCTGGACCCCCTTCCCCCCGGCCAGATCGGTCACCACCTTCTCCTTGAGGCGGGTCAGGAACTCACCGGGCAGAAGCCCGCTTTCGCTGGCGAGGATCTCGTTCAGGTAGCTCACCCCGAGCATGCTCATGAAACCTCCAGGTACCCCGTGCCCCGTACAATCGACCGCGGCCAGGTAGAAATGCTCGCCGTCCTGCTTCCCCCAATGGAAATCGCCGCTCACAGGATCACGCGGGCGGAAAAGGATGAAATGCTCCGGAAGGACCTGGTATCGTTCTTCTTCCGGTAGGAGGGCCTCCTGGATCCGCTGGGCGTAATTGATGCTGTCCGTGATCTCCCGGTGGGCGTCCTCGATCTCTTCCTTGCGCTCCTGTAGTTCTGCGGTTCTTTCTTGGACCTTTTCCTCCAATTCTTCCTTCTTCTCCTCCAGGATCCGTTGCTTTTCCCGCTCCTGCTCGAGGTTCTTCCGGTTCAGTTCCTCCACCTCCTGAAGCTTCTGCTCCAGGCCTTTGCTCGTGCTCGCAAAATCGTGGGCCAGATAAACGGACATGGATATCGGGAAGGAAAGCACCGTCACCGCGATCAAGGCAAAACCTTCAAGCCCTTTTATATCGAAGCCTCCCAAGAGGATCTGAAGGATCACGATGACCATGGGGATCAAGATGAAAACGCCCGCTCCCATCCCCAGGGTCCAACTGCCTCGTTCCTTGTGCCGGATGCTGATA
Organism: uncultured Weeksellaceae bacterium; assembly: GCA_964537825.1. Taxonomy (GTDB): domain Bacteria; phylum Bacteroidota; class Bacteroidia; order Flavobacteriales_D; family CAYVSK01; genus CAZIDL01. Next base: position 1,470 of record CAZIDL010000152.1, read on the forward strand.
AAGATGACCCGAAGGCATTCCACAAAGACCGCAAGAAGGATGACGGCCGTATATATCCGCCCGATCAGGAACCACTCGATCAGGAATATCAAGAGCCCTCCTCCCAGAAGAATACTCCAGAACACTTTCCCGAACCCCTTTCTTCTCAGAAAGGAATAAACGACCGTTAAAAGGCTGAACATGAAAATGTACGCTCCATAGGATATATAACTCCACTCATTCAACCTTAAAACCGGGTCATCAGAAGCTTGGAAAAGAACATTGGACAAAACCATGAAAGCCAAAGCCCATGTAAAAAAAACGTAATGAAGGTTCCCCTTTCTTTTGGGATAAAAAAGGAAGATCAAGAGATGAACGATCCCTAGAGCTAACAAACAGCCTCCGATCACCCCTAACCCTGTAGAGACTTTGAACAAATAGAGGATCCTGTCATTCTTCTGCGAGATATCATGGTCTATATAGGCCGGACCATAATTCCGTTGTTCGGGATAAGCATCGATCTCTTTTTTCCAATGCTGATCGGAAAAACGGAGGAGCAGCAAGCGATCCCCCGATCTTCGGTACAGGAATTCCAACGGAAATGAACGCTTGTATTTCCGCTCCTCCTGTTGGGGATCTTGACCGACTTTCCCGACCGACCCGATCTCTAGGCTATCCAAATACAGCGTCCAAGCCCCGTAATTTTTTCCAATGGTCAAAAAAGCCCTTTCGCCGGCCAAGCTATCCGGAACATGCACCCATTTCGCCAACCAACCGATCCCTGTAGGCTGGATATCGCTGGAATCCTCGGGATGCATCGGAAGCTTCACCCGCTTCGCTGGAGGCAGATCGTTCGGGAAGCGATCGATGGAAAGGTCTTGGTTCCAAAATGCCCACTTTTTCTCAGAAAGATCCTGCCCCAAGGTGTCGACGGGGATCTCACCTGAGGCTCTCAGACCCTCGCTCAGGGGGATCATCATCAAAAGATGAAGAACGAAGAGAAGCGGGAACCGTAACATATTTCTCTAATCTATAAGAAGTTGGGGGACCGATCCCTAAAGAGGCTTCTTCCATATCCTAACCGAAAACCCGGGCGGGTCCTGCCGAGTCTTGGAATGACAAGAGGGTTTTCATTCAGATCATACCCGCACCCCGATCAGGAGGACGTCATCGATCTGTTCCCGGTCCCCTTTCCATTCTTCAAAACGGCGTTCGACCTCCTCCTTCTGCTCGTTCATAGGGCGAGGAGCGAGTTCGGCCAATTGGCGCTTCAAAGAACCGTATCGGA
>CAZIDL010000153.1:0-2732 GCA_964537825.1 uncultured Weeksellaceae bacterium
TCTGACATCTTCTCGGCCGCTCGCGAGCTAAGTTCGCCCGTTATGTGTATTCACGGACTTGAATAATTACCAATCAGTATGACGCGCCCAGTTAAGGAATTTCACGAATATATTGTCGAAGATACCGACAGCCACGTAACGCATGATGACTACGTTGAGTCTCCGGCTACAGCTTTCCTTGGATACACCTGCGAAGCGAAGGACGCTGTAAACTACTGTATTAACAATTTCAAGACAAAGAGGGACGACTCTCTTCACAGTGATGCAAAAGATAGCTTACAGCATATACTGACGGCATTTCTTCCTGCTGTAATGAGCCACTTTGAAACATATCAAAGATACTTATTCGCAGGCGTTTTTGAGAATAGTAATCTTCTTGATGATTTTGATTCAGATTATTTCATACGTAATATCAAGAAAAAGCATGGGGTAGAGATAGACCCCGATCAATTGCTTGCGTACAGAGGCATTGATACGTCAGTCGGTGTGTTGCTTGCCGATAACATGCCAGGCTGGCACGACCCGGCTAAAGTCAATAAGTATTTTAAGGCATTTGGATTCGAGACTTGCTTTTTTAGCAATGTCCAGCGCGATAGACTTGAAACTCTGTGGCAGTTGAGGCACTCAATTGTCCATACTGGTGGTACAATTACGCTGTCAGACGCTCAGAAGGTAGAAGAACTACAAGAGTTTGGAGACGAGCCAATTGTCTTTGATGACAACTTCATCTTTGAGGTTAGCAGAAAGATGCATCCATTAATTCAAAATGCAACAAAACGTATCGAAGATTGCTTCCGGGACCGAATGGATTCGAACCTAGACAGTGAGGCTGAAGAGAGAATCGATCAGTTGTTTGAGGTTAAGTCATCTGTACAATCTTGGTTCGACTAAAAAACACATAACCCACATTGCAGCCGACGACGGGCTGATATCCTTATCAAGGGTTAGTGTCTCCATATATTATGTCATGTGTTTTGATACCCGTCGCGGCTGAATTTTCTCGTTATACGGCCCAAAAAAGCACGAAACGCAACTTTTCACTTCGAGTAAAACTCACGCATTCTCGCTATCCATGCACGAACAACGAGGTTCCTTATGCAGAAAACAATCAAAGAACGAGTAGACACGGTCAAGGAGAAGCAGGACAAATCCCACGAAGACAGAAGCGGTTTGGTTGAGCGCGTTCAGAAGGCCGCTGGCAGTCATGACACTCCCGAAGGACGCTCCCACTGGAAGGCTTCGAAAGACCAATGGGGGACACACCGAGCATTTTGGCAGCCCGAGGAAGCCGAGGAATAAAGCAGCTGGTGAAAGCGAGAGCTTGCACTACGTATTACCAGACAGCTGGCTATGAACGATTCCTTTACGTTAACCGAAGATAGGCAGCCGGAACGTCTTCTGGTCGTTCTGCACCCGACCTCATTTTGCAACCTTGATTGCAAGTATTGTTGGGCACCAGACAGGGATTCGACTTATACCATGCCGTTGGATCTGTTTGAGACGGCGATAGAAAGGGTGTACGAGATCTCAAACCTCGCCAAAGTAACGTTCTGTTGGCACTCGGGTGAGCCTCTTGTGCCTGGACTGGAATACTACCAGAAAGCCCTTGCAATTACTGAAGAGCTACGGCCTTCAGAAATTGACGTGAGGTACGTCACCCAAACAAATGCTACCCTAATCGACGATGATTGGGCATCCTTCTTCAAAGACCATGACTTCACCGTCGGAGTAAGCATTGACGGACCGAAGAAGATACACGACCACCAGCGGCAGTATCGAAATGGTAGAGGTAGCTTCAAACGAACACTGCGTGGAATCGAAACACTAAAAAGACACAATGTCAGAGGTGGAGCACTTTGCGTAATCACTCATGAGACGCTGAGATACCCGGCAGATGATCTATTTTACTTTTTTCATGACCGCAGTATAAAGTGGAGCTACTTAATTGAAGCCAGTATTGGAGAAAACACTAATGCAACGAATTCCTTGTCGTACGAAGATATTCCGGAATTGCGTTCGTACCTTGAGCGCTTAATGGAGCTTTGGATCGAACATCCAGACTCCTATATTAAAGACTTTGATATGTTAGCTACCAGGCTTTTCGATCCAAGCTTTAACGAAATCAACTTGGACAACACTGGTTGCCTTGATATACTTTCCATAAACTCAGACGGCTCTTTTTTCTTCGGCAATCCAGAGCTCATAGGCGCTCTGGATCAGCGGTTTGATAATTTTGTGCATGGGCGAGTCCAAGAAGACGACATCGAAGAAGCAAGGCAAAGCAAGTCATTCTCAAAAATGCGACGAGAAATATTTGCAGGAATCGAAAAGTGCAAAAATGAATGCCCTTATTTTGCAGGTTGCCACGGCGGAAACCCATCGCACAAATACTACGAGTTCGATAATTTTGATGAGTCCTCTCACTTAACGTGTGAGCTAAATGAAAAAGTTATAAACGAACTGTTCGTGTCACGCCTTGAGAGCGAAGTTGCTTAGGTTCGCCTTCGCTACCGCAACTCTACGATCTCAAACGTCAAGGTAGACTTCGAGGCCGTATAACCCAGCGTTGCACCTGACGCATAGCGTAGCTGCCCACCTCTTATGCCAGAGTTACGTCAGACGTTTTTGCTGACTAGTTAGCGCTCACGCCAGAAATGCCAGCGCAGGTGAACTCGATCGTTATGCAGAGCAAGCCAATTCGCTTTTGCGCTTCCTTAGGATGATCGGTAGGT
>CAZIDL010000154.1:0-2716 GCA_964537825.1 uncultured Weeksellaceae bacterium
GCGATATCAACCGGCGAGGCGACAACAACCGCATCCTCACCTACAAAGAGCTTTACCCCTACGAGGAACTGGAAGAATGAAAATTTCCGCAATCTTTATTGCCTTGGATCGGATGTTCAGCGTTCTTCTCGCTTGTAACGTTTGAGTCCATGGATCAAGGAATCTAATGAACCCGGGGCGACAAAACGGTCGCTGGCCTTTTTCGGACCACGCAGATGAGGTACGAGCCATTTGCTCACCTTGTTCCGCGGATGCTGGGTGTCCCAGAAATTAGAGCTGTCCCTTGTGAGCGGAGTATCCCCGCTGAAGTAATAAAACCCTCCATGTTCTCCCAAAAAGCGGAGGTACCTTTTGTAAACGGGAAAGGAAGAGGAACGGAGCAGGGTCCGGAACTGGCTCACATGGATGGGCGACACGAAAGCTTTGAAGGTGATCCCTTTCCGCCTGCAGAAGCGAACGATATCCGCGTAAGCGTCCAGCTTCTTCGGATGAAGGGAGAGCCCGGCTTTGTTGTAATGGGCTTTGTATTGATCATGGATCCTTGCGAACTGCTTCTGGAGCCATTCATCTCCGCGTTTATTGAGCTTCATCTCCCGCCATCTCTGGGTGCGGCTTCCGTGTCGATCATACTGATACTTCGTGTTCGATCCCTCCGGATAACGGCGGTTGTTCTGAACACACGAATAGGACTCCTTAAGAGCCGTCCAGGTCAGAAAGAACTTTGCCTCCCCGGCCCATAAGGGCTCCCTGCCCTCTACAAGCTTTTTATCCCAACCCTTCCGGTAAAGCGGCGTCCGATCCGTCAGGTTGATGAAGTCGATCCCGTAATAGACCCTTTCCACCGGGTATCTATCAGCAGCCCATTGCAAAAGGTCTCGCATTTCGTGAGGTTGTCCGCCACTGAGGGCAAAATTGAAAGCCCTTGCCCTTTCTTCTGCAGGAAATGACCGACCCGGGGCCAGGTATTCGGTCCTGGAGGTCCCAAGGAAGAGGATACGGGGATTTATATCAGCAGAAAGGGGGAGCTTGGTGACCCTGGTGTTCTGGGAAAAAGCATTCTTGTACCGATTGAAACCCTTTATGGAAAAGGTCCGCTCCACCCCGAAAGGATCCACGATGAAATTGATCAAAAAGACGACGCCCAAGCCCCCTCCTACTATCAGAATGAATGCCTTTATAAAATGCCTGCCCTGCATCAGAAGCCGAAATAGATGAATTGGCTGATCCTGTCCAGATGAAGAAGGGCGATCAACGCCATACTACAAAGGGCAAAAAGCCATTTCCCGTTAGGAGTGAAGCGCTCTTTAAGGGTGTTGGAATTGGGGAGGAAAAAGATAAGAAGGAGCACCCCTCCTAATGCTCCCCAAGCAATGGAAGGTGCCCCGAGAGATCCGATCGTTAAGGAGAAGTCTTTAGCTCCGGGTAAGAACATCCCCTCCAGAACTTTCAATGCATCCTCCCAGCTCTTTGCCCGGAAAAAGACCCAGGCAAAGTGGACGAAAAGAAATGTGCTCGTCCAGGCAAGCCATTTCGGGAGCTCAGAGGATCGAAAGGACCAGAAGCGTTGGAGCATCATCGCTAGCCCGTGAAGTGCACCCCAGAAAAGAAAGGTCCAGCCTGCCCCGTGCCAGATCCCTCCGATTAGGAAAGTGAAAAGAAGGTTGCGATGAACGGTGAACGCTTTTCCTCGATTCCCACCGAGCGGGATATAAACGTAATCCCGAAGGAACCGACTGAGCGTAATATGCCATCTCCTCCAGAAATCCTGAATATCCAAAGCCTTATAAGGGGAATCGAAATTGAAAGGAAGGCGAATATTGAACATGAGAGCGATCCCGATGGCCATATCCGTATAACCGCTGAAATCGAAGTACAACTGGAAGGTATAAGCCAAGGAGGCAAACCAAGCCTCTCCGAACTGAAGCTCCGGAAGGACATCAAATCCCTTTGTAGCCCATATGGCAAGGGTGTCCGCAATTATCACCTTCTTGAACAGCCCATTGAAGAACACGAAGACACCCTCGGCCAGATGGCGGGAATTGAGACGACTCTGCTCATCCCTGGCGAACTGGGGGATCATCTCGGAATGATGTACGATCGGACCAGCGATCAACTGCGGAAAGAATGTGACGAACATCGCGTAGTTCAGGAAGTTGTGCTCCTGCACTTTCCCCTGATAAGAATCCACTAAATAGGCGATCTGTTGAAAAGTAAAGAAGCTTATCGCAAGGGGCAAAGCGATATCCGGGACCTGAATGTTCCAGCCCCAAAAGAGCCGGTCGAGGTTCCGTACAATAAAAGGAGCATACTTGTAATACCCCAGCAAGAGCACGTTCACGCAGATACCGAAGATCAAAACAGCCTTTCTGGAGAAAGAAAGGCGGGAATGGTTTTTTTTCAAAACCCCCGATATTCCGTAATTAAAGAGTATCGAAAAAAGGAGGATAAATAGATAAGGCGGTTCCCACCAAGCATAAAAGAACAATGAACCCCCCACCAACCAAACCTTTGGAAGAACGGGTTTTCTAAAGTGCTGTAGAAGAAAATACCCGAGAAGGACAACGGGAAGAAAAGCGAAGATGAAGGTATAGGAGTTGAAGAGCATCGCTTGCGCTTCGAAATCACAAAAATAGAAGGGGTTGAACCAGATGAGCAGGATCGCGGATCTTCTTTAAATTCAGGAACGAGTATCGGACCCTGCTTTGCCACCGAACGT
>CAZIDL010000155.1:0-2701 GCA_964537825.1 uncultured Weeksellaceae bacterium
ACTTCTGTTTGACGGGCCAGAGAAGCCGCCGAGCTTTATCGAGGCTCACGTTGTCCGGCCAGCTGTTGATGGGTGCGAAGCGCTGATTCCCGGTACCTCCGCCACCACGACCGTCAAGGACCCGGTAGGTCCCGGCCGCGTGCCAAGCCATGCGGATAAAAAGCGGACCATAGTGGCCGAAGTCGGCGGGCCACCAATCCTGGGAATCGGTCATCAGGTCGTAGAGATCCTGCTTGACCTGTTTCAGATCGAGTTCCTTGAACGCCTCGGCGTAATCGAAATCCTCACCCATCGGGGAGAATTCGGATGCGTGCTGCCGGAGGATGCCGATATCCAAGCGTTCCGGCCACCAATATTGCAGTTCGTGATCGCCTCCGCTGCTTTGCGTGGAAGAGATCCCTGTGAACGGGCATTTGCTTGCCCCGTTACCGTTCTGTTCGGACATGTGATCTTGCTTTTCTTTTTGAATGATCAGCCGCCTTGGAGGCAGCGGCAATAAAGGTACGAGTTTCCCGATCGCTGGCGAAGGGTCTTCCCGCCCACTCCCTGAAATGTAGAGAGAGCCACCACTGTCTTCCCTCTCTTCGATCCTAACTATTTTCGGAGCGGCCCTTCGAACTCCGATGAGCCGATCCTTGTCAAGCGTTATTCCCAATGCCACCCCTTCTTCGATAAGCAGCGAGATGGAAAAGGATGTCATCATATTCGGCGGGACCGGCTTCATCGGAAGGAGCCTGGCCGCTCATCTGAGGGAGAAGGAATTCGAACCCGTCCTGATCGGTCGGCATGAACCCCGGGAACCCCCTGGCTTCGAAGTCCACACTTGGACGGGGCATTCGGTTGGCGAATGGAAGGAGCTTCTGAACGGTGCCAGGGCGATCGTCAACTTGGCGGGTCGTTCGGTGGACTGCAGGAAATCCCCGGAGAATTGCGATCTGATCCTCCGCTCGCGTGTGGATGCGACCAAAACTATCGGGCAAGCTCTTCAGGGTATCCAAAACCCTCCCCCGGTGTGGGTCCAGATGTCCACGGCCCATATCTATGGGGACCCACCATATCAGCTCTGCACGGAGGATTCCACCATCGGCTATGGCCTTGCCCCACATGTAGGAAGGGAATGGGAAAAGGCCTTTCTGGAGCATCTTCCGGAAACCATGCGAGGGATCCGACTAAGGACCAGTTTCGTGATCGGCAAGGACGGTGGAGCTCTCCAGCGCCTCAAGACGATCACTAAAATGGGGCTCGGAGGTAAGGTCGGAACTGGGAAGCAAGGATTCAGTTGGATCCACGAGGACGACATGAACGAGCTCATCCATCAGTCCATCGTTCGAGAACGAATGGAAGGGGTCTATGTGGCCAGCGCCCCGAACCCGGTATCGAACAAGACCTTCATGCGAACGCTCCGGAGAGCGATGAAGGTCCCGTTCGGCCTCCCCTTCCCCGAATTCCTCGTGCGTCTCGGAGCCAACACTGTATTGGACACGGATCCCGGGATCGCACTCTACGGAAGGTACGTTCGTTCCAAAAGGCTCGAGAAAGAGGGATTCGAGTTCAAGTTCCCTGAATTAGGGCCCGCCTTGGAAGATCTGCTCCAAGGGGAATAAAAGAGATCCTCCTTCCCTCCTCATATGATTCCTGGAAAATTTCGAAGCCCGAAGGTCTTTGAGGTCTTCAGGGCTACTTTCACCTCCTCCTTTTCATCCGTTCATGCCTCGATGGGACCTCTCGGTAACGTTCCCGGAAATAGGTCTTGAGAAAAGCATAGTAGTAATTGTAAGGCTTGTGCTGATAGCCCCAGGGTTCTTTTTCGTAAAGGCTCTCGTCTTTGAAGTGTCCGTTCGGGCCTCTTTCCTTCACTGCCATCAGCGAGTCGTTCTCCAGGATCGAGGAATCCTTGAGCAACTTTGGATATTCCACAGGCCGGATCATCTTGCGGTTGCAGATGGTTTCATAATTGATCCCCTCAACCCTTGGAGGTAACTCGAAAGAGCCCACTTCCCCTTCGATCTGGTTGTCTGTACGTTTCCCCAGTCGATCCACGAGCTTTTTCAATTCATCTTCGAACAAGAGGGCACCCCCCTCCACTGCCAATTCCTCCATCCGAAGCTCTTCCTCCTCGCTCATGAACTTCTTAAGGTTATTCATCACGAATCCTTTCTCGCTTTCATGATATTTCAAAGGGAAGCGAGGGATGGGATCCTTCGGGTTCACGATGTTGTAGCTCATCCCCTGCGCACAGTAACGGTATTTATATTCCTTGGCAAAAGCTTCGTTCCCCACCATCGGGGCAGCAAATGCATAGGTTTTGAAGCGGTTCTCGTCAGAAAGGGTGTTCTCCGGAAGGTTGTTCAAAAAGGCCATCGTCATATTGGCCAAAGCTCCGCCTTGACTGTGACCTGTAATGATCACATCATGGACCCCCTGCCGGTTCAGGTTCTTGATGTGAAAGAGGAGGTCCTGGCGAAGGAAACCGATCCCCAAAGCATACCCACTATGAACTGCCGCTTCATCGGATTTGGCAAAGCAGTATTCGAAGCTGCTCCCGTTGATACGCATCGACCCTTCTGCAGGTATCATACGGGCATTGATGTTCTCAAGCCAGCTGACCCGCTCAGCAGTGGAGCCTCTGAAATGGATCACACCGATCTCCCCGTCCTTGTATACCTGGAACTTGTTGTCCATTCCATAAGCTCCCGAGGTA
>CAZIDL010000156.1:0-2666 GCA_964537825.1 uncultured Weeksellaceae bacterium
ACCCCTTCTTTGGAATTGGAGTTGGAGTTGGAATTTTCAAGCGGGATCTTCACCATTGCGGCATCCATGCCGTCCTTGGCCGTCTCCTCGGCCTCCGAACTGCTTAGCTCACGGATCACACGCTCCCGAAGATCGCTAAGGATCTGACCCGGAGTAAGTTCCTCCTCCGTATCCATGATCTCGTTGAGCTGGTTGATGCCGAGCATCGACATGAAAGCTCCGGGAACACCGTGACCCGTGCAATCGATCGCAGCGATATACCAATGCCCCTTGTGTTGCTTGAACCAATAGAAATCCCCGGAAACCTGCGAGTGGGGTTTAAAGAGGATGAAATGGTCCGGAAGCTCGGATGAGGCCTGCGCTTCGGACTGCAAGAGGGCGTTCTGGATCTTTTGGGCGTAGTCGATGCTCTGGGTGATCTCGGCGTGGGCTTCTTCCACCCGGTCTTTTTGCTTTTCCACCTCCTTCTTTTCTTCCTCAAGAGCTTCGTTCTTCTCCTGGATCTCCTTCGTTCGTTCCGCTACCGTCCTTTCGAGGCGCTCTTTCTGGGCGAGCAACCTCCTGCTGTTGAGCCAAAGGAGAAGCCAGATGAAAGCGACCCCGGCCACCGAATAAGCTCCGTAGGCGGTCCAAGTGCGGTACCAGGGGGGAAGGATCCTGAAACGATATTCGGCGAGCTCGCTTTCTACTCCGTAAATGTTCTTGGCTTTTACTTTGAATGCGTAACTGCCCTCTTTCAGATTCGTGTATTCTTTCTTTGTCTCCTTTTTCCACTCGCTCCATTCTTCATCGAATCCTTTGAGGCGATAGCTGTAGCGGACCTCCTTTTGCTTTTCATAATAAGGAGCGGCGAAACGGAACGTGAGGCCGTTCATACTGTAAGGGATGCTCGGGGTGAAAGCATCAGGTTGTTCCGGGACACGTTCCCATTGGACCAAAGGGTCTTCTGGGGCCGGTTGACGGTAAAAACCCGCGAAGAGGACGGAGTCCTTTTTCTTTTTCCCGGTATCCTTGATCGAAGCACTCACCTCTCTTAAAAGACAGGGATATTCCCGCTCGAAGTCCTTTTCGACCTTCCTATCGTAACGGACCACTCCGTTATCCCCTCCCAACCAAGTGATCCCATTGCTATCGGGGAGGATCGCACGTGCGATCCCAAGGTCCATGCCTCTGAAGGGAAGGCTGTCGATCCTATACCCGTTCTCCCCGTCCGGGATCAGGTGATGAAGATGTTTTTTCGATTGGATCCATACCGTTCCGTCATTCCCTTCCTGAAAGCGGAACACTTCTTTGCTGTTATTTTTGGAAGAGGCCCCGAAAAGGGGGCCAAAGCCGCTATCGGGAACGAAGCTTTCCGACGCTTTTTCAAGCTCGGGACCGGCCGGATCGGGGACTCTATAGAGCCCCGACTTAGTGGCTGCTACGACCCGATCCTTAAAAGGAAAGAACTGGACCCGCCCTTTGGGGAGTCCGTTCCTGTCATCACCGATAAAGGGAGTGATGCGGGGTTTCTTTTTATTCCTGTCCAAAAGGTCCTCGTATCCGAAAGAGAGCACGGTATCGGCCTCGAGTGCTTTCCTCAGAGCAAAGGAGTCCACCTCGAGCCGAAAAGCTCCCTTGGTCCGTAACCCGCACCAAAGGACCTTTCTTCCTTTTGCTGCGGAGGAGACCTGAAGGCTGTGCAGTAAGCCGGGAAGGTCTGTGATCCGTAGTTCTTCTTGACGATCACCCGTCCCTTTTTTTGAATAGAGGATAACACCGTCCCTTCCACCTACCGCCGTCCATCGATATGGACCGGAGCCCGACCATTGGGTGAGTGTATAAGCATGGTCCTGACCGATCCATGTCTTTTCCCACTTGGCTCCTGCCTTGTTCCAACGGAGTTCAAAAAGCCCGTTGTTCCCGCTGGCGACCAATAAGGAAGCCTCATCCCCCCCTTCTTCTCCGACTATGGCGAAACGCGTGCGCTGTTCTCCGGATCCCGGGATGGGCCGCCATTTTTCCTCCTCACCTTCTCGGGTCCGTTGGAACACCCCATGTTCGGTCCCTATGAGAAGCCGGCCTTTGAAACGAACGATGTCGGTCACCGTCCCGGAAAAGGAACTCCCTTTAAAACCATAGGTCCGCGGATCGTTCGCGATCCATTTGCTGATCCCTTTGTTGGTCCCGCTCCAAAGGATCCCTGATCCCTCAGGCCCTTTTTCCGTTCGCCATACGTAGTCGGCCCCCATTCCGCTTTTCCGGTCCATGGTCAGCACGGGTGCGGCGGTGCTGTCCAAGAGGATCACCCCCTCGGAAGTCGTGCTGAGGGCCAGGCAAGCTCTCCAGGGGTTTTTTCGGGGGGCAAGGGCAAGTCCGTTATAAATGCCGGCCTTTCGGAACCTCGAGCCCCAAGCTTCACCCTTCGGAAAGATCCGCTTCATTCCATCCGCTCCATCACCGTAGACGTATCGAAAAAGTCCGTTCCTCTTGGTAAGAACGAGGGCCTCTTCTTCCCTCTCGGTGATCCCGGGGACCGAGTCCAATATCTTCATCACGGAATATTCGCCGAAAGGCTCACTCCCGGGAAGCTTTTCAAGCGCCAGGGAGGAGTTCTTTCTGCTCTCGGACCCTTTTCCTGCCTTGAAGTGAAGCCGATGGATCCCAGTTCGATGTTCCGGCATCCA
>CAZIDL010000157.1:0-2665 GCA_964537825.1 uncultured Weeksellaceae bacterium
GGTCATAGTCCGGGTCGGTCTGGAAAACCCGGTCGCTGACCTTGAGGGAATGGATCCGGTCCACCCCGAAGGTGCGCGAGCGTTCAACCGGATCATCGGCCTGGATCGAGGGGACCAGACCGACCAAGTACCAACGATGTTGGTATTCCTTTAGCAAATAGGGCTGCACGCGGTAATCCTTTTGCGTTCCTTGGGAATAGCTCTCGTGTTGGAATTCGATCTCACGGTTGTTCCGTATGGCGAATAGTAGGTCCTTCAACTGCCAGGTCCCGTGCATATCCCCGCTCGATTCGAAATCGAAATACTTCAGGCTCTCCTTGTTCTCCTCCAGGCTTTCGGAGAGCAATTGGGCCGTCCCGGCCACCTCCAGGAAGCGGAAGAAGCGTTCAGGATCGTTGCTTACCTCCTCGTCAATACGGTACCCTTGTCGATCCGCATCATAGATGATCTCGATCCCGAAATCGTGGCGGAGAGCCTGTATATCTCTTTGAAGGGAACGCTTGGAGACATCGAGCTCGTGATGGCTCAAATACCCCAGCAACTCCTTCAGATCGGGATGAGCACCCTGCCGAAGCTTCTCCAGGAGGAGGTAATAGCGTTGGATGATGGCGTGTTTCATGGGATTATGAATTTAATGGGTCTCTGGGCCATGTCCAAACGAAAGCAGAGCGAGAGCGAGTTGTTGAGAAAGCCTGGTGTGAAGGGATTCCCACTTCTCCTGAAGGAGAAGAGGGTTAGGGGGATGAGGATCTTCATTGGATCACACCCTCCCAACCTCTACACGATTTCCTCCTCCCCATCCTCGAGCAATTTCACCGGATGATCAAAGAAACCGTCAAACCGGTTCCTTTCAAAGGTGTGAATGGGCACGATGCAGCCCGGGTCCAGAGCTGAAGCAAGTTCTTTTAAGGTTTCCGGATCCGCATGGCCGCTGGCATGAAGCTCCTCTTTCGTGTAACCCCTGTTTTCCAGATATTCAACGAAGCGAGCGACCTTTTCCTTCTTCAAATAACCGGACCACATGGAATGGACGAAATGGCCAGCGTCGATGCCCTTGATATGATCCAGAAGCCCCTTCATGGAAGGGCGGACGAGCATCACCGTTTCATCGGCGCGCTCGGAAAGCTCTTTGCCCTGGATCTTGTAGTGTTTGAAACGGTAAAGGAGCTTTTTCTTGCCTTCTTCAGCGAGCCGCTCACTCATGTTTCTGGGAAAGATGACCCTGATCTCGGGAAAACTCTTGGATGGCCGAGGGATCTTGGCGTAGCGGGACAATTCCTTCAGCACATTGGCCACGTAGACGTCCACGACCATCGTCCGACCGCTCCGCTTGCAGGCCTTGTAGATCGAGACCAAGCGGTCGATGTTCTGACCGGAAGCATGGATGAGGACCGGAGCTTTTTTCCTGAAACGCTCCACTAAAGCCTCCTCCAGATCCCTTTCACTCATCGGAGCGGCATGACCCTCCCCGATCTTGGTCCCCTCCAGGAGCAAACGATCGATCCCTTGGGGCGGACCCTTTTTGAGACGATGGAAAAGGGAGCCCTTCCGTCCATGCTGGCGGAGGTCGCCGGAGTAGAACAAACGCTTTCCGTTCGCTTCGATGAGGAAAGCGTAGGCATCGAAAGCAGAGTGGTCCATCAGATAGGGTGTGATCTGGATATCGCCGATTTGGAACGATTCCTCGTTCCGGAAATAGCGCACCTTCTCGATTCGTACATCCTGGGGGGTGAAGCTGTTGCTCAGCTCGATGAGCTGATGAGTGGCCTCGCCCATGTAGATGGGCAGATCCTTCCGTACATATCCCATGAGGCCGTAATGATCCGGATGAGCATGGGAAAGGATGATGGCATCGACGGCACGCCCGCTATCCTCGTAAAGGCCCTCGATCTCCGGCAAGACCCCTTCTCGACGCAATCCTTCCCTGCTCCGATCGGGATAGCGTTCGAGTTCGAAAGGACTCCCGTCCTTTTCCACCAAGGGCATCCCGAGGTCCAGGAGAATCCGGGTGCTGGCGCTTCGCACTTCCACACAGGAACCACCGATCTCTTGGGTGCCGCGGTGGATCTTAAAGAGCAGCTTCATCCACGTATATCTCTAAGCTAAAAAAGCGGATGCCCAAAGCAAGAGCAAGAGCTTTTAACTGAGGTCTGTAATCACCCCTTTCCAATTCATTAAGTTCCTCAAATGCGTTACATCCAGAGGTGACCAAAACAGCTGGTATTACTTCAACATCATTGATCGGGGTTCCTTCTTCTTCCGAAAGGTCCTCCAACAACTTCTTTTCATCAACCGTCTGATAATAGGTAAAAGCCTCTAACATGGCTCGAAGAAGGGTTTCGTCATTTTGCCCATACTTAAGTTCAAGCAAATACACATGTTTCTTATTCGACTCGTAAGAAATCAAGTCGATTTCCCCTAACCCTTCATCTTTACTGCTGTTTTTTAGGGGAGATTCATAATCCAAGACCTTTCCGATTGATTCCAATTCAAGGTTGGTCAACCTTTTTGCAAAGGTTCTTTCCCTTTCCTTTTTCTCTTTTGTCAAATCGATCTCGATCTTTTTGTGTTCCTCCCGGATATACTTCCCCTCCCTCCTTTTGGCGTTGATACCTCGTAATTCATTAAGGTTCAACAGCAATTCTTCAGCCATCACCTCAGTAAG
>CAZIDL010000158.1:0-2633 GCA_964537825.1 uncultured Weeksellaceae bacterium
GCGCTCGACATGCTTACCTAACGATGCCGCTTGCTGTCAAAGCCAAGTCGGCCCCATTGTTTATCAAAGAACGGATCGCGAATCTACGCGTTCCATCTTATTTAACCATAAGCTCGTCCTAATGTTCAAAAGGCCGGAGCTTATCCTTTTCCCTAACTTTGCGGAACAAAGAAAAGGACCCATGGCATCCCTTCGTTTGGGGCTCATCAAGGAACGGAAGCAGCCACCCGATCGCAGGGTGGGCCTTACCCCTTACCAATGCAAGACCCTTCTGGCACACTATCCCGGGTTGGACATCAAGGTCGAACCTTCGGAACTACGTGCTTTTCGGGATGAAGAATACCGATACTTCGAAATCCCTGTGGAAACCGATGTGTCGGACCGGGACGTTCTGATCGGGATCAAGGAAGTGCCCCCTGAAGCCCTGATCCCGGAGAAGACCTACGCCTTCTTCTCCCACACCATCAAGGAACAGCCTCATAACAGGGACCTGCTTCGGGCCGTATTGGATAAGCGGATCCGCCTCATCGATCACGAAGTGATGACCGATACGCTCGGTCGTAGGATCATCGGATTCGGGCGGTTCGCTGGTATCGTGGGGGCTTACAACGGCTTCCTGGCCTATGGGAAGCGAAAAGGCCTCTACGAGCTTCCTCCGGCTCACCGCTGCAAGGACCGGCGGGAATTGGACGAACATTTGAAAAAGGTGGAATTGCCAAAGGACTTTCGAACGGCCATAACGGGCCATGGCCGTGTAGGGAAAGGGGCACGGGAGATCGTTGAGGCCATCGGGATCCGGGAAGTGACCCCGAAAGAACTGAAAGAAGCGAACTTCGAGGAGCCTGTTTTCGCCCAATTGGACAGTAAGGACTTTCATCATAGGATAGATGGAGGTGAATGGGATCACGACCTGTTCCACCAAGATCCGTCCCGTTTCACGACCGACTTCATGCCTTTCGCTCGCTCGATCGATCTCTTCATCGCCGCCCATTATTGGGATCCGGATGCACCAGTGTTCTTCACCGCCGCCGATGCTTACGATCCCTCCTTTCGGATCGACACGATAGCGGACATTAGTTGCGATATCGATGGACCGCTCCCTACCACGCTAAGGGCCTCTACCATCGATGATCCCCTCTACGGCTACGATCCCGGAACGGGAGAGGAGACGGATCCTATGGACCCGAAGGCGATCTGTGTTATGGCTGTGGACAACCTCCCGGGTGAACTTCCGCGCGATGCATCCGAAGCGTTCGGTCGAAGCCTGATGGAGCGCATTATCCCGGCCTTTATGGGGAACGATGAGGAAGGGGTCCTGGAAAGGGCCACGGTCGCACGGGATGGAGAACTGACCGAACCTTTTGCTTATTTGAGGGATTATGTGGAGGGGGTGAATTCGGCATCCTATTGAAGATCTTTTTCGTGCTCTTGGTGCGACCCTTTGTGACCTTTGTGTTCCCATTTCTACTTCTTTGAACCACTATGGACACAAAGGGAAGCTCTAAGGCCACAAAGGGGGATCCAAAGCTTTCGTTCCCATGAAACTCCAGCAACTCACGAACTTCCTCGACCGCTTCGCACCACCCGCTTACCAAGAAGATTTCGACAATTCGGGGCTTCTCGTCGGTGAGCCCGATACGGAACTGAACGGCGTTCTCGTCACACTCGATTGTACGGAGGCCATCGTAGATGAAGCCATCGATAGGGGAGCGAACGCCATCGTGGCTCATCATCCGATCATCTTCGGTTCGCTCAAGAGCCTGACAGGAAAGGATCACGTTGAGCGGACCGTCATGAAGGCCCTCCGCAACAATGTGGCGATCTATGCTACCCATACGGACCTCGATAAGGTCCGACACGGGGTGAACGCCAAATTCGCCGAAAAGCTTGGTTTGGAGAACCTCCGGGTACTCAGACCTATGAAGGAGCATCTCCTCAAGCTCGTTCTCTTTTGCCCCACCCAAAGTGCCGATGAAGTGAGGCAGGCCATCTTTAATGCGGGTGCGGGGTCCATCGGAGATTACAGCCAGTGCAGTTTCAACCTGGAAGGGTTCGGGACCTTCAAAGCAGGGGAAGAGAGCACCCCTTATGTGGGGACCATCGGAGAGGAACACCGTGAAACGGAGCTCCGACTGGAGACCGTGCTCCCTGCCCATCTGCAGGGAAGGGTCGTTCATGCCATGAAAGAGGCACATCCCTATGAGGAAGTGGCTTACGATCTTTATCCCATCGTCAATGAAGATCCGATCAACGGTTTCGGGATGCTGGGAGAATTGCCGGAAGGGATCGAAGAGAAAGCTTTCCTGGAACTCCTCAAGGAGCGGATGGGGACCGGTTGCATCCGCCACACCCCTCTATTGGGTAGTAAAGTCCGGAGAGTGGCGATATGCGGTGGTGCTGGACGTTTTTTGATGAAGGACGCCATGAAGGCAGGGGCTGACGCCTTTGTTACAGCTGATATGAAGTACCACGAGTTCTTCGATGCGGAAGGGAAGCTTCTGTTGGCCGATATAGGCCATTATGAGAGCGAGAAGTATACTGTGGAGCTATTGAGCGAAGCACTGCAGGCAGAATTTCCTAAATTTGCGGTCCTCGCGAGCGAGGTGAACACGAATCCCGTAAATTACTTCTGA
>CAZIDL010000159.1:0-2632 GCA_964537825.1 uncultured Weeksellaceae bacterium
TCTTGGTTGCGTTCCTCGAGGGTCTTAACGATCCCCGAGAGTTTGTTCCCGCCCGACTGAAGAGCGGAAATAACGTTCTTAGCAGGCGACTGAAGAAGCCCTACGATATCGCCGATAAGCTCCTCACGCGATTTCAGTTCGGCAAGATCATTCAGATTCTCGTCGCCCTTATAGATCTCTTCCTCGATATAAGCCCCTTTGAGGAGCGGTTTCGAGAAGTCCTTTCTGAAATCCCTGATGATCTTCGCCGGAGCGTTCCCTTTTTCGGCTAACATCACTGAAGTAGGACCTTCGAGGGTATCCAGAAGGCCGGAGAGATCTTTGGCCTCTGTGCGCTCCACTGCCTTCTGAAGGAGCGTGTTCTTCACGACCTGGAGCGAAATGTTGTTGTCGTAGCACTGCTTGCGGAGCTTATTCGTATGCTCCACGTCCAGTTCGGACGTATCCGCAAGGTAGATGACCTCGTTCGCTTCGAGGCGTCCTTGCAGATCTTCTATCAGCGCGTCCTTCTCTTCTCTGGTCATGGGTCCTCGTTTATCGTTCGGGGATTCAATAGCTTCTTGCTTCCACCGGAATTCCGGGGCTCATGGTACTTGAAAGATGCACGCTTCTCAGGTAGACCCCTTTTGCCCCGGAAGGCTTGTTCCGTACGATGTTATTGATCAACTCCTTCGCGTTCTCATGAAGCTGCTGGGGGTTGAAGGAGGCTTTCCCGATGCTAGCATGCACGATACCGTACTTATCGACCTTGAAATCGATCTTACCGGCCTTAGCGGCTTCTACTGCTTTTCCGATCTCCATGGTGACCGTCCCCGTCTTGGGGTTCGGCATCAAGCCCCGTGGCCCGAGAACTTTACCGAGCTGCCCGACCTTAGGCATCACATCAGGGGTTGTGACCACCACATCCACATCGGTCCATCCCTCTTTGATCTTTTCGATGTATTCGTCAAGACCAACGTGATCAGCCCCGGCATCCTTAGCCTCCTGTTGCTTGCTCTCATCGCAAAGGGCCAGAACCCGCATATCCTTTCCACTACCATGCGGAAGGGTGACGGATCCCCGGACCATTTGATCGGATTTCCGGGGATCGACCCCCAATCGGATGGAAAGGTCGACCGTTTCGTCAAAGTTCTTGTTCGCTATCTCCTTGACGATCTCGCAAGCACGCGAAAGGCTGTGAACTTCGTTCTTGTCGAAGATCTCGCGTGCTTCTTTTTGTTTTTTGCTCAACTTAGCCATTGTCCGGTCCTATTAGAAGGGACGGTTCCCTTTTATGTTCACACCCATACTGCGGGCAGTTCCTGCCACCATTTTCATGGCCGGCTCGATACTGAAGCAATTCAGGTCCGGCATTTTTTCTTCCGCGATCTCGCGGACCTGATCCCAGGTAATGGCCCCCACTTTTCTCGCGTGAGGCTCACCGGACCCCCCCTGGATCTTGGCCTTTTCCATGATCTGGATCGGGACAGGGGGTTTCTTAACGATGAACTCGAAAGATCCATCGGTATAAGCGGTGATCTCCACCGGCAGGACTTTCCCGCTGTCATCCTGGGTCTCTGCATTGAAGGCCTTGCAGAACTCCATGATGTTGAGTCCTTTGGCGCCCAAAGCGGGCCCAACGGGCGGTGAAGGATTCGCCTGTCCACCTTTGATCTGAAGCTTGATCAGTCCAGCAACTTCCTTGGCCATGATACTACGTTTATCATGATCCCTTCAGGAGGGATCTTCAACTTTCCTTTTCAACTTGCATATAGCTTAACTCAAGCGGGGTTTTCCTTCCGAAGATCTTCACCATGACCTTGAGTTTTTTCTTCTCTTCGTTGATGTCCTCGATAACACCGCTGAAATCGGTGAAGGGGCCATCGATGATCCGAACGCTTTCTCCGACCATAAAAGGGATGTTGACATCCTCTTCGCTTTCGGAGAGTTCGTCCACCTTTCCGAGGATCCGATTCACCTCGCTGTCCCTTAGCGGACTGGGTTCTCCTCCGTCCTCGGTCCCAAGGAAACCGATCACACCGCTCACGTTCTTGATCGCGTACGGGACTTCCCCTTGAAGATCGGCCTCGATCAGCACATAGCCCGGAAAAAAGTTCCGTTCCTTGCTGACCTTCTTCCCGTTCCGGATCTGGAAGACCTTTTCCGTCGGGATGAGGATCTGGGAGACCCGATCCTGGAGTCCGAGCCTTTCGATCTCGATCTCGATCTTCTTCTTCACTTTCTTTTCCTGGCCACTGATCGCTCGGGCAACGTACCATTTCTTCGGGCTCTGGACGTTGTTCTGATCTTCCGTGTTTTGCGTTTCTTCACTCATAGGGGCGCTACCGCTCAAAGATTTTGAAGGATCTCGTAGATGTATCCAAGAATACCGCGCCACGCAGAACCTTCGGAATTAATACCGAAGATGTAATCCATCACGAATATCGCGAAAGCTATCATGATGGACGCCACGAGAACGATGACCGCACTGTTCTGAAGATCCTTCCAGGACGGCCAAGAGACCTTATGGACCAGCTCCTGGACCGTTTCGTGAACATATGTGCGGATCCTCGTCAACATGCTTCCTTCACTCCTTTTAGGCACGGGTAGCAGGACTCGAACCCGCAACCTGCGGTTTTGGAGACCGCTGCTC
>CAZIDL010000160.1:0-2613 GCA_964537825.1 uncultured Weeksellaceae bacterium
AAGAATTAAGAGCGTCCCGATGAGACCCGTGTAATATCCAATGGGGACGTCAGAGATCTTCCTGCTCGTATTTTTGCTCTTGACGATGAACTTCTTGAGCTTGTCCCTAATAGCTTCAATTAACTCTTTCCAGGGCCAATCAATCCCATACGTCCGGACCAGCAAATAGACTGCCTTCGTGGTGTCGTCCTGAAGTCCCTTCTCCGATTCAAGAGCCTTCGATCTTAAGTAGCGGATGACCTCTTCCGGAGTGGTGTCCCCCGGCTTGAATGAGTACTCCCAGACTCGACTCGGATCCGCCAGTTCCTCGTACAATTTTTTCAGAAGGTCAATGTAGCGAGGCGGCTTGCCAGGAACGGAAAATTCCTCTCTGATGAGATCCAGGCCCTCGTCCTCACGTCCCTCATGCCGTTCCATGACACCCTCCAGGACCGGAATGGCAGTCTGCACCCAGCTTTTTTCTTTCTCGTCGAGGTCATCCATCGGCTCAAGAACGTATCCGTTGTTAGTCTGGCATAGCGCTGATGAGACGGAGGCTCCTTCGTTCGAGCGGCTCGGTATCCACTTGCTCCTCTTTTTGTTTTTCGATTAGGACATCGAGACCCTTTCCCACTTTCTCGGATCTCACCTCTATCTCATCAACGGCTTCGATTCCTTCTATAAGCAGTTTCCAGCACTGCTCCGGCAGGCGGTTCTCATCTACATCCTCCAGCGCTACGGCAGCCGTCGCAATTGTCGCTCCCAGAGGACGAGCCTTAAGCTGCTGGACGCGTTCTCGAACGAGGCGACGGAAGCCAGTTTCATGTTGAAATTCTTCAAGCGTCTCGGCGTCTCCGTCTTCGATCGCCGCCACAACCTCCGGGCGGATGAGAATCTGATTCACTTTGCTTATCTCAACACCGTGGTGAAGCATAAGAAGTTGACGGCGCAACGTGGACGCCTGCACACCAACGAGTGGTTGGACGCCGCGCAAATCCACGTCGCTGTCTGACTGGATCTTTTGTTGAGTCAGATTATCGCCAAACTTTCTCTTCAAGAGCAGAAAGTGGGCTTGAACGGGGATTGGGGGCGTCCTGCCGTGCTGACGAATGCTACCCACGAGGTCATTCAGATACCGGTTCACGGTTCGAGGCGTCGGCTGCAACGTACCATCCGGCTTTCTGGAGTCGTAGACGAATCGGAAAAACAGGTCGCGCACGCGGGTGGCCGTTCCCCGGTCATCGTGTATCTCGACTGCCTCCTCGAACTGCTGGAGAAAATACTCTTCGTAATCGGACTGGACCGGTGGCGATACCCGAAAGCGAAGCTGAAAGGTCTTCTCAATATACTCTTCGAAGGGCGGTATGCTCGGCGTCGGGGAATACGTTTCCCTGTTTCCGTGAGCATTTTCCCGCCTCCCAAGCATCTGACGCAGCCGGTAAGGCGCCTGCGGGGAAAAGGGCAGGATGGTCCAGACACGATCCCGCCAGTCTCTATCTTCTCTCGCTTCATCGTCGCGACGGTTTGAGGCCGAGAGTTCAAAAAAGGTCTGCAGATTGGTCCACGTTTCGTAGACGTCCTCCGGGGTGAACCGGTCGAGATTGTCGATCACGATCACGAGCTTGCGATCGGAGCCTTTTAGGGCTGACCCTACCAGCGTTTCGAACGCCTTCCGAAAGTCCACCGTAGAGGCGTCGGCTTCTTCGATCGTGACGGAGGATTCTCTACTCAGCAAACTCGGACTCCACGTCCTGCCCCCATAGATCAGCCAGTAGCCGAGCTTCCAGATTGCAAGGATACCCAGCCCAGCCGTGAACACAGTCAGAATCGAAAGGGCCACAAGCGCACCAAACGACTCAACCAGAATCTCATCCAAGCCGAGGTCAGGCAACCAGAGTGGTATATTCTCGGCGATGACATTCCATTGATGCGCCCGTGTCAGCAATAACGCGGGGGAAAGGAGCGCGAGGAGAATTGCTGCCGCAGCTCCGATGGCGGTGATCTGGCTTCTGGACTCGGACTGCTGCTTTAAAACATATCGCTCCGCTTCGTTAGCTGTGCTCTTCCCAATCCATCCCTTTCCTTCCAGCCAATGAGCCAGTTCTTCGATGAAGGACCGCCGGATCGAGTCGCCGCGGTGAACCCAGATGTCGTAGGTGAAGACGAGTGAATCGCTCTCTCCGTTTTCCAGCCGCTTCTTCATCCGCTCGACGATGCTGGACTTCCCACTGCCCAGCCTGCCGGTAAGCGCAATCCCCAGTCCGTCGTCGCCCGACGTGATGGTTTGGACGAGGGCGTCAGCAACTTGCTTGTGGGAGCGGAAGTCTGACTCCGGTTCCGGAGCTTCTGGAATCGTTGATAGTCGGGATATCGGTTCTGATCGCTGCTCCGACTCTGTCGTATCGTCTGTCGACATCGGCTTCCATTCCTTTCGATGGTCTCGCGTGGAGTCACTCCTTCTCACCTCGTCTTCTCGGCCAGCACCTCGTAGCCCTCGACCTCTTCTCCATCGGCACCTCGGCCTTTTCGGCGTGGCGATGGAAGTTGAACTCCTGAAGGCGGTGCAGCACGGTCCTGCGGGGACGCTTGCTGATGGCGTAACGAACCCAGTCGTCCTCGGGAAGAAAGTCGACG
>CAZIDL010000161.1:0-2601 GCA_964537825.1 uncultured Weeksellaceae bacterium
CCTCCACTCCGACACTCCGACACTCCGACACTCCGCCACTCCGCCACTCCGCCACTCCGCCACTCCGCCACTCCGCCACACCACCCCTCACGCGTCGACCTTCAGCAACGCTGCGTGGGTACTGAAGCCGGCACCAAAGCTGGCCAGCCACCACCATCCGCCGGGGGCGGAGGCCCTCAAGGCAGAGGCCAAGACAAAATAGACAAAAGGGCTGCTTAAATTTCCGTACTGCCGGAGCACCTCCGAGCTCCAACGCAGCTCCTCGGAGCTCAGTCCCAACGCCTCCTGCAAGGCCGTCAGGACATCTCGTCCGCCCGCATGGACGATCCACGCCCCAATCTCCGAGCTTGAAAGCCCGACCTCGCTGCCGAGCTCATTGAAGAGCGCTTGAGCCTCTTGAGCCGCCAGGCTTGGGACCGTCGATTCCAATCGGTTACGAAGCATGCCACCGCACTGTTCAAAACGAAGTTGTTCCCGATGCTCCGGGAGAATTCGGCTGCGTGCTTTCGTCCACTCGATCCGTCGTCCCTCTTGGACGGGCGATCGTGAAAGCACGGCCGCACCGGCCCCATCGCCAAACAGGCAGGCACTGATCAATACTCCGGGGTCGTCATCCAGATAGAACGCCGCACTGCAAATCTCGACACAAACCGACAGGATATGCTCGCCTTGGGCACTGGCAAGCAATCCGGCAGCGGTTTGCATGTTTGGCAGGGCCGCCCCACAGCCTTGGCCCACCAGATCCAACGCGACGACGTTACGGCGAAAGCCGAGCTCGTCGATCAAGTAGCTTGTGAGCCCGGGGCACAAATAGCCGGTGCAGGTGCTGATCACAACCCCATCGATCCGGTCGGCTTGAAGGCCGGCATCCTGCAACGCTTTCCGGGCGGCCCGGCAAGCGACCGCGGGCGCATAACGGAGAAAACGCTCATGCATCGCGTCGGGCGAGAGATCAAATGCCTCATTCAGCTCCTCAAACGCCAGGTAGCGCGATTCGATGCCATTCTTCCCTTGAAGCACCTTCTTCAACAGCGCTTGAGATCTCCGCTTAAGCCGTGGCAATGCCTCCGATGCCTTCAGCGCCTCCCAACAAGCCTCTTGAGAAAACCGATTCGGTGGCGTCGCTGTGCCCAAGCCCGTAATGAACATAAACCAAAGCCCCCTTATTGCCGGGCGGCTGTCAACGCCTCGTCCACATCGACCTGATAACCGTTTTTCGAAAGCACCTTGCCAAAGGCGCTCAAAAATCGCTCCACCTTGGGCTGAACGCAGGTTGCTCCCATCAGCCCGACTCGCCAGATCTTTCCCTTCATCGGCCCCAACCCGGCGCCGATTTCGATCTGGTGCTCATCGAGAAGGGCCTTGCGGACAGCGGCCTCATCGACCCCTTCCGGGACTCCCACGGCATTGAGCTGCCAAAGCTGATGACCTTCCTGAGCGGCGATCTTGAGTCCCATGGCCGCGAGTCCGTTCTTGAGGGCGAGGTGATGCTTCCGGTGGCGCTCCCACCGCGCTTCCAATCCCTCCTCCAGCACCAAGCGCAACGCTTCATGCAAGGCATAATTCATGGAAATCGGCGCTGTATGGTGATACGCACGCTCATTCCCCCAGTAAGAGGCCAGCAGATTCAAATCGAGGTACCAGCTTTGGACCTTTGTCCGGCGCCCCCGAATCTTTTCGACCGCACGCTCGCTCAAAGAGACCGGTGCCAAGCCGGGCGGACAGCTTAAGCATTTTTGGGTTCCGCTATAGACCGCATCGACTCCCCACCTATCGATATCGACAGGAGAGCCGGCCAACGAGGTAACCGTATCCAGCAACAGGAGCGCTCCCGAATCATGGACGAGCGGCGCGATCTCTTCAATCGGATTCCACACCCCGGTGGAGGTTTCCGCGTGGACGAGCGCCACCAGATCGGGCTTGGTCTCTTGAAGCGCCGTTTCAATTTGTTGCGGTTGGATAATTTCGCCCCAGTCCGCTTCCACTTTCGTCACTTGAGCACCACACCGTTCTGCGACATCGACCATCCGGGTACCAAATACCCCGTTGACGCCGATCAAGACTTTGTCGCCGGGCTCGATCAGATTGACCAGGCAAAATTCCATGCCGGCACTGCCGGTACCGCTCACGGGAAAGGTCATTGCGTTCTGGGTCTGGAGCACATACCGCAACATTGTTTTTACCTCATCCATCAATCGGAGAAATGTGGGGTCCAAATGCCCGACGAGCGGCATCGACATGGCTTCCAGGACGCTCGACTCGACATCGCTAGGACCGGGCCCCATCAAGAGACGCTCGGGCGGTTCAAAGGCGCTGAATATCTCCATAAGCTCAAAAATAAGCCTGCCACTCGACAACGACAACAGTTTTGTCTATGATGAAGTGTATCATATGGCAACCGACACGGCCGAACCGTTGAGCGCCCACCTCGTGGAGGAGCTTCGAGCGATTGTCGGCAATGATGCCGTCATCGCCAGCCAACAAGACCTCCTGGTTTACGAGTGCGACGCCTACACCCTGGAGCGGTACCTGCCCAATGTCGTGGTCTTGCCCCAGTCGACGGAACAAGTGGCCCGTGTCGTCAAGTTTTGCCGCCGGAAC
>CAZIDL010000162.1:0-2538 GCA_964537825.1 uncultured Weeksellaceae bacterium
CGCTTCCCGTTCTCATCGATGATCTTGTTGTGCAGGTTGAAGAGATAACCGATCCGTCCACCAAGACCGATCTTGAACGCTGGAGAACCGGAAGAGCGGAATCGCAGCTCCAACGGCACGCTCAAGTAGTTCGTGGAAAGCTTGTTCTTCCTTGGTTCCTGCTCTTCCGGATAAGGTTTCAATCCGGTAGGGTCATCACCGTCCGGATCCTCGATGAAGAAACCGTTGTAGTAGACGTTATGACTGCTGAAACCCAAACCGATGGCCGTTGCGAATCCGCTTTCTCCAAAGGGAATATCCTGCATGTAATGCACGCTGGTGCTGTAGGACCAGGGTTTCAGTTCGATCCCGTCAGGCGCGTTCATCCAACCCGCATAACCCAAGGTGAACATAAAGCGGTCCATCTTGGGTGGGGGATCGTAATAGTTGGTATCCACACTTTCCTGAGCTTTGGTACTTGCAAAGCTTAGAAGAGCAAGAAGAAGGAAAGGAAGGCAGCGTTTCATCAAGAACGGATTGTTTAAGGGTCGACTTGAGATCCGATAAAGTTAGTACGTGGAGGCGTATTTTTGACCTTGCCCTTGGGCCTTTGGACTTTTTCAGCCCTGAACCAGAGCTTTGAACTTCCTTTTTCCAGGCCGGTAGGAGATCCGGCCGGAAAAAGGTCGTGGGCCCACCTGGACTTGAACCAGGGACCACTTGATTATGAGTCAAGTGCTCTGACCAACTGAGCTATAGGCCCATTGGAAGGGCATACCCTTCTTTCTAACAAAAATAGGGAAAATAAGCAGCTATGAGCCATGCTTCCAGCGGCCACGAACATTTTCATGACTTGGAAGGCATCGAGGTCCTCCTCCTCGATCTCGGGGGTGTGATCATCGACATCGAGCCAGAACGTAGTTCCAATGCCTTTTCAGAGCTTGGGAAGGGACCGCTCCTGAACGAGCATTCAAAAGCGGAGCAGGATGACCTTTTCGACCGTTTCGAACGGGGGGATCTGGATGTCGCATCCTTCAGGAAGGAATTGAAGGAACGCGCTTCGATCGTTGCGGAGGACCGAAAGATCGACGATGCCTGGAACGCTCTATTACTGGAAATTCCGGAAAAGCGGTTCCGTTTTCTCGAAAGGGTCGCTCGTTATTACCGGCTTCACCTTTTCAGCAATACCAACGAACTCCATATGAAGCGTTTTTCCGAGATCGTGGAAGCGGCTTATGGGTTCGGGAACTTCAAAGCGCTCTTCGAAGGAATCCATCTTTCCTATGAAATGGGCGCAAGGAAGCCTGAACCAGTGGCGTTCGATAAGCTATTGGAACGTATGGGCACTCCACCCGAGAAGGTCTTCTTCATCGATGACACAGAAACCCACATAAGGACAGCCAATCAAAAGGGGATACGAGCTCACCACCTGGATAAAGAGGAATTAACAGAACTGGAGAAGGAACTCCTTCCTTAATTCTTCTCCTGGCATAGTTCGACCAAAAGGCCGTTGGTATCCTTGGGGTGTAGGAAACAGATGGACTTGTTGTCAGCGCCGTCCTGAGGATCTTCGTGGATCAGGCGAAAGCCTTCTCCCTTGAGGCGCTCCATCTCCGCGTGGATATCATCCACTTCGAACGCGACGTGATGAAGGCCTTCCCCGTTCTTCTCGATGAATTTAGAGACCGGGCTTTCCGGGTCGGTAGCTTCCAATAGCTCAACCTTGTTGTCGCCGATCCTAAAGAAGCTCGTCGAAACCCCTTCCCGTTCGACCTCTTCCACCTTATAAGGAGCGGATCCGAAAAGCTTTTCGAAGACCTCGTTCGCTTTGGAAAGTTCCTTTACAGCGATACCAAGGTGTTCGATCCGCTTCATGCTCATTAAAGAAGAGAAAATAGGGGGAGAACGCCTACTTTTTGATGAACTTCTCCGTCTTGTTGTCGTAACTCAGGTAGTAGACCCCATCCTTGAGGTTCTCCACGTTCACCTTCTTGGCGTACCCCTTCTTGACGACGTTCCCGTACTGATCGTAGATCTCGAACATCGTTTCCCCGGTGAACACGATCTCTTTTTTGACCTTTTTGGGACTGAATTGAAGTTCTTCACCCTTCGTGTTCCGGAAGGTCACCGCTTTTGAGGGGCGGACCTTGCCCGTATAATCCTCTTGGATGACACGGAATTTGTTCTTTCCGCTGTGGGGCTGGAACTTGTACTCATAGGTGTGCTTCTCGGGACTTCCCTTTCCCTGCACCTCTCCGATACGGATCCATTTGTTCCAGCGATATTGCTGGATAATGAAGGGAAGCTGACCGGTCTCACCCTTGGTGGTCCATTTCAAAATGCTATCCTCCTCGATGATCTCGATGTTCTGGATCTCGTAGGTACTCTTGGGCTTGAGCACCTCCGGATTGAGGACCTTCGGTTTGCAGTCATCTTTATGCTTGATCTTAACGACGACCTCATCACCGATCTCCAAGTCGAAGTTGGAAAGGTCGACCTCGAAGGCGCTCGAATTGATCTCGTCGGTCGTGACGTCCCCGTTAACAGTGACCTCAAAGG
>CAZIDL010000163.1:0-2525 GCA_964537825.1 uncultured Weeksellaceae bacterium
CAGACCTTCCCCCCGAAGCTCACCGTTTTCGAGCCATCGGAATATAACGGTCACGGGCAGGTCTTTTCCATCGAGGCCTTTCCTGACGGTCGGATCGCCTTCGGCTCCAATGGAGGGATCCATATATTCGATGGGGAGCATTTTCGGGAATACGAGTTGGGCGCTGGTAAAGCGGTTTTCGCGATCGAACGGGGGCCAAAAGGACGCCTCTTCGTGGGAGGCGAATCCCTTATGGGATATGTGGCCCCGGACAGTACGGGAACTTTGAAATACCAGTCCCTTTTACCCCTGCTCCCTGATTCGTTGCACGACTTTGGGACGATCTGGGGGGTCAAAAAGGACGGGAAAGGTGGGGTCTACTTTAACTCTCTTCATAAGCTGTTCTATTTACAGGATCTTGATAGCATCAGCACCATAACCCCAAAAGCTCGCTTCTTCACGATCCATTCCCTTCATGGATCTTTGATCATCGAGGATCGGAGCGATGGCCTTTATCGTTTAAAAGAGGAGAAGAAGACCTTTGTGGGAGGATCAACGCCCTTGACGGAAGGAAAAGGTATCCGTGCGGTATTGCCGGCCCCTGATGAGGAAAGAGCTACTTGGACCGTTTTCACCTTAGGAGGTGGTTTTTTCAAGTTCGATCCGAAACATGGGGAGATCACCCATTTCCCGGAGGAAAAGCATGGTGAAGCGAACGCAAGGGAACTCCAAAAGATCGGCCGAAGCGTCTATTGCGCGACCCATCTGGACCCTGAACGCAACCTCTACGGTGCGGCTTATGCGGTCGGGACACGCTCGATGGGCCTTTATTTGCTTTCAGCGGAAGGAGAGGTCCTTTTTCATCTGGACCGGGAACATGGGCTGCCTTCCAAATTCGTTTGGGATGTTCTGCCCGATGGGGAGGGGAACCTTTGGGTCACCACCAACCAAGGGTTGGCCTTTCTTCATACAGGGCAACCTTTTTCCAAGGTGAAGGAAGGAAAAGCCTTCGATGGAACGGTGAATGATATAGGACGTTTTTATACGTCTCGAAAAAAGGACAGCCTTTCCTCCAGTGGAGAAGGATCCCCATTGTTCATCGGTACGGCACAGGGAATGTGGTCATGGGATGAAGAAGCAGGGACGTTCACGCGATCGAAGGGCATGGGAGGGAATTGCCTGAATTTCCTCTCCTATCCTTTTGGAACCGATAAAGACGGCGCTGAGGCAGAAGGGGAGCCTTCCCTCCTCATAGCCGCAGCTCATAAAGGTCTGTTACAGGCCAAGGGATCTTCCGGGAAGGACGGAGGGGCTATGGAGCTGGATCAGGTATACAAAGGGCATAGTTATGATCTCACCTTGCTCCCCAAGGCTTTGGCTCAGGATGAAAAGGACCGGATATTGGTGGGAGGCAGGGGCAACCTTGCTGTCTTGAAACGCTCTTCGAGTGAAAAGGGAGGATGGGAAAAATGCTTTCGATTGAAAAAAGCAGTCCCAGAGGGGATCATTTCAACCGGATGGGACACGGTCGATACCAGAGGGGATTCCATCCGTCTTTGGGCCGGCATGAGCTCAAAGGGGCTCTTGGAGGTGAGCGTTCCTCCTTCCTTTTCAGGGTATCACATCGAGCATTACGACACGACGGACGGTTTCCCTAAAGGGTCTGCATGGATCTATGAGCGCCCTCAGGGAGGAGGGGTTCTCTTTGGGACCCGAAAAGGCCTTTATTCATATGAAGCCGGTAACTTCCGCCCTCATTGTGCTTATGGGGAAGAGCTCTGCGATGGTTCGAGAAAGATGTATCGCTTCAAAGGCGGTGTAGGAGGAGAGGTTTGGTACGACGATGGGGAAGGAGCAGCGGTCAAACGCATGCTCCCGCAAAACGAGGGATATCGGGTCGATAGCCTCGTGTTCAGGGCTTTGGATATCGGGGTCCGAACGCTCTTTCCTGAAGAAAAGCGGACCTGGATCGCTGGTGATAAAGGAGTGGCCTGTTATTATCCCGATATGAAAAAGGACCTGGACCCTCCTTGGGATTGTAGGATCCGTAGGGTAAGGGGTGCGGGAGATAGCCTTCTATTCGGAGGGGTCTTCGGAGAACGGAGCGATGATACGATCGGGGATAGCCTTGGAAAGGGATGGCTACCGATGGAGGAGCAACCCGAGTCGATGATACCTACGCTCCCTTATGCGAAGAACCGCATGTTCTTCCGCTTTTCAGCGTTCTATCCCGATCGGCAGGACAAGGTCCGCTATCGCTACAAGCTCAAAGGCTTCGATAAGAGCTGGAGCGAACCCACTAAAAAGACCGAAAAGGAGTACACGAATCTGCCTGAAGGGAGCTACAACTTCAAGGTCAAGGCCCGCAACGTGTATCTCAAAGAGAGTTCCACGGCCGAGTACCGATTCCGCATCCTACCTCCATGGTATCGGACCTGGGCGGCATACGGCGCTTATTCCGTAGCCGGGATCGGCCTGATCTGGCTCCTTATCTGGCTCAACAGCCGCCGGCTGGTTGCCCAGAAACAACGCCTTGAACGGATCGT